>NZ_JASF01000005.1:1310744-1638431 GCF_000622405.1 Sulfitobacter donghicola DSW-25 = KCTC 12864 = JCM 14565
TGGCGGGTGACGCCGTTCATGCAGTAATCACCGGTCGAGGTCCAAACCTCTCCTCGGCGGACGATGAAAAAATTGCAGGCGTTTGTCGTGTTCACAAACCCATGCGGGTCCAGCATCAGCCCCTCGTCCGCGCCTGCCTGTTCCGCCTGCAAACAAGCGATCACACAGTTCAGTTTGGAATGGCTGTTGAATTTGGCATCCTGTGACATCGGTAGGCCACGAACCTGCGGCACAGTCGCAAGACGAATACCCTGCGAGCTGAGCTTTTCGACAGGTTTGGAATGCTCCATGATGATCACCAACGTCGGGCCGCTTTGGGAGAGCGACGGGTGTTGAAACGGTTTTACCTTCACACCACGGGTTAACATCAGTCGGCAGTGCACATCGGTGTGCATGTTGTTCGCCTCTGCCGTCATGCGCATGGCTTCGGCAATGCCATCCTTATCCATGCCAACGTCCAAAGACACCGCTTTGCAAGAGTTAAAGAACCGATCCATATGTTCGTCAAAGAACGCCCAGACCCCATCATAGAGCCGCATTCCTTCCCACATACCGTCACCCAGCATAAAGCCGCTGTCATAAACCGAGACGGTGGCCTCTGCGCGCGGCTTTAGCTCTCCGTTGACGTAGATCAGGATGTCTTGGTTGCGAAGATCTTCATCGGCTTCATGGGTTGTGGTCATACAATCACGTCCTGCGCGTCCTGCTCACCCAGATTGAAAACACGTTTGTAGCGTTCAATCTCTTCCTGTGGGCCCATCGCTTTGCTTGGGTTATCAGACAGTTTCACGGTAGGCGATCCATTTGCACTGACCGCTTTGCAGACCAAGCTAAACGGCGCTAACGCGTCTTCGGGGACAAGCCCACGGAAATCATTAGTCAGCAACGTACCCCAGCCAAAGGAGACAGCTGTTTTTCCCGCGAACTGATTATGTAGTTCTTTGATCTTTGCCACGTCCAAACCGTCGCTAAAGATGACCCGCTTTTTGCGCGGATCTTCGCCCCGAGATTTCCACCAATCAATGGCTTGTTGCGCAGCGGTAGCCGGATCACCGCTATCGATCCGGATTCCTGTCCAACCAGCCAGCCAATCTGGTGCATTATCCAAGAACCCTTGCGAACCGTAGGTGTCAGGCAAAATGATCCGTAGATTTCCTTCGTGTTCGTCGTGCCAATCCTGAAGAACGTCATAGGGGGCCTGAAACAGCGCCTTGTCGTCTTTGGCTAGAGCTGCGTAAACCATCGGCAATTCATGGGCATTTGTACCGATTGCTTCCAATTCTCGCTTCATCGCGATTTTGCAGTTTGAAGTGCCTGTAAATTTACGCCCCAGACCTTCGTTCATCGCCTGAACGCACCAGTCCTGCCAAAGATAGCTATGGCGGCGGCGGGTACCAAAATCGGCAATGGAAAGGTCAGGCACATCGCGCAGCGCTTCCACCTTTTCCCAAACGCGGGTCATCGCACGCGCGTAAAGAACCTGTAGTTCAAACTTTTCCATGCCATTCATAGCAGCGCGCCCACGAAGCTCCATCAGAATGGCTAGGGCGGGAATTTCCCACAGCATAACTTCGTGCCACTTGCCCTCAAACGTTAGTTCATATTGGTCGCCCTTGCGTTCCAATTGGTAGGGCGGCAGGCGCAGATTTTCGAACCACTCCATGAAATCCGGCCGAAACATCTGCCGCTTTCCATAAAATGTGTTCCCGCGCAGCCACGTCGATTCACCACGGCTCAGCGACAGAGAGCGCACATGATCCAATTGTTCGCGCAACTCTCCCTCATCGATAAGATGGGCCAACGGCACATGTTTTGAGCGGTTTATCAGGCTAAAAGTCACCTGTGTGTCTGGCTTATTTCTGAAAATAGACTGACACATCAAAAGCTTATAAAAGTCTGTATCAATCAAAGATCGAACGATTGGATCGATCTTCCATTTGTGGTTCCAGACGCGGGTTGCGATATCTACCATTGGTAAAGGCTCCGTTGGGCCGGTGTTTTGTGGCTTAAGCTGAGAAGGGGGGCAAGTCGTTAGTCCAACGCAACTCCGGCGGCCGTCATGGCCTGTATCGCTTGATCAAGGGATCCATCCATATCAATGGCGCGGCACAGATCGGTTCTCACGCGGGTTTTGAACCCTAATTTCGCCGCATCAACGGCCGAGAAATTTACGCAGTAATCCAGCGCAAGACCAACCAGAGTTACTTCGTCAATGCCACGTGTGCGCAGATAGCCTTCTAGACCGGTTGGAGTCGTTTGGTCATTTTCGAAAAACGCGGAATAGCTGTCGATAGCAGGGTTGTAACCTTTGCGGATAATCAGGTCAGCACGATCGGTATCGAGATCAGGGTGGAAAGCTGCTCCATCGCTTCCTTGAACACAGTGGTCAGGCCAAAGCATCTGGGCGCCATAAGGCATCTGGGTGAGCGTGAACGGATCCGTATCGGCATGGCTGGACGCAAAGGATGAATGCCCTTTCGGGTGCCAATCCTGCGTGAGCAGAACAGCATCAAAATCCCCCATAAGGGCATTGATTCCGCCAACGATTTCGCTACCCCCAGCAACCGCCAAGGCACCGCCTTCGCAAAAATCATTCTGGAGATCGATAACAATTAGGGCGTGCATAGCGCTTCCTTTGCATTTTGGGGCCAAAGTAGGTGCGTTTTTACCCTACTGACCCCTTGCACAACAGCCCCCCAGAGGCGTATTTCGCTAGCATGTATACCATTGCTGCACTCTATCACTTTGCCCGTTTTGATAACCCCGCAGGTTTAAAGCCCGCGCTGTTAAAGCTGTGTCTTGAGAAAGAGATCACCGGAACGCTTTTATTAGCGGCCGAAGGGGTTAACGGAACAATCGCGGGGCCGTCTCAGGCGGCTATCGATGCCATCCTGACGCACCTGCGCGCCCTACCCGGTTGTGCAGATTTAGAGCACAAGATCGCGCATTCCGAGGTTCCTCCGTTTGGGAAAATGAAGGTACGGATCAAACGCGAAATCGTAACGATGGGTCAGCCTGACGTGGACCCGTTGGCAGGGACCGGACATTACGTTGAGGCCGAAGATTGGAATGATCTGATCACGCGCGATGATGTTGCCATCATCGACACGCGCAATGACTACGAAGTTGCCATCGGTACATTCGAGGGTGCAATTGACCCCGAGACCACCAGCTTTGGTGAGTTTCCTGCATGGTGGGAAGCAAACAAACAGAGGTTTCACAACAAGAAGATCGCGATGTTCTGCACCGGTGGCATCCGCTGTGAAAAATCAACCAACTTTCTATTGGGGCAAGGCGTTGAGGATGTTTATCACCTAAAGGGCGGCATCCTGAAATACCTCGAAGAGGTCCCTCAGGAAGAGAGCACGTGGAACGGATCATGCTTTGTTTTCGACAACCGTGTCAGCGTTGAACATGGCCTGAAACCTGGTCCGCATATGCTTTGCTTTGGTTGCCGCCGACCTATCCTGCCTGCCGATGTGGAGCGCGCAGGATATGAAGAAGGCGTGAGCTGCCACAACTGCGTCGACGAGACCTCCGAGAGTGATAAGAACCGGTTTCGGGAACGGCAAAAGCAAATAAACTTGGCCAAGCGCCGCAAATGGTAAGACCGATTTAGTCAGCCGTTAACCACCTAATCACGCGTTATCAGTTTCGTAACCCCTACCCCGATATTCCTAGTCTTGGGTGAAATAGAGGTGGTGGATATGAGTGCGCAAGCAAATAGCGCGCCAGTCATCATTAAACGTAAGAAGGTCGTCAAAGGCGGCGGGCACCACGGTGGGGCCTGGAAAGTCGCATATGCGGATTTCGTAACCGCGATGATGGCGTTTTTTATGTTAATGTGGCTGCTGAACGCGACAACAGAACAACAACGTAAAGGTCTGGCGGATTATTTTTCGCCTACTATTCCGATCGTACGGGTATCAGGCGGCGGGAATGGTTCCTTTGGTGGAGACAGCATTTTTTCGGAAATGACTTTGCCTAAAAACGGGACAGGTGCTTCTGCCAATCGGCCAGCATCAGAAAACAAGGCCCGCGGTGCTTCGGGAAATGACCCCTCGGCTGAGGATAGCGGGGAACAGGACCAGGCCTTTGTGAGCCTAGATGCCATGCTGCAAGGGTTTGGCGGTGAATCCTTTGTGATGGAAAACGCATTAGAACACATTGTCACACGGATCACGGATGAAGGGTTAGTCATAGAGGTATTTTCGCGCAATCACGCTGAAATCTTCCAGCAGGGCACTGATGCGCCCACTCAACTGTTGAAAGATATTACTGTCATGATTGCGCAAATCAGTAAGACGGTCACCAATGAAATCGCTGTTGAAGGGCATGTGCATGCACAGCCGCTTGTCTTGAAAGAGAATTCAGTTTGGGATTTATCCCAGAGACGTGCAACGCAGGTGCGGTTGATGATGGAGCAACACAACATAGCCCCCAAACGCATCGCGCGGATAACGGGCCATGCCGACCGAGAACCAGTCGTTCGCAATCCAATGGCGATCAGAAATGACCGTATCGAGATCATCCTGTTGCGCGACACTCCCTGATCAACAGAAATAGAACGCATTTTATCTGTTAGCTCGGCATTAAAAGGTGCCGGGCTATGCCTTCTCCACGAATGGAAAACGGCAGAGCAGAAAGGCGTGTCTAATGACAATCTCATCTTCCTTGAACGCAGGTGTTGCGGGGCTGCAGGCCAACGCAACAAAACTGGCAAGCATTTCGGATAACATCGCGAACTCGTCGACTTTTGGGTATAAAAGGGTTCAAACCGATTTTGAATCAGTAGTGATCTCGGGGAATGGCGAAAATTACACGGCCGGCGGTGTTCGGGCCACAACGGAGCGCGACATCAGCCTAGCTGGGTCGTTGGCAAGTTCATCTAACTCAACCGATCTTGCGGTACGCGGAAACGGTTTTCTGCCGGTTGCACAGCTCACTGACCTAAATGCTGGCACTGGCGAGCCGCAAATGTTGCTGACCTCAACAGGGTCGTTCAACACTGATGAAAACGGATATCTGACGACATCTAGCGGCATCGTCTTGCTGGGCTGGCCTGCGAATCCTGATGGCAGCATTCCCACAAATGCCCGCGATATGTCTACTGAGCTTGAGCCAGTCCAGATCAACGTCAACCAACTAACCGGTGAGCCGACAACCCGAGTGACCTTGGGCGTCAACCTACCGGCTACCGGTACGATTGAAGGGGCGGACGGTGAAGTACTAGAACTTCCAGTGGAGTATTTTGACAATTTAGGTATTTCCGAAAGCATCAATATCAGCTTTACGCCAACGGTCCCAACGGCCGCAGGCTCTCCCGCCTCCAATGAATGGACAATGACGATCACCGATTCGGTCGATCCGACTGTGACCATTGGCGAATACGTTCTGACCTTCGCCGATGATCGAACGTCGGGTGGGACGCTGGCCAGTGTTACCACCGTTTCCGGTGGCGCATATGACGCTGCAACTGGTGATTTGATTGTCAATGTGGCTGGCGGCCCTCTTGAAATCCAAATCGGGGTTGTTGGCCAGAGCGATGCAATGACGCAGTTGGCCGATACCTTTGCGCCAGTGTCGATTACCAAAGATGGCTTCTCGGTTGGCAATATGACCTCCGTTGACGTTGACGGTAACGGTTATGTGCACGCGACATTTGACACCGGTGTTACGCGGACAATCTATCAAGTGCCGCTGGTCGTACTGCCAAACCCTAACGGCATGGTCTCGCTAGATTCTCAAACTTTCCAACCCTCTGTGGATAGTGGTTCCTTCTTCTTGTGGGATGCGGGGGATGGGCCTACCGGGGATATCGTATCTTACGCTCGTGAAGAATCGACCACGGATGTTGCCAATGAGCTGACCTCGATGATCCAAACGCAGCGCGCTTATTCATCCAACGCCAAGGTTATCCAGACCGTCGATGAAATGCTGCAAGAAACCACCAACATCAAACGCTAACACCTTATCACCGGTGAAGTCATAGACACTTTACCGGTGACGCAAGGAGGATTTTATGTCGATTTCCAGCGCAATGAACGCGGCTATCAGTGGGTTACGTGCTACGGCACTTGGCTCCGAGGTTGTTTCAACAAACATCTCGAATGCTCTGACCCCCTCATATGGAGCACGCCAGCTAGATTTGGCATCAATGTCAAACGGAACCGCCGGTGTTTCGATCAATGGCATCAGCCGACGGATGGACGAGGGTATTGTCTCGGATCTTCGAGCTGCAGATGCGGCGATGCAAAACTCGCAGTCCGCTGTGGATTTTTTTACGCAGGTGGAAGACATTGTTGGCTTGGCTGGAGATGAATACGGGCTAAACGGCCGTCTTGCCGCCTTTGAGGAAAGCCTAATAGATGCGGCAAGCCGCCCGGATGTCAGTGAACGGCTTTCCGCCGCAGTGAGTAGTGCCAGCCGCCTTGCCGAAGGCATTAGCGATGCTTCCGCTGAAATCCAAGAAATGCGAACTCGCGCGGATACAATGATCGCTCAAGATGTTGCAACGTTGAATAGCTCCTTGGAGCAGGTCCGGCAGCTAAATGTTCAGATTGCTTCGACAGGTTCTGCGGGAACAAGCGATCCAACTCTTTTCGACCAACGGCAAGAGATCTTGGACACCATCGGCTCGATAGTTCCGATCAATGTTGTCCCCAAAGAAAACGGAGCAGTAACCATTTACTCCGAAGGTGGCGCGATCCTGCTGGATCTGTCCGCTGCTGAATTCGGGTTCGATAAACGCAATCTCGTAACGGAACATCAGACATTAGAAGCTGGCACTTTATCCGGCCTGACCATGAATGGGCAGGACATCAAAACATCTGCATTGGGCGGCGGAAGCCTAAGCGGGTATTTCGATGTTCGGGATGATTTTGGTGTTGAGGCGCAAACCAAGCTAGATGTCATTGCCAGAGATCTGGTCGAGAGATTTCAGGATCCTAGCCTCGACAGCACTTTGAATGTTGGTGATGCAGGCCTATTTACCGATGCTGGTGCAGCCTTCGACCCAGCAAATGAAGTAGGGTTGAGCCGCCGCTTAACACTTAACCAAGCCGTTGATCCCGATGCGGGGGGAGAAACTTGGCGATTACGGGACGGCCTTGGTGCATCAACGGTCGGCGCCGTTGGTGACGCTAGTCTATTGAACAGCTATAGCGATTCCATTGAAGCCTCACGCGTCCCTTCCTCTAGTGGTTTGGGCACGGTGTCAGTCGGTTTTGCCGACTTAATCGCAACCTTCTCTGGCGAACTGGCAACAAGCAGAAGCGTTGCGGAACAGGACCTTTCGTTCACGTCCGCACGACATACTGAACTGACAGAAGTTCAGCTATCACAGGGCGTTGATACTGACCAAGAACTGCAAAACCTGCTTGTTCTAGAGCAAGCATATGCGGCCAATGCCCGTGTAATTCAGGCCGCCAGCGAAATGCTAGATACGTTAATGGGGTTATAAATGACTATTAGTTCACTCGGCGATCTCTCTCAAAGTTATATGGTGCAATCGCGCAGTACTGCTCTCAAACAAGATATTCAGCGCCTCACAACCGAACTTGCTTCTGGCAACCTTGTCGATGTTCGTGAGGCCATTGGTGGGAACACTGCTTATATTAATGACCTTGAACGTAACCTGACCAAATTGGATGGATACGATCTAACAACAGTTGAGGCCGGGCAACTCACCGGCGGTGCACAAGTCGCTCTGGAACAGATCGGCAGTTTGGCAACCTCATTTCGCGACTCGTTGTTGACTGCAAACAACTCTGGAACTTCCGAAGTCCCGGAGAGCCTCATCGCAGAAGCGAACGCCAACCTTGACGGGGTGATTGCTGCGATGAACACAGAAATTGGCGGTCGAAGCATCTTTGCAGGAACAGCAACGAACTCTGCGGCAATAACATCTTCCGAAGACTTGCTTGCGGCTTTGACGACAGCCGTTTCAGGCGCAAGCAGTGTTGATGACATGCTGGTCTTGGCGGAAGCGTGGTTCGACGATCCGGCCGGCTTTGAGAGCACTGCTTATCTTGGTTCGGATCAGTATCTTTCTCCCATCCCGCTTTCCGAGCGGAATGAGGCCAGATTAGATGTACGTGCGGATGATCCGGTTTTCCGCGACACCCTACGAAATATAGCATTGGTAGCGATTTCAAATGATCCGTCCTTGGCCCTTACGCCATCCCAACAGGGCGATCTTATTCAAAAATCCATTGGGCAGGCTTTTACAAACAGTGACGCGATCATCGACATTCAAGCAGAAGTCGGCGTAACGGAAAGCCAAATCGAAAGAGTATCAGTGAGTAACAGCGCCGAACGCACCAGCTTGGAATTAGCCCGTAGTAACCTTCTTTCTGCCGATCCTTTTGAAGCCGCCACAGAACTGGAGCAAGTCCAATTTCAATTGCAAAGCCTATTCACGATCACCTCACGTATGTCACAGCTTTCTTTGGTGAATTTCCTATGAAAACCTTAATCCAGATCGTTTTGTGTTTAAGTCTGTTTGTGACAATGGCCAGCTCATCTGTCGCTAGTCCGGTACGTCTAAAAGATCTTGTGAATTTTGACGGTGTCCGAGGGAACGATCTGGTTGGATATGGGTTGGTAGTGGGGCTGGATGGTTCCGGCGATGGTCTGCGAAATGCACCATTCACCGAAGATATCATGACCAATATTTTGGAACGCCTAGGTGTAAATGTAACGGGCGAACAATTCAGGCCCAAAAATGTTGCGGCCGTTTTGGTGACCGCAACCCTCCCCCCATTTGCCCGTGCCGGTGGCCAGATAGACGTAACAGTATCTGCAATTGGCGATGCAAAAAGCCTTTTGGGCGGTACGCTAATCATGACTCCCTTGAACGCAGCCGATGGCGACATTTATGCAGTTGCTCAGGGTACAATAATTGCGGGCGGCGCGACGGCCGAAGGTGATGGTGGACAGGTAACACAAGGTGTGCCTACTTCGGGAACCATACCATCCGGAGCAAGAGTAGAGCGAGAAATAGAATTTCAACTCAGCTCCTTAAACGATCTTCGTCTTGCTTTGCGAGAAGCGGATTTTACAACTGCGGGCCGAATCGAGCGCGCAATTAACAAAGATTTTGGGCGCAGTGTTGCTCTCATGCTTGATAGTGGCACTGTAATGTTGAACGTTCCCGCGACCAAAATGCGTTCTGTAGCACATATTTTGGGACGGATTGAAAATATCGAAGTAGAGCCAGAACGAAAAGCCAGAGTCGTCGTAGACCAACGCTCGGGAACTATCGTTATGGGTGAAGATGTTCGTATTTCCAGAGTAGCAGTAAGTCAGGGCAACCTAACACTGCGCATTCAAGAAGAACCTTTAGTCGCGCAGCCAAATCCATTCGCCGAAGGGACGACAGTCGTTGTTCCGCGCACACGAGCCGCTATCGAAGAAGAACCTGGCATCGGGCTGGCAGAAATTCCAACGGGAGCCTCCCTTTCTCAAGTGATTGCTGGTCTAAATGCATTAGGGGTTTCCCCACGAGACATGATCGACATTCTAAAAAGCGTAAAAGCAGCCGGCGCATTGCACGCGGAATTCATTGTGCGGTGATGGTATCAAAGCAGTTTTATTCGCTTGTGGAACAACGCTGTTAAACCTGGCCAGATACCATATTGGGTTAATAACAACGCCGAAGCTGCCGCGACAGTCAATTGAGATGTTGCGTATATCTGTGCTATTGAAACTCCCTCATGCGTGTTCAAGATTAAAGTAGCTGCCAAAAAGAACGCTGCTGAAATTCCTAATAACACTTCATAGAAGGTTTCCCTTCCCACTGCGCGCATCAGAATGGGAGTCGCTCCAAATAAGATTGGGGTCGACTGAGCAAGCAACAACCAGACCAGCACCTCCTTAAATTCACCAGTTTGGCTAAAGTTAAGCTCTGGAGCGATTGTTAGAACCAGCATAGCTACCCCTCCGGAGACCATTAAGAACGCCAAGTTCACTCGTGCGGCCGCGGATTGAAATTGAAGGTAGTCATTTTGCATGGTTAGCTTTTTTAGTTGCGGAAAAACCCGGCGCCCAACCAATCCTAAGGACAGCGGCAAAATAGCAGCGGCCAAACGGGCGTATACGTATAACAAAAACACCGCAGAATCGAGCAACCAGATTCCTGCGAAAATATCTATGTTTCGGGAAACCAAACGAAACGCGTTTTCGAGTTTGGGTTGCCAACCTAACGCTGCTAGCCACCGCAGTCCTCTGAAATTTGATCCCATCTCACCACTCCTCCTCTTACCACCCCTGGTAACAAGGTACAGTAATATGAGGAGAGAGTGTTGAGGGGGTTAACTGGGTGGCCCAAAATAATTAGGATTGAAACCCAATTTTTGGGTGTTTTTAAAAGTAACTTCGCACAAGACTGCCTGCGATAAGCGCCCATCCGTCTGCCACAACAAAAAAGGCCAATTTAAACGGCAGAGCAACCACTGCAGGTGGAACCATCATCATCCCCATCGACATTAGGATCGCCGCAACAACTAGATCGATAATCAAAAACGGAAGATAAATTAGAAACCCAATCTGAAATGCCCGCGAAATTTCGGATAACATAAAGCTGGGTACTAAAACTGAAAGAGGCGCATCAGGTGTTGGATCTACTGCTTCAATGTCAGGTCGCAACTCGGCCATTGCATAGAATGTATCTGGATCTAATCGACCTGCCATAAATGATCGGAACGGTTCTAATGCCAAAGAAAACGCGCGCTCAACATCTATTTCATTACGGGTTAGAGGGCCAACGCCATCAACCCATGCCGTCGTAAAAACCGGTTCCATAATGAAATAAGTAAGAAAAAGTGCCAAACTCACGATCAACATGTTTGGGGGAGATTGTTGCAATCCTATTGCCTGCCTAAGTATTGATAGGACAGTAACTAAAAACGGAAAACACGTCACCATTATCGCTAGCCCTGGGACGAGGCTTAGCACTGTGACAAGCGCGAAAAGCTGAACTGTTCTCGCTGAAATCGAACCTTCATCCCCCAAAGAAATGGACAATTCTTGAGCAGCCGAAAGGCTAGGGTTTAATAACGCGACTGCGAAACTAAACCCAAATATCAAACGAAGTATCATCAGGAGCTTTGCTGCATTTCAACAACCTCGGTCAAACGAACCAAAAGTTGTCCACTTGCGTCTCCTTCTGCCTCTTCAAGAACGCCTCTTGCAATTAATTTGTCACTTACGAAGAGTTCAACAAGATCATCGACACGGCGATCTAAGGTCAAAACGGAGTTTTCGCCTAACGCAACCAAATCGCGGACAAGTGGTCGTGCTTTCCCTACACAAACGGTCACTTCAATAGGTACTGAAGTGAAAGGGTTTGTCGTGTCCGTTGCTAAGCTTAATTTATCAGTCATTTAGGTTTCTCCTATTGGCTGTGAAAGTTGAACGCATTCATCGCTGCAACAATTTCCTGACAAACCGAATCGAGGTTTATCTCGCGTTCAATGACGTCATGCGAGACAAACAGCTGATGGGTGCTAAGAGTATCGTCGGCTATCAACGCCACCGACAAATCCTCCTCTGCTTCATTCAACAGCTCTTGCAATGCCATCTGGTTGGCCGGAGAGGTCCGCAAGGTGAATGGAGACCGAATCTGCTTTGATGAAAGTTCCGTCAATTGCTCTATCACGTGCGCCCTCAGCACGGCATCGATCGTTTCAGGAAGTAGTTTTGCCGTCAGCTGTTCGAAGAGGGCTGCAAGGTCTTTTTGCACCTGAGAAATCGCATCATTTTGGGTAAATGAAAGATCTCGAATCGCTTGAAGAACTTCGTTCCGAATAGCTTTTTGTTCAGAGTTCTGATTTGTTTCTGCATCTGTCCATCCAGCCTGATACCCCTCTTCGTAAGCTTGGAGTTTGTCCTCTTCCATTTTTTCTATTGCGACTTCACTAACCTGCGCCCCACCCTGATCAAAGGATGAGAAACTAGTATATCGATGAGCGATTGAACTCATGCTTTTTCCTTATCTTCAAGCCATCCACGTAAAATTTCGACGGTCTCATCTTGACGATCACCTATCATGTTTCTCAATCGAGCGACTGGATCTTCAAGGGTGGTCTCTTCCTCTCCTGCCACCGGTTGCTGAACGACCGCTCCTTGAGATGGAAGTGAAACACCATTTTCAAGAACTTCGGCCTCTAGAACGGCAGGCAAATTATTCTCACCCGACTGAACAGATCTCTCTGGCTGAAAAGATGCGCCAGCCAAAGAATCATCAAGCGCTGGGACCCCTGAAATATCTCGGCTCAAAACTGGTCGAATGACGAACAAGCCCAAAATCAATGTGACAACGGCAAGGACGACCATCTGAATCGCCGAGAGTAAATCCAAGTCAAACTGGTCCATAAGTGACGTGCTAGCGGCCGTCCCGGAAGGGGCTACGCTTTGAAGAGCCATCGATTTTAGAGTGATGATATCGCCGCGTTCCTCATCAAACCCAACAGCCGACGAAACGAGTTCTCGCAACGCTTCCATTTCCTCAGGATCTCGGGGTTGCGAAACTTGCTGGCCCGCATCATTCAAGGCCGTTGTCTCGTTGACTAACACTGCAACAGACAATCGCTTTATCGCACCTGGCGCGCGGATAATCTCTCGCTCGGTTTCAGAAACCTCATAATTGATACGCTCTCGCGTCTCACTATTTTGGGAAGATGATTTATCCCCCCCTCCATCTCCACCTTGATCTGGGAGATTACTCGCCACAGTGACATCACCACCGCCTGTTCCTTCAGCCGTGTTTGTCCTTTCTTCAGTATCACTACTAATGGCGACTCGGCCTTCCGGATCAAAACGATGTTCTCGGATAGCTTCGCTTTCCGTCACTGTATCAACGCTGACTTCAACCACAGCGTTACCAAATCCAACCCGCGCCTCTAGCAAACGCTGCACGCGATCTCGCAGAACTTTGGCTTTGTCATCTCCACCGACAGTTGGTGCTGTTTCTTCAGTCGCGCCAATCAAGGAACCATTCGCATCGATAACAGCGACATCTTCCGGTGCCAGCCCCGCAACTGCTGATGCAACCAGAAAACGGACCGCCTTACCTTGAGCAGGAGAGATACCCCCACCATTAGGTGTAAGGGAAACTGACGCTTTGGGAGTTACGCCCCGCTGAAAGGGGTTGGACCCTGTGCTTGCAATATGGACCCGCGCCATTGCGATGGCAGGATTCGCAACAATTGTTCTTGCAAGCTCACCTTCTTTCGCCCGCCAATATGCCGCATCAAACATCTGGCTCGTCGTGCCAAACCCCGTCAATTGGTCTAATAATTCATATCCACGATTTCCGTTCGCGGGCAATCCCTCACTTGCCAAAGTAAGGCGCAACTGATCACGCTCCTTATTATCAACGTAAATCGAGCCACCTCGTACCTCGAACACGACTCCCCGTTGTTCCAAGGAACGAACCACGTCACCAGCGGCGCTACTTTCCAGACCAGCATAAAGCAAAGTCATACTAGGCGCGGTGGTCATCCTAGCCATCGTAAGAATCGCAAAGAACATTGCACCGGTCGTTGCGATTACGATGAGTTGGCGTTTCAGCCCAAGATTCAACCAGACATTTAGGTATTGCTGCACAACTGCCTCCGTCACACCGAACGTTCTGCTCGGCTTCTGGGACTAGAAATGACTCAACGAGCTTAACAACCCGTTAGTGCAATCGCGTCTATATCATATTGGAAAGCAGAGGACTTGGTTACTATGGCACAAGAAGAACCCACCGAAGAAACAGACCCACCCAAAAAATCAAAAATGCCCATGATTATTGGGCTTTCCCTAGCACTGGTTGGTGGCGGTGGTGGCTTTTTTGCAGCCTGGTCAGGCATGATTCTTGGAGGCTCCGAGGCGGAGACCGAAGTCGCTCAGGAAGAGGTAAAAGACCCCTATGGTGATATCGCCTTTATCGAAATGGATCAGATGACAATTTCGATAAACGCGACACCCCAAGATCGGTTTTTAAGATTTCGCGCTCAGCTCGAGGTACCCAATGGCCATAAGGAAAACGTTACAAAGGTGATGCCTCGCGTTGTTGATGTTTTGAACAGCTATCTTCGCGCGCTCGAGGTTACCGATTTCGAAAGCCAAGCAGCGTTAACCCGATTGCGGGCCCAAATGCTACGGCGGGTACAGATCGTAACTGGTGAAGGCCACGTGAACGACCTGTTGATTATGGAATTTGTGCTGACTTAAAGGAGCATGTGATGAATTTTATTGCAGACATTTTGTTGGCCGCTGGCGCGATAGGCGCAGGGCTATACTGCATTGTCTTGGGGCGGAGACTGAACCGGTTCAACGATTTAGAATCAGGTGTGGGAGGGGCTGTCGCCGTTCTTTCCGCACAAGTAGATGATCTGAACCGCACGATGGAAACAGCTCAGAAAGTAGCTGGAGAATCCGCTGAAACACTAACCAGTTTGGCCAAACGTGCTGAAGACATATCTCGCCAGTTAGAACTCCAGATGGCCTCTTTACACGATCTTCCAGCAGAAAACGCCCAGAAACCAACAGAACCACAG
This sequence comes from Sulfitobacter donghicola DSW-25 = KCTC 12864 = JCM 14565, assembly GCF_000622405.1. Classification (NCBI taxonomy): domain Bacteria; kingdom Pseudomonadati; phylum Pseudomonadota; class Alphaproteobacteria; order Rhodobacterales; family Roseobacteraceae; genus Sulfitobacter; species Sulfitobacter donghicola. The sequence goes on from NZ_JASF01000005.1 coordinate 1,325,291, forward strand.
AAACTCTCCACGCTACCACAAACAGCGGCGCCAATGTTTGCGCGTAGAACTCAGAACCATCAGCCGGAAGATAGAGCATGAAACTTTTTAGCCTGAAAAAAATGATGCCTACCGCGGGGCGGGGTTCGGTGATGATAATCTCTGCGCTCCTTTTAGGATCCGCGTCGATAAGAGTCCTCTCAACTGCAAGTAGCGCGTTTGCAAAAGAAGGGCAGCTGCCGACTGCCGCCCTTGCAAGCCCGGCAGCCGAGACCACCGAAAAAGAGGTGGAGACTGAGAAGCCCAACGAATTGAATCCCGGCTCAAAAACAGAAAGTCCGAGTGACGTTTCTGCCTTACTTAAGGCTCTACAAGAACGAGAAGCCCTAGTTTTGAAACGCGAACGCCAACTTGAACTTAGAAAAAAGGCCTTGGCCGTCGCCGATATCGAAATTGAAAAAAGGCTGAAAGCACTGTCGGAAACTGAACAGAATTTGCGGGCAACTCTCTCTCTTGCGGACGAAGCTTCAGAGAAAGATCTACTAAAGCTTACAGCGGTGTACGAAAGCATGAAGCCCAAAGATGCTGCCATTCTTTTTGAGGAGATGGAGGCAAATTTCGCCGCGGGTTTTGTTGGTCGTATGCGTCCTGATGCTGCAGCTCAGTTGATGGCTGGGCTATCTCCGAAAGCCGCTTATTCCATCAGTGTCATTTTGGCGGGCCGCAATGCCGAAGTCCCTAAAGACTAGTCCTTACAGAGGATTTTTTAACTTGCTTCAGCGATATTACATCTAGTCGAATATAGGGGTTACACATGATAGGTATCATCGGAATTGTCACAATTTTTGTCATGGTTTTTGGCGGCTACCTGCTCGCCGGCGGTAAGATGGGCATCATTTTAAAAGCTCTACCGTTTGAGATGATGATGATCTGTGGCGCAGCTGTCGGTGCTTTTTTTATCAGCAATGATGGAGCAGGCATTAAGCATACGCTTAAAGATATGGGAAAAGTCTTCAAGGGTCCGAAATGGAAGCATCAGGACTATCAAGATTTGCTTTGCCTTCTTTTCGAGCTGATCAGATTGGCTCGCCAGAACCCAGTCGCCATCGAAGAGCATATTGAGGCGCCTGATGAATCGTCAATTTTTACGAACTACCCAAAAATTCTTAAGGACAAAGAAGCAATTGCCTTAATCTGTGACACCATGCGGTCTGCTTCAATGAACTATGACGACCCCCATCAGGTAGAAGAGATTCTGGACAAAAGAATGGATGCAAACCGCGAGCACGCTTTACACTCCAGTCACGCCTTGCAGGTTGTTGCGGATGGCCTGCCCGCCCTAGGGATCGTTGCGGCGGTTCTTGGTGTTATCAAAACGATGGCTTCTATTGACCAACCTCCGGAGGTGTTGGGTAAACTGATCGGTGGCGCACTCGTTGGCACCTTCTTGGGCGTATTTTTGGCCTATGGGTTAGTTGGGCCGTTTGCTGCAAAAGTAGGGGATGTCACCAATGACGAAGCCCACTTTTACCAACTTATCCGGGAAGTTCTCGTCGCAAACCTTCACAATCATGCAACCAATATCTGCATTGAAGTAGGTAGACAAAACACCCCGTCCCATTGCCGCCCCAGCTATGGCGACCTTGAAGAAGCCCTCAAAGCACTAAAGCAGAACGCAGCATGAAAAATATCTGGCTACTCGTCTTATACTGCTCCTTTTGGGGGACCTTCGTTGAAGCAAAGCAACTTCCTCTACGCTCTGGCGACCACCCAACTTTCAGCCGGATCACCCTTCCTGTCCCCTTAGAGCAAAAATGGGCCGGAAAGCAGACTGATCAAGGGATCGAACTGGAGCTACTTGAGTATAATGGCGGTTTTGACATTTCTGATGTCTTCAAGCGGATGCTCAGATTAAGAATCTCTGAAATTCAAGCAAATGAAAGCCGTCTCATTCTATCTTTAAACTGCGCCTGTTCTTCCACAATCTTCAGAAGCGGCGACCTTCTCGTAATAGATGTCGCAGATAAGGGGACGCCTCTTTCCGGACCGCCCCTAGAGCGCAGCAACAATCCGGATCAGCTACAGGCAATTCGACCACAGGTACGTGCGGAAGCAACGAAAGTTGTGCTGCCATGGATCAAGCCTAAACCCCTGCCGAATACCCTTCTCGACCACAACAATTTAACCCAGAGACAACAATTAGCCGAAACCACTGATGAAGGTAATATTGAGCGGGCAGAGTTACTTTTGGAAATGCAAAGTGAGTTGGTAAAAGAGTTTTCTCAAGCCGCAACCTCGGGCCTTTTGAACCACAATCAACTGCCATCCATCGGGCAAGAAGAAGTGGGCCAAATAGAGCCCGAGAGTTCCAAAGCTGATGAACCTCCGCTTCAGTTGGACACAAAAACGAACAACGTTCGTGTATCAGACAGCATGGACCGACAGTTCAACTCAGAAGGTACTGCTTTCTTAAACTCTATTGCAGGAGTGGAATGCCCAGCAGACCACACTTTCGAAGTTGAAAACTGGGGAACTGAACAAAGCTTTTCAGCCCAGATTGGGCCAGCCCGGAATGCCCTGTCTAACTCTCGAGACAAAATGAATGCCGAAGCTGCCGAAACTCTCTCCAAATTATACATTTACTGGGGCTTTGGCGCTGAGGCGTTGGCAGTCCTCAATTTAGATTCTGCGCTAAAAAATAAACGCCCCAATTTAGTTGCATTAGCAACGATACTGGAACATGGCACCCAAATTGGAGGTAGCTCGTTTACTCAACACTTCGAGTGCGATTCCAATGTAGCGCTATGGGCTGCTCTTAGTGTTCCAGAAATTCCTCAAAACATCCTGTTTGACACTGAATCCGCGCTTCTTGCATTAAACCGGTTACCTAGTCATCTCCGAAAAGTTCTAGCTCCAGCTCTCAGCACCAAATTGCTTGAATACGGCGATAAGTCTGGAGCCGAAGCCGCAATCCGAAGCATCGAGAGAATTACAGATAAATTGGATGCCCCAGCTCGGCTAGCTCAAGCCCATCTTGCAACAGCTGCAGGCACTCCATCAGCCCCACTGTTAGAAGAAGTCATAGAAACTAACAGCCCCCAATCCGCCGAAGCATTGGTAAAGCTGGTTAAAGAAAAACAAGCACGAGATGAACCAGTTTCTGTGGAAACAGCTAAGCTAGTCGACGCTTACGCTCAAGAATTACGAGGCACGGAACTCGGGAATCAACTTTTAGAGACACAAATTATTGCGCTAAGCAAAACCAATCTCTTTGAAAAGGCGCTTGAGAAATTCAAGGTTCTTTCTCCTTCCCTTTCGCCAAAAGCATCTCAAGAATTATATCAAACAATAGTCCTTCAACTGACAACAAATGGATCCGACATCCAGTTTCTAGAAGAAGTCTTCAATATGGAGAAGCGATCACTTGAGACTCTCTCTACTAAAGCCAAGTATCTTGTCGCAAGTAGACTAATGGATTTAGGATTCCCTTTGGAAGTGCAAAAAACTTTGGACAACCTAACATCTTTAGAAACCTCTGAACATCACAGCATTTTATTAGCGCGTGCAGCCATTGCATTAAACCAACCGGCCAGGGCGCAAGCCGAGTTGAAAGGGATCACAACTCCCGAAGCAGCCCTACTCATTGCGCAAACGAAAGAAATGAGAGGAGAGTTTTTAGAGGCGTCTCAAATTTTTGCAGAAAACAATGCTGATGCAGAGGCCGAACGAGCCGCGTGGCTTTCAAGCGAATGGGATTCCCTAAATACGGTTATTTCAAAACCTTTGGCTTCCGTTGCGACGTTGTCTCAAACAAACCTTCCAACGGACAGCTCTGCGTTAGGCCCGTTATCTACCGCTAACCTAGCGGTCGAAGAAAGTAATACTGCGCGCAAGGCTTTGGAACAAATGCTTGGAGAGCCCAGCCTTCAAGTTCCTGCTGACTAAGGAGCAAATAAGCAATCTGGTGACGAAAAATAAACTTCCTGCAATTAACCTAAAACATGCGAGAATCGCGGTAAATTAGGTGCGGAATACAAATGAAATGGCTTTTTCTTTGTCCTCTAGTATCCTTGGGTTTTTGCCCAAGGGAAACCCTGGCTAGCGTTGATACAGATTCGACTTTCCATACTATGGCTATACAGACCTCAAAAGGAATTGGGGCTCCCTCTTCCATTTCAAGATTATTCACAAAGATCACAGCCGTACGAAACAAAATCGCTCAGCTCGACTTAATGACCTTGACCAAAACCATGGAAGCCCAAGGGTTTTGGTTCCGCTCTCAAGGCCACGAAACAATTCTTCATTTCAATTGCTTAAATTATGAACCGCGTAATGATTTTATAGACGCCTTCCGGGCCAACTGCCGTTGGCAAGGTCTCACCTTTCAATCAGTTGAGGAAATATTCTCCCCAGCACTCAACACAGGATATGCTGCAAATTCCCTGCACGAATTGCATCCAAGGTTTAGAGATTGGGCGGTACCAGCGGGTTCGAAATTATCTCGGGCACAAAAACAAACCAGCCTGAGTAAGGCGGGGTTTCAAAGGGTTCTAGGCTCCTTGGTTTCAGTCGATCTGCAGCCTCATTATCCGCAAACTAAAAATGACCCGACCGGAGCCCGAGTTAGCACTTTCTCCTTGTTTCAAGGAACCAAGAGCAAATTCAACCTCGGCGTTTTAATCCCAGAGACAAGGCCATCAGGGTCTCTCTCTTCATCGAAAAAGAAGAATTAAATGGTGTTTTCAGTACGCGCCCTCTATCAGCCAACTGTTCTTCTAGCAGTAGCTTTGATGACCATCATTGTGATGATGATCTTACCAGTACCTGCGTGGATTCTCGATACTGGCCTTGCTGTATCTTTTGCACTGGCGATATTGATTTTCACGGTAACATTGTTCATTGACCGGCCTCTCGATTTTTCAGCCTTCCCAACAATTCTACTTGCTTCATTGATGTTACGTTTGTCACTCAACGTTTCATCAACAAAGCTCATTATTGGGCAAGGTCACACAGGAACAGATGCCGCCGGCGAAGTTATCCAAGGGTTTGCGCAATTCGTCATGGGGGGGTCGGTCTTTTTAGGGCTGGTTGTTTTTTGCGTCCTATTGATCGTAAATTTCATGGTTATCAATAAAGGCGCAACACGAATGGCCGAAGTAGGCGCACGTTTTGCGTTGGATGGCATGCCAGGAAAACAAATGGCAATTGATGCCGATATGTCCGCAGGTGCAATCGGACATGAAGAAGCTAAAGAACGCCGCGCACGCGAGCAACAAGAAACAACATTCTTCGGTTCGCTTGATGGTGCTTCAAAATTCGTGAAGGGTGACGCAATAGCGGGCCTTCTCATTACTTTAATGAATCTAGTCGCCGGCCTTATTATGGGCACACTTATCCACGGCATGCCGATCGGTTCAGCGTTTGAAACTTATGCTATTTTGACCGTTGGTGATGGTCTCGTTTCACAAATCCCTGCCGTGATCATATCAATTGCTTCAGCGTTACTTTTAGCGCGAGGCGGCGCGCAAGGGTCGGTCGATTTAGCAATTTTCTCGCAACTAGGAAAACACCCCGCAGCATTAGCTACGGTGGCTTGCTTGATGGCTCTCTTTGCGGTGGTACCAGGCCTTCCTTTTGCGCCCTTTATGGCAGGCGCTTTAGGACTCGGGTTCATTTCATACCAAATCTACCGAAGGCCTCCACAGGGTGACACCGAAACTGATGAAGTGGAAGCCGAAACCTTACCGAAAGAAAAACCTTTGGGGGATATTCTAGAACTGGATGATATTCATGTTGAATTCGCGCCCGATCTAGTCAGCATGGTTCTGGACCCTGGCACAGGGTTAGATGCCCGCATCGTGAACATGCGAACCCACGTTGCTTCCGCTTTTGGCATAATCTTACCTGAAATTCGACTAACAGATAACGCTGCGCTTGGCCCGGGAACCTATGTCTTGAAGGTACAGGGCGTTGAACAAGCTCGGGCTGAAATAAACCCCCACCAAATATTGGCCCTCTCACCTGAAAATCCCGAAGTTATGCCTTCTGGAATAGACACCGTTGAGCCCGTTTATGGCGCCCCTGCACGTTGGATAAACTCAAAAGAACAAGAAAATGCCGCTGTCGCCGGTATTACTTTAGTAACACCCGGAGAGATCTTAGCCACCCATCTCTTAGAGGTTGTAAAACGAAACTTACCGCGGCTCCTGACATTGAAATCCCTCAGGCGCTTGTTGGAAGAAATGGTAAATATTTCATCCGCCAGCAGAGCAGAAGCCAACCGTAAACTTCTAGACGAATTGATCCCTGACAAAATACCTGTTGATGTGCTCCTTTCTGTTCTCCGGCTTTTGCTGGCCGAACAAGTTTCCATTCGAAATTTGCCGCTGATCCTAGAAGCCACCGCCGAAGCGCGGGGGCAAAACTCACAACCTGAGGCAATTTGTGAACATGTTCGTCAACGTCTTGGTTTTCAACTGGTTGCAGAAATGCGCCGCGTTGATGGAACACTGCCTTTGGTGCAACTGGCTCCCGAATGGGAAGAGGCCTTTAGCGGTTATCAAGTTGAAGCCAACAAAGGAATAGACGTCGCCCTACCGCCTGACCTGTTTAACTTGCTTGCAGACGGCGTATCCCAAAAAGTTAACGAAGCTAACAAAAATGGGATTTACCCCGTTGTTGTGACCAACACTCATCGGCGACGTTTTGTACATACCGTCATGCGGGCAAAAGGAATTAACTCTCCAGTGTTATCGTTCGAAGAAATCGGGCTCGATGCGCAGCCATCGCTTGTTGGCGTAGTACCCGCGTGAACGACCTTCTGAATTTCCTAACCCTACAAGTGAACGCCATGTTTTGGTTGAACTTTGCAGTTTTTGTCCGTGTTAGCGCAATGGTCAGTATTTTACCGGCTTTTGGAGAGCAAACGGTACCCGCTCGCGTAAAGCTTGGAATCGCAATGTCTTTCACGATTATGGTATCTCCAGCAGTAGCTAGCCCCATTTTTTCCGACCACCTTTTTTGGATTATTTTTGTCGAAGCCATCGCCGGCCTTATCTTGGGAATAGGGGTTCGATTATTCATCCTAGCGTTACAAACTGCAGGCTCGATAGCAGCCCAATCCACATCTTTGTCTCAAATATTAGGTGGATCCGTTGCGGAACCTGTCCCCGCGATAGCTCATATTTTGGTGATGGGTGGGTTGGCTCTTGCTACGATGGCAGGGCTTCATCTTCGGGTCATCGAAATGCTGATCCATTCTTATCAAATGCTACCAATGGGTGCCTTAGCAAGTGGTACAGATGTATCTGATTGGGGCGTTGACCAAATTAGACGAGCTTTCTCTCTCGCGTTCACTTTGGCTGCTCCTTTTGTGATCCTCTCTGTTTTATATAATGTCGCGCTTGGCGTGATAAACAAAGCGATGCCACAGCTTATGGTTGCTTTTGTGGGGGCGCCACTCATTACAGCTGGTGGCCTTTTACTCCTCGTGCTTTCCGCCCCAATTTTGCTTTCCACCTGGCTTGAAATGCTGAATTCGTTCATCGCTAATCCAATGGCCCCTGTCCCATGAGCGACGGTGAAGATCCCTCAGATAAGAGTTTTGACGCCTCTCCCCAAAAGCTACTCGAGGCGCGCAAAAAGGGCGACATCGCAAAATCCAATGATTTGCTAACAGCCAGTGCTTACTTTGGACTATTTATCGCCTTTTCCACTGTTGGTTCCAGCGCACTTCGAGAGGCTGGTTCGGCATTAATGATATTTATTGACCAGCCTGATTCATTGGCAAATATGTTCATCAGTGACGGAACCAATGGTTCTGTTAACAAAATTCTCCGTGCAATTGCTTGGGCATTAGTTCCTCTGTTTTTGCTGCCTGCCATCGCAGTTATTTTGGCAATGTTTGCTCAAAATGCTTGGGTCTTTGCCCCCAACAAACTTCAGCCCAAGCTCAATAGAATCTCGGTGCTATCTAACGCTAAGAACAAATTTGGCCGTGATGGGCTTTTCGAATTTTTTAAAAGCTTCATCAAACTCATAATTTTTTCTATTTGCCTCGCTCTTTTCATTCAGGTTTGGCTTTCTGAAATGGTGGCATCTCTCCAGACCACTCCCCAAGCTTCGATCATGTTACTTGCGAATATTTGCATCACATTTCTTGGCGTCGTTGTCCTGGTTTCTGGGGCGATTGGTGGGGTCGACGCCCTATGGCAACATGCTTCTCACATGCGAAAAAACAAGATGTCTCGAAAAGAGATGACCGATGAGGCCAAGAATAATGAAGGCGATCCACATATGAAACAAGAGAGGCGCCAACGCGCGCTCCTCGCGTCCCAGAGTCAAATGATGAAAGACGTACCGGCTGCTGATGTCATCATCGTTAACCCAACCCACTACGCTGTCGCCCTCAAATGGGATCGTCAATCTGGTGCAGCCCCGACTTGTGTTGCCAAAGGCGTCGACGAAATTGCAGCAACCATTCGGCGGCTGGCCGCAGAAGCGGGAGTACCAATTCATTCTGACCCTCCCACTGCACGTGCACTACATGCTGCAATTGAAATCGGTGAACAAATTCGTCACGAAGATTATGCAGCTGTCGCAGTAGCCATCCGATTTGCAGAAGACATGCGACGACGGGCCAAAGGAACAATATGAAGCAAACATCAGAAATTTCTAAAATGCAGACGTTGGTTGATATTAAGTATCAGCAACAACAAGAAAGCTTTGCTCGCTTGGTTGCTCATGAAAACAGGCTTAAGAACGCATTGCATAAGCTTGACGATCAATTGGCCAATAGCCGAACAAATAGTGACCGATCACTACAGGCGATTGGGGCCGATGTGATTTGGGAAGCCTGGGTTGGGAAGAAAAAGAAGGAGTTGAACATGGAGCTTGCGCAATTTCTGGCGTTGAAAGAGCTCCATATCGACCAGATCAGACAGGCCTACGGTAAGGTTCTGGTGACTCAGGGGCTGTCTGAAAAGCTAAAGAAAGGCGAAAAGCAAAAAATGGCGCAGATCCAACTGGATCGCACCATTTCAAATCACTTAATAAAGCGCCTTTAGTAATCTTGTCGTGCGATCTCTATTATCAGGACATCTTTGACAACCTTCTTACCAAGATCTTTCTTTGCAACCTCTTTTAAGGCACCTCGCAAAGGTTTCAGAACTTGAGCATCCGTGAAATTCCCGTCGAACCCGCCAATATTCGCATGATCGAAAAGTACTTGTAGGAAGCTGTCTCGTACTTTGGGTTCTCGTAGATACACCGTGTCGGTTTCTCCTGCGGTAACTTCGATACTCAACGCCATGACAACTAATGAAGTCACTTTCCCGCCTGAGACAATTGGCACGACGAACTGGTTATTCAGTTTTACAAACTCGCTTCCTTCTTCATCGGAGTGATCGTCGGATCCATGATCTTCGTCACTTTGGGTGTCATCTTTCTCACTGTGTTCGGCATGCTCGTCTCCTTCTCCTTTTTCGGTGTGCCCATCCTCCTTCTCGGCGTGTTCACCAGATGCATCAGTTACATTTGCCTCTTCAATCTTGGCTTCAGGCCTTAGAAAAACGCCAGCACCCACTCCTGCACCAACACCCACGAAAAGCAAAATAAGAGGTAACAGTTTTTTCATGTTTTTTCCTGACTAAAACGGGAGGACAGCATCTAAAACTTGCTGGCCTACACGCGGTTGTTGAACGTCTGTAATTTGCCCTCTACCGCCGTAAGAAACCCGAGCAGACGCTATTTTGTCATATGTAATTTCGTTCTGACGCGAGACATCTTCAGGCCGTACAAATCCAGTAACAAGCAGCTCCCTAAGCTCGAAGTTCACGCGCAATTCTTGGCTACCGGAAATTGACAGCACGCCATTTGGCAAGACATCGATCACAGTAGCCGCAATCCGTAACTCAAGCTTTTCTTGCCGCTTAACGGAACCGTCTCCAGATGAGCTGCTTTGCGAATTTATGCCTACTAATTCATCCGAAGACGCGCCGTCAGGTAGCTTTTGATTTAGTCGTTGAGGCAATCCAAATAGCCCAGGAACGCTCAAGTTTTCACTTCCGGATCTACTCCGGTCAGATGAGTTTGATATCTCGGCTTGTTCGTCAATTTCAATCACGACCGTCAAAATGTCCCCTCTAACAACCGCACGCCGATCCCCCAGCAGTGAAACTCTGGATGGAGACCAAAGAGAGGCGGCATCAACCGGCCGCTTGTCCTCAATCACTGCGGGTAGGCCAGGGTCGATCATCGCTCTTGCTTCGGGCGCTTCTTGAGCAGGCGTGAAGCTAGGAGGGGAACCAATATGGTCAGAGCGTGCGCACCCGAGTACGGCCGTCAATGCCGATAGGCCCAGAAATTTCAACGTCAAATTCATAGGTTAATTCCTAACTTCTATGGTTCCATCGCCCAGAATTTGGCCGAATATCGTAGCTCTAGAACCAAGATTCATAACTCGAATGCGATCACCGATAGCGCCTCTTTCCAAAGCTCTCCCTTCGGTCGTGATCGTTATGCCATTTGCGTTATATCGAAGGTCAATAATCTGGTTTCGGGAAATCACCGCAGGTGGGCCAATATCGCCCACTAAAATTGGCCGGCCTGCATATAATGCGACACGTGCTTCCTGACCGACAACATCAAACAGCCTTGAAAACCCCGATGACAAATTTCCCGCGGCAAGGACCACATCTGTTTCCATAATAATCTGATTTGGCCGAATTGTTCGCGCAGAAACAACCGTGTCGGAAAACGCAGGAAATGCCAAAACCGTTGCTGAAACTATTGCAATACTCCGCATCAGCGCACCTGCGTCGTAGCACTCATCATCTGGTCGACAGCCGAGATTACTTTTGCGTTCATCTCATAACCCCGCTGTGCCGCAATCAGTTCGGTTATTTCCTGAACCGCATCAACAGAGCTGTCCTCGAGATACCCTTGCCTCAAGGTTCCTAAACCATCTTGACCAGGGGTAGAGACAAGCGCCGGACCGGATGCTTCTGTTTCGAGAAACATGTTACTGCCGATCGCTTCAAGGCCTTTGGAATTAGTGAACCCTGATAGAGTAAATTGACCAAGCAATTGCCCTTCTGTAGCCTCATCAAAATATGCGTAAACTTCACCATCTGCATTAATTGAAATACTTTGCGCATCAGCAGGTACGGTAATCTCCGGCCCGACTGGGAATCCATCAGAGGTAACAATCAAGCCATCGCCTGTTCGTTTAAGCCCCCCGTCGCGAGTATAGGCGGTTTGACCACTGGGCAATGTCACTTCCAGATAACCCTGGCCATCGATAGCGACATCTAGATCACCTTGTGTTGCGGAAAGGGACCCTTGCTGAAGGTGCAAGCTCACGGCGGCGGGACGAACGCCAAGGCCGATCTGAACACCAGTTGGAAGAACTGTCCCATCTGAAGCGTTAACTGATCCTGCACGCGCCATTTGTTGATAGTGAAGATCAGCAAATTCGGCACGTCGCGCATTATAGCCAGTTGTGCTCATATTCGCGAGGTTGTTCGAAATGGTTTCAACCCGCATTTGCTGGGCGCTCATTCCGGTTGCTGCAATTTTGAGGGCTCGCATGGGCTCTCTCCTTTAATTAGTCTCGGTTAGGGTTTTGACAGCCGCGCGAACGCGCTCATCTTCTGTTTTCAAAAAGCTTTGACCCATTTCATAGGCTCGCTGCACTTCGATCAATCGAGACAGTTCCAGCAGTGGGTTAACATTGGATCCTTCAGTGAAGCCTTGTAAAACACGGGCCTCCTCTGCCGGCTCATCTCCTGCATCTGCACGAAACATCACACCGTCCTCGCGAACCATTTCATTTGGTGCGAGGGGCCGAACAATCGCCATTTGGCCTAAAGGGTTCCCATCCATGCTCAATGTTCCATCGGCAGAAACCGAAAGGGTGCCCGCCCCTGCAGGAATGAACAACGGTGCACGGCCATTATCGAGGACAGGGAAACCATCCGGGGTCACCAGCTCTCCTGCGGCATTTGGAGAAAATGAACCTGCCCGTGTGAGACGATCCCCTAATGGAGTCTGAACGACAAAATAGCCATCGCCTTCAATTGCAAAATCGAAAGTGCCATTGGTCTGCTCAAGCCCCCCCTGTTCAAAGGAAGTTTTCCCGACATTCCCTTGGCCCATCGATAGCGACGGACCTCCATCAACGGATTTTACATATTCCGAAAAGATAACGCCTTCTGCACGAAAGCCTGTCGTACTCGAGTTAGCGATATTATTTGCCACGACCTGCATTTCGCGTTTCAGGCCAGCCTGACGCGTCAGGGTGATATAACCAGTACTTTCCATCTTTATCCTCCGATGATGAGTGGGATAATTTGACTGTGAAAAAAGGCGACAAGCGTGTTCGTCATGAAATTCATCGACATCCAAAACACCACGCCAATGGCTGCTAGTTTTGGTACAAACGTTAGTGTCATCTCTTGCACAGACGTCAGAGCTTGAACCAATCCGATTGACACCCCCGAAACGAGTGCTGCGATAAGGATTGGCAGAGAGATGATAAACGCTACCCAAATGCCTTGCCGCATAGTGTCAAAAAACACCAAGTCATCCATAATTAGACGGGCATCCTCAGAATCTCTTGATAGGCTTCCACGACTTTGTTCCGAACGCTAACTGCCGTTTCCACTGCCAGTTCGGTTTGGGCAAGTGCCTGAACCAAAGCATGCGGGTCGGCCGACCCCATCATCGTCGATTGGGCGACTTGTTCCGATTTTGCCAAGGTGGCCGCGAAATCGCCTGCCACCCCTTTTAGCGTGCTGGCCATTCCTCCATCGGTTTCTGCCGGCGTAGTCGCCGATTTTGCTGATGTATAGTTCTGGACTGCGGAAAGTGATTTCAATTCCATTCTGGAACTCCTTTGCGATTAAATTTCAGATAATTTTTTTGCGTTTTAACTTCGCAAAAGCTGCATCAGGCTGGTCGACATCTGTCGAGCCTGATCAAACATTTTCAGGTTAGCTTCGTAACTCCGCTGAGCTTCTCTTGCGTCTGCCAATTCGATCAATATCTCAACGTTAGAGCCTGAATAGTTGCCCATTTCATCAGCCAGCGGATGTGAAGGATCATAGATTTCAGACAGCTTTCGTTGATCCAATTTTACACGGCTCACTCTCACAGAAGAGATATCGTCTCCTTGCCCAAGGGCGGTCTCAAAGGAGATTAGTTTTCTTCGGTAACCAGGCGTATCTGCATTGGAAATATTCTCGGATAGATGGCGCAGACGCTGCGCTTGTGCTTGCATACCGCTGGCGGAAACGGATCGTGCTGATGAAAAATCGCTCATAAAACTCTCTCCTAATTTGTCCGAACAGCCATGCGGAGCACGTCCAAAGCGGATTTGTAGATTGCGAGAGCGCGATCATGATCTGTTTTTGCTTCGGCCGATCTCAACAGCTCTGCTTCTAATGAAATGGTATTTTGGTTGGGGTTTTCGCCGTTACGGATTTCCGTTTTCGCCCACTCTTGGCCTTCAACGCTTCCGTTCAAGTGCCCGCCCCTAGTCGCACGCTGTGTCGTGCCCCCTTCGGAAGGAGCATACAAAGATGCAAACGGGGCGACCTGCCTACCGACGTAGTTTGGCGTATTTGCGTTCGCTACATTTTGCGCGATCAGCGCCTGACTTTGCCCAGCATGTCTAGCCATTGCCGAGGCTGTCTTAAAAACTGTCAAATTTTCGAACATCGGGATTCTCCCAGCTGTGATTTCAATGAAGGCTTAAGGGTGATTCCTTTAGAAACAGTGAGCAGCCCAGAAAGGAACGCCATGAAAGATGCATCTCTCATCGAAGGACTCGTCGCCCATATCGCGGAACAAGAGCCCGTTCGCCCTGTAGGTCGGATATCCCGCGCTGACGGAGCGGCCCTGCATATTTCGGGCCTCACCGATAAAGCGTCTATCGGCGATACCTTGCAGGTCTATCGCAAACGTGGCGCCCCCTTGCGTGGGGAAGTTGTCCAAATTCTCGAGGATTCTCTTGTTATGTTGGCCGAGGCTCCACCAGAAGGGGTCAGTCTGAATGATCCTGTTACATTGCTATCCACGGCTTTGATTGCCCCTTCCTATCAATGGCTTGGGAGAATCATTGACCCCTCTGGCCTGCCCTTGGACGGTAAACCATTGCTGCGTGGTCCCACTGCACGTGCTCTTCTTGCGCCACCTCCGAAAGCCGCCCAAAGGCGTCCGTTTGGTCAACGATTGAGCACGGGTTTAAACGTAACAAATACAATATTACCTTTAGTCGAAGGGCAGAGGGTAGGTCTATTTGCCGGCTCCGGTGTGGGCAAATCGACTCTGCTAGGGCAATTCGCGCGGCACATGACGGCGGATATTGTCGTGATTGCCATGATTGGCGAACGCGGAAGGGAATTGCGTCATTTTATTGAAGAAGTTCTCGGCCCAGATGGACTTGCACGTGCCGTAGTTGTGGCTGCCACCTCGGATCAATCGCCCCTGTTACGTAGACGTTGTGCATGGACCGCAATGGCCGTTGCTGAACATTACCGAGATTTAGGTCATTCGGTTTTATTTCTGGCCGATTCGATTACCCGTTTTGCCGAAGCACATAGGGAAGTCGCCGTTGCCGCCGGAGAAGCACCTGTGTTGCGCGGGTTTCCACCGTCTACAACTCACTTGATAACCTCCCTATGCGAACGAGCTGGCCCTGGAGCAGATAACCAAGGAGACATAACTGCCATTTTCAGCGTATTGGTAGCGGGGTCAGATATGGATGAACCGGTAGCAGATATTTTACGCGGCGTACTGGACGGGCACATCGTGCTGGACAGATCCATTGCTGAGCGCGGGCGATTTCCAGCTATCGACGTCTTACGCTCCGTTTCCCGAAGCCTCCCCGCAGCTGCAACTGAAAGAGAGAACAAGCTCCTCTCGTTAACACGAAAAATGTTAGGGTTGTACGACGCTAACTCGATGATGATTACAGCTGGATTGTATTCGAATGGAACCGATCCGGAGATCGATAAAGCCATAAAACTTTATCCGGAAATCGAATCCTTCTTGGCCAAAACCGAACCGGATGATCCACAGCGCAGCTTTAGCCAATTAGAACTGGTTCTTCGAAGGGCAGGTATTAGCTAAGTTCAACCACTTAGCAGGGTTAACGCGATCGCATTTGAAGAGTAGCCTGCGTTGAGGTCGGATATCTGATTCCGCACTACATATTTTGTGACAAGCTCTTGAACCATTTCAGGATCAGTAAAACTAGAAATTTCGTCCGTTCCAAATTCCTTTTTGGCGCGTTCTTTAAAAACACTTAGCTGCTGGTCCAAATCAATTTGGCCAAAAGAACTTGGCAAATTTAGTGCTTTCTCGAATACCTCCCTCAAGGGAGCTTCACTCATCAACGTGTACCACTTCGCATCATTTGAAGTATCTTCCGCGGCTAAAACGCTCATCTCACGCTCAGCGTATAGTGCAAACCGCATGGATTCGTTTTGTTCGCCTGCCGCAATTTCAAATTCAATCGCCTCATAACGATCAATGATTGCCTCAGCAAACAAAGGCTCCCCTACCTTGAGAAACTCTCCTGGGCCGAAACCAAATGCCTGAGATAGTTCTGCGTAACGAGGATCTGAGAACCTATTCGCTAGTGAGTCATCGTTGTCAGTTCCCTCCTCCAGAATTTTCTGGATGAAGTACTTACTGTTGATATCATCAGATAAGTCAAAAGCGCCTAAGGCAACGGTCATTAACCTGTGATCATTCACAAGCTCTTCCGCAGTCTCAATATTTCCTATGTTTTCGCGAAAGTAATCACCGTCACGCTTCAATTCGGCATTTTGGCTAAAGGCTGCAAATTGACTGTCATAAGTCTCTTGCAGGAACCGCCAACCAGCAAAGCCGTCAAGTGGAACAACCGGGAGATACATTAGTTCGGGCGAACGGCCAACAGCCGTTCCTCCCGTGGAAGAAGAGAGCGAAGTGCCTTCAATGTTCGGTAATGCTGTTTTTCAATAACGGCTTCGCTAGCGTCTGCCAGAACCTGCCTACTATCAGAATCGGTGAACACTTGGCTCAATTCTTCGACTTGTCGCAATAAAGGCAGATGCGCACTGTCTGGGTCTTTGTCGCCCGACAGGACCAGTTGCACCGCAAATAGGGCACGCCGAACAGGCGTCTTGGCGTCTTCTGGATGAATGGCATCGCGAAGACGAAGTATCTTTGCATCTGGTGTCATGATGGCCAAACGACTTCTCCGGTCTCCATTTTCTATGACAGCACCGTTTATCAAAACACGTTCTTTTGGACCCAACTTAAGGACTAAACCACTCATTTTGGCTTCCGATCTATTTCAAGCCGCGCAAAATCGCGGTGTTTACTTCTACAAGGGGTAGGGCGCTAGCCTGTCCGCGGATGGCTTTTCGCGTATGATGCTCTGTAAACTCTGCCAAATATATGATCCGCGCACGCAGATCCTCAGGCAACAAATTTTGTGGACTTGATGCATCCAATCCAAATTTCCGCCAAAGCGTTCGGTTCTCGTGCATCGCCTCAATCAGCTTATTGAAATCTTTTTCTTTCATAGCGCCTGATAATCGCGACGTTATCCGCGCGACGACATCAAATTCGACTTTTCGCGCTGATTTCAAAGGTGCAGCAATTGGTGCATAGCCCTTTTGGGCAAGTGTGGTAGCGTTCACAGAAATCCCTACTCATCAATTGTTGTGCAAGGGGCGCAATGCTGCGCGCCCCTCACCATTGTCTAGGTCGATAAACTTAACGGAAGAGCGACATGATCGTGGATGGCGACTCGTTCGCGATCGACAAGGCCTGCACACCCAGCTGCTGCTGTGTCTGAAGTGCCTGAAGTTTCGCGGATGCGGCTTCCATGTCCGTATCAACGAGGGCACCGATACCAGAAGTCACCGTATCAGATAGTTTGGAAATGTAATCCATCTGATCGTCTACACGTTTACCATCGGAACCCAGAGCAGCAGCACCGTTAATTGCCGCCGTCAGCATGGTTTCGATTTCGCCAAAGGCTGATGCGGCAGTCGTAACGTCCGCAATGGCCGTCATAGCCGACGTGTCAACGGAAGTCTCGAAGTCTGCAGACGAAACATCGATTGTGCTGACTGTCGGTGCGCCTGAACCGACACGATCAAGCGACGAAACCACGGTGAGGCTTGTACCGCCTGTGCCATCGATATCCGTTTTCAATAGGTTGACACCGTTAAACTGTGAGCCAGAAATGATCGCATCAATTTGATCGCGCTTGGACGCCATGTCTGCTTCGATTTTGCCGAAATCGGCCGTTTCTGATTGTGCTGAAACCGCAAGCTCCTTCATTTCCGTAAGGGTCTCTACGATACGTTCAGCACCTGTGCTGGCAACAGCCACCGTAGATTGCCCAACCGATAGAGAATCTTGCACCGCATCAAAACCAGCAACGTCAGACTCCATTACTTTGGAAATCGCCCAGACCGATGCGTTGTCTTTCGCGGTATTGATATCTTTACCTGTGGAAATAGAGTTCTGAGTATCCGACAGATTGCTGTTGATGGATTTCAGAGTTTGCAGGGCAACCATTGCGCTGTTGTTTGTAAGAATGCTCGACATTGAAGCTGTTCCTCTTTTTGCATGTCGGCGCTTTGCGCCGGATAACGTCCACATCGCTGCTGGACAGGAATGCCATTCTGACAGTTACAACCACTCGTTTCCCGAGCAGTGCGCCACCCGTGTTTCGGATGCATCGCCACCATGTCCTATTGCCGCTTTCCAAATACTTAATGCCTCATGCCGGTCTGTTTGGCATTTTATTCAACTGGCCTGCGCTTCATTCAGCGCAAGCCAAAACCTTGAACTATGCACGTTTTTCCACTTGTTGCTTTGCGTTGGTTGGAACGCTCTGCCTGCACCCTCGTTCATCATAGGTATCCAGTGCAGATCGAACCTGTCTCAATGCCGCAAGACGGACAGAAACCGAACGTATCCCCTCAAGAGCGCCATCCAAAAGCAACTGATTGCGCTGCAACTTTCTTTCTAGCGGCCCGATCTTCTTTCGGTTCAACTCTTCGCTCTCAAACATGGCATCCAATATGGATTCCTTTTCAGCCAATAAGGTACTCAATCCTTGAAGGTCCCCCTCCAAAAGGTACTTCCGTTCCTTTTCGAGTAAACTATCAAGGCTTTCAAAATCAGGGTTTTCAGTGGTCATTGGTTTGCTCCTTTAAAGATTCGAAAAGGGATTCGGCTAATCCGATTCCGCCGCTTTTGACAATTTGGTTGGCGTGTTCCTGAACAAGGAATGAACCAAATTGATCCTCCCCTGCGCCGCCCCCAAAACTTTCACTCGTCTTCCCTAGGCCGGCTGATTGCAGCATCTCCGCCAAAAATGTCGCCTCAAGCTTTTGAGCCGCCTCTTTTAGGGCGGTATTTCTGCTCGTTTCTGGCGTTGGACCTAGCGATGGTGGAATCGGGTTCATCCGAAAAACTCCTTAAATTGCTTCAATTTTCCAGAGCATGAGCGCAAAGCCGTAAACAATCGGTAAGGAAGTTTGTGGATATTTATCAGGTACCGCGGCAGAATCCCGAAAGGTTCCAGAATGAATCCACTACTTGCACAAGACACAAGTGCTTTGTCCGTCACATCGGCTCAAAAGCTCGCAATGGATTCGGATCATTCGAAAAGCGGTGAGCTGAACAAGCAAGATATTCAGACCCTTAGCATACCTCGGGACACTTCAGAAACTTTTGCAAACCTCTTTGCCGAAACCTCCAAAATAGAAGCTCCTGACAACCATGTTCATTCTGAAAGTGAAGCCGTTGAAACATCTTCCCAAGATGATGATCCTCTTTTTTTTGATGACCAGCTTTTGGAGGCTAACCCCCAGAGCCTAAAAGATGACGGCAAAGCTGCAGGCGGCTCGGCGCGCGCGATTAGCGCCTTGGAAAGGCTAGAGGACTTAGAGCGTTTTAATCCCTCACCATCCAGATTAGCCCTGCCAAATGAAGAGACCCGGATTTCAACACCCGAAGTTATTCAAAGCAAGCAAGCGGATACGTTCAACCTTTCTTCTAATGTAGCTTCCCGAACAATCGCCGCAGAAAACCCAGAAATACCGTTGAACAAACCAGGCGTTACCATCGCTGAAACCAATTCCGGTTCAACGCCCCCCCCGAAAGACCAAAATAAGGCCGATACCCCAGCACGACTGGCCCAAGCATTCGTAGCCTCGACAGAAACTTTGCCTGATAAAATCGCAGCTTCTGCAACTAATGCTCCGGTTTTAAATGACACTGTTCAAGCGCCCGTGAAACAGATTGAAACATCGAATTCACGAGCGGATTCGACGCCAGTACCGCGTTCAAAAACCAACGATGTGATTCAGCCACTGACGGCAAACAACGAACAAAATGGTAAATCTAGCATTCCTGTTCTGAATAACGCAGCCCAATCGCCCCTAACACAGATTGAAACGGCGAATGCACCAGCCGATTCAATGCCAGTACCGCGTTCAAAAACCAACGACGCTATTCAGCCACTGGCAGCAAACAACGAACAAAATGGTAAATCAAACATTCCTGTTCTGAATGACGCAGCTCAATCGCCCCTAACACAGATTGAAACGGCGAATGCACTAACCGATTCAATGCCAGAACCGTATCCAAAAACCAACGATGTGATTCAGCCACTGACGGCA
Source organism: Sulfitobacter donghicola DSW-25 = KCTC 12864 = JCM 14565 (assembly GCF_000622405.1). NCBI lineage: Bacteria > Pseudomonadati > Pseudomonadota > Alphaproteobacteria > Rhodobacterales > Roseobacteraceae > Sulfitobacter > Sulfitobacter donghicola. Next base: position 1,344,967 of record NZ_JASF01000005.1, read on the forward strand.
AACAACGAACAAAATGGTAGATCTAGCGCGCCGCCTTTGACAACAGAACATGGGGTAATGCCAGTAGAGGACAACAAGCACCAAAACACGCCCAACCTCTCGTCTACCGCAGGTCAAACGCCAAACCCACTAAAGGAACTGAAACTGCCTGAGGGCTATTCCGTAACATATTCGGACAAACAAGCTGCGGTAACAGCTGAGAACGATCATCTGGCTCGACAATCATCTTCGATAGCGCAAGCGCCTGCCAATGTTGATCCAGAGTTGCCCAAAGGTGAATTTCCGACTGCTAGCCTCAAACCCAATCCTCCGCAGACTGAACCTGTGGTGCAACAGAGAGCTGTGCAGCCCCAACCTCATATAACAACGGAATCCGCGCAACCTGTTTCGCTGCAAACACCATTGCCCGCCTCCGTTTCCGACTCAATTGAAACTACGCCTCCACAATTCGCCCTCAGTGAAAAATCAAACGCTGAGCACGCAACCATGCCAACGTTAACGCGGGACTCTTTTGGTCCTGCCAGAGCAGATTTATCCCAAAAACTAACTGAGGGTATCGACGCACAAGTCAAATCCGCTATTCCACCTGTGAAGGCTGGTGAATCTGTGCCTCGCCCTTCAGCCCCCTCTATCGGTACGCCTGTAACAACATTCACCAGCGCGCCTTCAAGTGCGTCCATCATTCCTTCTGCTTCGGTAGAGGTTGATCAATTGACAGCAACGGTCACCGTTCCTTCCACTCCCTCGGCTATAGCCGTACCACCATCTGTTTCAGTGGCGCCCCTTCAGCCGGTTACTGTTGGTAAACCCACTGCTCGCGATTCAATGATAGCCCCAGATTCGACCGTATCGATGGACGAGGTCGAGCCTTTACCCGCTTTCGTTAAAACCTCTCCACAAATGCAGGTTGGCGCCTCTGCGCCAGAAACTCCAACAACATCAATCGGCCTATCTAATACAAATTCCGACCCCTTGTTTTCAGCCACGCTAACAGCTGAACCATTGGAATTGGCCAGCTGGGAAACGGTTCGCTCTACCCAACAGAACTCAACTGTGGTTTCCAGGACGGACCTACCATCACAGGTAGCAAGGCAGCTCGCCGAAGCATTACCGCAGGCTAGCCAGCGACCGGTTGAGATTGCTCTTTCACCAGAAGAGCTAGGGCGTGTTCGAATGTCTGTCTTAACCGAAGAAAACATCATCACTATCAGCATCCATGCGGAGCGAAACGACACCTTGGATCTTATGCGTCGGCATATAGATCAATTAGGGCAAAACTTCCGAAACATGGGCTACGAAGAAATTAACATCGAATTCGGCAATGATACTGAAAGCGGCTCATTCAAAGATCAGCCAAGCAGTTCAAAAGAAGGTGATGCAACCAAAGCAAAAGCATCATCTGCCCCTGCCAATTCAATAGACGAGCCAGCAACAGACCCCACAATCTCTGCGCCTAACAGCGGCGTCGACATCCGCCTTTAAAAGGGAGCCAACATGACCATTTCCAGTGTTACCTCAACAGATACGACAAATGCTTCGACTTTCACTTCTGAAACCCTTTCGAATAGCTCGGTTTTATCTTCTGATTTTGAGACCTTCATCAAAATGCTCACCACCCAAGCGGAATATCAGGACCCATTGGAACCAATGGACAGCTCTGAATATGCCGCTCAACTTGCGCAGTTCTCAATGGTGGAGCAACAGGTTCAATCGAATGATTTGTTGACCGCACTGACCGCTCAACTCAGCGGCTCAACCATGGGGCAATTGGCAGGTTGGATCGGCATGGAAGCTAGAACAACCGAGCCCGTTCTTTTTGACACCGATCCGATTACAGTACTTCCGACGCCGCCAGCAGGTGCGCAACAAATGGAACTGGTTGTCTATAACAACCAAGGTCAGGAAGTTGACCGTAACGCACTATCTGTTTCGACGGATCCGGTTGTTTGGGCGGGCGTAGGCCAAAGCGGACAGCCTCTTCCAGCCGGCTTTTATCATTTTGAAGTAGAAGCAACAGGCGCCAACGGGATTGAGCTAGATTCGACCAAAGCAGAAACTTATGCCCGCGTTGTGGAGGTTCAAAACATAGGAACAGAGGCCACCGTAGTTTTCTCTGGTGGTTCTGAGGCATTGGCCTCAAGCGTTACAGCCCTGCGCGAAGGTTCTTAACAATCAGCCAATCCAAGAGCAGCATAGGCGATCGGCATCATGGCGCGGCGCCATCGCCCCAACTCAAACTTGGGAAGGGGCTCTTGCATTGCTTTGGGGTAAATTGCGTCAGGTTTCTTATGCTGGGCCAATTGGGCCAGCAACGCCCCGCTATAACTGCCCATCGCAATACCATTCCCATGGTAGCACATCCCAGCAAATAGACCTTCACACTGAGGGACAGCCCCAACAAAAGGCAAAAGAGAACGGGACAGGCAAACCATGCCAGACCACGCATGCTGCGCAGGGATTTCACGAAATGCAGGGAACATCTGGCCAAAATCTTTCCTGATTCTCGACCGCATCCGATCTTCGGCTTTCGCTCCTGTCTTCAGCCCCCCGCGCATCCCAAATAACATGCGCCGATCCGGGAGAAGCCGGAAATAGTGCAGCAGGTTTCTGGTGTCGAAAGACATCTGATCCGTGGTCCAGCCAGATTCACCTACCTCTGCTTCGGTCAGTGGCCGCGTAACGATCACATTTGATTGCGACGGCATATAGCGACCCGCCAACCACCTCGGCACATCCTCGGACGAATAACCGTTTGTACCAATGATTACCCGATCTGCATGTAAGGCAAAGCCATTCACCCCCAAGGACCAACCGTTAGGCAGTTTCTCTAGCTTTGCCACTGTGCTGGATTCAAAAATTTTTGCACCTGCAGATATTGCAGCCCCAGCCAACTCGGACAGATATTTTCGCGGATTCAGCGCAAATCCTGCTTCAACAGTCATCCCTCCATAGAAAGGTCCCGCCATCCCTAATTCGGCAAGATCACTCGCCCCATGCAAATAGCTTGGCACCCCATAGTTTTCAGCAACTGTTTGTGCGTGGTGCTTCAACCCATCCATGTGTTTTTGGCGATGCGCTAAAACAGTTTCACCCTTGGAATGTCGATCAACGTTCCATTGGTTTTGCGTGATAATATCATCAACGAACTCAACCGCGGCCAGTTCGGTTCTGCGCATCTCGATCCGACCCGAACGCCCAAACCGACGATCAAGAGCTTGATCGCTAGCCATACTGCCGCCCAAACAACAAAACCCGCCATTTCGCCCAGACGCGCCCCAACCTATGGTTTTGGCTTCCAACACCGTTACGTTAATTCCAGCACGCGCAAGATGCAGCGCCGCTGTTAGCCCCGTAAACCCTGCACCAATGATGGCGACATCCGTTGAACCCGAACTTCCCAAGGTTGGCATTGCTCGAATATCACAGGTTTCGTCCCACCAGCAGGTTTCACGAGGGCCTTCACCATAAGCGTATTCATTAAAAAGGCGCCTCACTCGGAGCGTTCAGCCGTCTGAGCATCCATCTGCGCGCGAACTGTTTTTCGTTTGGAAATGAGTGATGCAGTGATCACGCCAATGGTCACAACACCAATCATCAATGTCGACAGCGCGTTAATCTCTGGGGAAACACCCAAGCGCACCGCGCTCCAGATCTTGATGGGTAGAGTGGTAGAAGACGGGCCAGAAACAAACGACGCGATGACCAGATCATCAAGGCTGAGCGTGAAAGCCAAAAGCCAACCTGAAATAACCGCAGGTGCGATAATCGGCAGCGTAACCAGCCGAAAGGCCTCAACTCGGTTACATCCCAAATCCAGCGCGGCCTCTTCCAGCGAACGATCAAAGCTCACCAATCGCGATGAGACGACAACCGAAACATAGCACATCGAAAAGGTCGTATGCGCCAAGACGATCGTGAGCACGCCACGATCCAAACCGATGCCAATGAACAGCAGCAGCAATGAAAGCCCTGTAATGACTTCGGGCATAACAAGTGGCGCATAGATCATACCAGAAAACAGAGTACGGCCAAAAAACCGCCCTGCATTCACCAAAACATAGGCCGCCATTGTTCCAAGAATTGTCGCGAATGTGGATGAGATCACAGCCACCTTTAGGGTCACCCAAGCAGCGTTCAAAAACGCCTCATCCTGCAACAGTTCCCCGTACCATTTGGTAGAAAAGCCCGCCCAAACCGTAACCAGTTTAGAGGCGTTAAAGCTATAGATCACCAATAGGATCATCGGCAGGTATAGAAAGGCAAATCCAAGGGTGAGAGACGTGATATTAAACGGGCTCAAACGCTTCATGCTTCGGCCTCCGCTTGTTTTTGCTGGTTCCGCTGGAACAGTACAATCGGCACGATCAGGATCAACAACAAGACCACAGCGACCGCAGATGCCACGGGCCAATCCCTGTTGTTAAAGAACTCTTCGAACAACACTTTGCCGATCATCAAGGTACCAGACCCACCTAACAAGGATGGGATCACAAACTCGCCCAGCGCGGGGATAAACACCAAGAAACAACCAGCGATAATACCGTTCTTGGACAGCGGGATCGTGACCAGCCAAAAGGCCGATAAACGAGAACATCCCAGATCTTCGGCAGCTTCGATCAGGCTATCATCCATCCGTTCCAGTGCCGCATAGATCGGCAGGATCATAAAGGGAAGGTAGGTGTAAACGATGCCAATATAGACAGCGGCGTTGGTGTTTAGAATGGTCAGCGGCTCCGTGATCAAACCCGTCCACAACAAAAACTGATTGAGCAAGCCTTCATTGCTGAGAATGCCAATCCACGCATAAACCCTGATCAGGAACGATGTCCAAAACGGCAAGATGACCAGCATCATCAAGGTCGGGCGCCATTCTTCTGGCGTGCGGGCCATGCCATAGGCCATCGGATACCCGACCAACAAGGTAAGCGCCGTAGAGATGACCGCGATCTTCAAACTGCTCAGGTAGGCTTTATAATAGAGGTCATCCGTGGTCAGAAAAACAAAGTTCTCGAAATCCAAACCTTGGATCAGTGCAGAAAACCCATCTTTCATTGTCGGCGCATAGGGCGGAATAGACAGCGCATAATCCGACAAGGAAATTTTGAACACGATAAAAAACGGGATCAAAAACAGGGCCAGTAACCAAGAGTACGGAACCGCGATCAACGCAAACTTACGCATTCCGATTGCTCCTGTTTGAACGACGGCGAGGGGTAAATGCGGGGATCACAAAAACGCTCATTCTGCCAATAGAACTCCGGCTGTCGCGTTCCAGCGGATCCAAACATCGTCTTCCCACGTGATATCACGGCGCGACAGACGGCGGGTGTTTGCAGTTTGCGCTTTGATGACCAAACCACCGGGTAACTCTACGTGGTAGGTGCTGAGGTTACCCAGATAAGCAATATCCAGAACCTTACCTTGCACGGCGTTTTCCGCCTTTTCAGGTTTGCCTTTTGTGATCGAAATCTTTTCTGGGCGGATTGCCAGATAGCATTCCTGACCGTCAGAGAATGCGCGCTCGGACGTTGCCAGAATGGGCGCTTGGTTCACGCCCCAATCAACGTAATACTGTTCTTTGTTCGCGGCTTTTGCCGTGCCTTTGATAATATTCACCTCACCAATGAAATCGGCAACATAGACACTATTTGGCGCTTCATAGATACCATCAGGCGTCGCGACCTGAATGATGCGACCCTCATCCATTACAGCAACGCGCGAGGCAACGGTCATCGCCTCTTCTTGATCATGTGTCACGATCACAAATGTTGTCCCTGTGGTCTCTTGGATGTCCATCAGTTCGAACTGGGTTTCTTGCCGAAGCTTTTTGTCTAACGCCCCCAAGGGTTCATCCAACAGCAACAGCTTGGGCCCCTTCGCAAGGCTCCGTGCAAGGGCCACACGTTGGCGTTGACCACCAGAAATCTGGTGCGGCTTACGGCGTGCGAATTTTTCCAACCGCGTCAATTTCAGCATCTCTGAAACGCGGTCGTCTATCTGTTCCTTTGGCAGTTTGTCTCGTCTCAGACCAAAGGCGATGTTTTCGTAGACACTGAGGTGCGGGAATAAAGCATAGGATTGGAACATCATGTTCACGGCCCGTTGGTTCGGGGGAACAGCGGCAATATCCTGTCCTGCCAGCTCGATCGTGCCTTCGGAAATAGTTTCAAATCCTGCGAGCATTCTCATCATTGTTGTCTTGCCACAACCAGATGGGCCCAACAGCGCAAAGAATTCTTTTGCGTATATATCCTGCGTCAGGTCATCAATCGCTACAAAATCACCATACCGCTTAGTAACATTTTTAAAGCGAATTAGGGGCTGTTCGTTGGGATCATCCCACGGAGCAAAAACGGGTATACTCAAGAGTCATGTTCCTTAGTCGGAGCAGGAAAGGACAGCGCCAAACGGCGCTGCCCGATTTTCAATTAGGTACCGGATTTAATCTTGGTCCAGCTACGTGTCACAACACGCTGTACCTTTGGCGGGTATGGCGTTGTGGTGAAGAGATTCTTCAGCGTTGCTTCATCTGGATAGATCGCCGGATCACCGATCACATCTTCTACTAGATGCTCTTGGGATGCTTTGTTACCGTTTGCGTAATAAACATAGTTCGACGCAGCCGCCATGTTCTCCGCGTCCATGATAAAGTTCAGGAACTTATGTGCCCCGTCTGGGTTTGGAGCATCAACTGGGATCGCCATTTGGTCGAACCACATCTGCGCGCCTTCTTTCGCCGCGTGATAGGCAATTTCCACACCATTTTCGGCCTCGGCCGCACGATCGCGCGCCTGCAGGATGTCACCAGACCACCCGATTGCGACGCAAATATCGCCATTCGCCAGTGCATTAATATACTCTGAGCTGTGGAATTTCTGGATATAGGGGCGAATTTTCATCATCACTTCTTCGCCTTTGGCGAGGACTTCGGGATCATGGCTATTCGGGTCTTCACCGATATAGTTCAACGCCATTGGTAGCATCTCGCTTGGAGCATCAAGGAAGTGCACACCACAATCGGCCAGCTTGGAAATGTTGTCAGGGTTCAAGACCAATTCGAGTGAATCGATCGGAGCGTCCGCCCCAAGGATTTCCTGCACTTTTCCTACATTTGTGCCGATCCCCGTCGTGCCCCACATGTAGTTAATCGAATAGGCATTCTCTGGGTCGTACTGTTCTGTGCGGCTTTCAACCACGTCCCACATATTGCCAGCATTCGGCAGCTTGGATATGTCCAGTTTCTGGAATGCGCCCGCAGTAATCTGGCGCTGCAAGAATGTGCCCGATGGCACAACAACATCATAGCCAGAACCGCCAGCAAGCATTTTAGTTTCAAGAACTTCGTTGCTGTCAAAAACATCGTAAATCAGCTTGATGCCTGTTTCTTCTTCGAACTTGGCCAAGAGATCTTCATCGATATAGTCCGACCAGTTATAAACACGGACTTCTTCAGCAAATGCTGTGCTGGCCATCAGGGCAGCTGCAGCGGTGCCGGTAAATAGCGTCTTCATCATTTTTGGGCTCCCATTAGTAAAGCTGGGTTATTCCCAGCATTGAAGAAAAGATGATCAAATTTTCACAGAATGCCAAGTTAATTTAGCAAAAATGCAGTTTTTCTTGGCTTTTTGAGTAGAATTTCACCCCTACGATAACAACATTGCACGAACCTGAGATTGACCAAACAAGAATTTGATCATATTTTAATCACAACAAGTTTTTTCCTGCAAGGAGCCTCTCATGACCACAATCTCAAACCACCTTCCAACCGCCGAGTTACAGGCGCTCGATGCCGCACACCACATGCACCCCTTCACGGCAAATAGTGAATTGGGCGAAAAGGGCGCGCGCGTCATCACCAGCTCAAAAGGGGTTTTCCTGAAAGATAGTGATGGAAACGAGATTCTGGACGCAATGGCTGGTCTTTGGTGTGTAAACATCGGTTATGGCCGCGATGAGCTGGTGCAGGCGGCGACACGTCAGATGGCCGAACTCCCCTATTACAACACTTTCTTTAACACGACTCACACACCGGCCATCGCCCTCGCAGCCGAAATCGCGAAACTAGCGCCCGAAGGGTTGAACCATGTTTTCTTTGCTGGCTCCGGATCCGAGGCAAATGACACAAACATAAGAATGGTCCGAACCTATTGGGCCGAAAAAGGCCAGCCCGAAAAGTCTCACATCATCAGCCGCAAGAATGCCTATCACGGATCTTCTGTCGGCTCCGGTTCTTTGGGCGGCATGACCTATATGCACGCTCAAGGCGGCATGCCCATCCCTGGCATTCACCACATCGGGCAGCCCGATTGGTGGACCGAAGGAGGAGAGCAGACACCAGAAGACTTTGGCTTGGCCCGCGCACAAGAACTCGAGGCGAAAATCCTCGAACTGGGTGAAGAAAAGGTTGCAGCATTTATTGCGGAACCTGTCCAAGGTGCCGGTGGCGTAATCATTCCGCCCGCTACCTACTGGCCCGAAATCCAGCGCATCTGCGACAAATACGAGATCCTTTTGATCGCTGACGAAGTCATCTGTGGTTTTGGCCGTACAGGAAACTGGTTTGGCGCAACCACAGTAGGAATCAAACCCCACATCATGACGATCGCCAAAGGCCTCAGCTCGGGTTATGCGCCGATCGGCGGCTCTATTGTTTGTGACGAAGTTGCCGAAGTTATCAACGCGGTCGAATTTAACCATGGCTATACATATTCTGGTCATCCAGTATGTGCCGCCGTGGCAATGGCCAACCTGCAAATCATGCAAGACGAAAACCTGCTGGATCACGTAAACAACGTTGCTGCCCCTGCGCTTCATGCTGCACTCAACCGATTGGCAGAACACCCGCTGGTTGGTGGTGTGAACGCAAAAGGCATGATGGCTTCTTTGCCCCTGACGCCAAATAAGGAAACCCGCGCCAGCTTTGCAATGGATAGAGGCACCGTTGGCTTTATCTGCCGTGATCGTTGCTTTGCTAATAATTTGGTCATGCGCCACGTGGGGGATCGTATGATCGTTTCACCACCTTTGGTTATTACACCCGAGGAAATCGAGGTCTTCTATACCCGTGCAAAAACCGCATTGGACGAGACCTATAAGACGCTGCAAGACGGCGACATGCTAAAATCTGCATCCTAAAACCACTACTGAGCGCGCAAATAGCGCGCTCAGACCGCTTTCGCGAAAAGACAATCGACTGAATTGTCGATTTTTTTAGCCCATTTGACTGAAAACTTCTTCAATTATCAAAAACAGGGCTTAACCAGTTGCAAAAGCCATCTGGCATGCGTTTACTTTGTTGTAACAAAAATAGCTAAGTCTACAGGGAGCCATAAATTTGGCCGATACAAATAACGGCAATGCGTTCGTAGAATTCGAACGCGTGCAGAAAAGCTATGATGGCGAAAATCTCGTCGTCAAAGATCTTAACCTCAGCATGCCCAAAGGCGAGTTTTTGACAATGCTCGGGCCATCAGGGTCAGGCAAGACGACTTGCCTCATGATGCTGGCCGGTTTTGAAACAGCCACCCACGGTGATATCCGGTTGGACGGTGTTTCCATCAACAATATCCCACCGCATAAACGCGGAATCGGCATGGTTTTTCAAAACTATGCGCTATTCCCGCATATGACTGTGGCCGAGAATCTTTCGTTTCCTTTGGAAGTTCGCAAAATGGGTAAATCCCAACGCGAAGAGAAAATCACCCGCGCCCTTGGCATGGTACAGATGAATGATTTCGCAGGGCGTCGTCCTGCTCAGTTATCTGGTGGTCAGCAACAGCGTATCGCGCTTGCGCGGGCATTGGTGTTTGAACCCGAGCTGGTTTTGATGGACGAACCTCTGGGCGCTTTGGACAAACAGCTTCGCGAATCGCTACAGTTTGAAATTACCAATCTGGCCCATGATCTGGGAATCACCGTGGTCTATGTGACCCACGACCAGACCGAAGCCCTGACAATGTCCGACCGTGTTGCGGTTTTTGATGACGGACGTATTCAGCAGCTCGCCCCACCGGATCAGCTGTATGAAGCGCCTGAAAACAGCTTTGTTGCGCAGTTTATCGGCGAAAATAATACCCTTGAAGGCGTTGTGAAAGAGATCAAAGGCGACGTTGCCTTGGTTCAGCTGGACAGCGGCGAGGTTATCCAAGCAAAACCTATCAACGTTTCAAAGGCTGGCGAACGCACCCGCGTTTCCATCCGCCCCGAGCGCGTTGAGTTTAACAAAGACCGCATGCAAGAAGGCGCATTTACGCTGAAGGCTGAAGTGTTGGAGTTCATCTATATGGGTGACATCTTCCGCACGCGTCTGCGCGTCGCTGGTCGCGACGATTTTGTGGTCAAGACACGCAACGCCCCCGATCAACAGCGCCTAAAACCTGGTGAGCAGATCGAAATTGGCTGGTTGCCCGAGGATTGCCGCGCATTGGATGCCTAGCATTCAATCTGCACGACATATCACGTTGCGGAAACGCTGCGTGACCAAAAGAGGCAGCAACTAAGCCCGTTGTTGCTACCTTAAAATACCAAACGGGACAAAACTGGGAGCTACAAATGAACCTTACAAAAACACTATTGGCTACCACTGCACTTACAGTTGCAGCTGGTATGGCCCACGCAGAAGAAATGACAATCGTTAGCTGGGGCGGCGCATATTCCGCATCACAGAAAAACGCTTATCATGACCCCTATTCCGAAAAGACCGGCGTTAAGATCATCAACGATGAATCATCTGCCGAAGCTGTTTCCAAGCTGCGTGCGATGAACGAAGCTGGCAACGTAACATGGGACGTTGTTGACGTTGTTGCAGCCGACGCTTTGCGCCTGTGCGACGAAGGCCTTGCAATGGAAATCGACCCAGACACACAGCTGGCCGATGCACCTGACGGCACAAAAGCATCCGAAGACTTTGGCGACCTGTTGGTTGGCGACTGCTTTATCCCGCAGATCGTATACTCCACAACTGTTGGCTACCGCACAGACCTCGTTGGCGACACAGCACCAACATCCATCTGCGCCCTTTTCGACACCGACGCATACCCAGGCAAGCGTTCCTTGGAAAAGCGTCCAATCGGCAACATGGAATGGGCTTTGATCTGTGACGGCGTAGCAAAAGAAGACGTCTATGACGTTCTGGAAACTGCCGAAGGTCAGCAAAAAGCGCTGGATAAACTGGCAACCATCAAAGACGACGTGATCTGGTGGTCCGCTGGCGCCGACACACCACAGCTTTTGGCTGACGGTGAAGTCATCATGGGTTCCACATACAACGGTCGCCTGTTCTCGTTGATCGAAGAGCAAAAGCAGCCAGTTGGCATGCTGTGGGACGCGCAGGTTTTCGATCTGGACGGTTGGATCATCCCAACTGGCCTCAGCGACGAGCGCAAAGCACGTGCACTTGACTACATCATGTTCGCGACAGACACACAGCGTCTGGCAGATCAGGCCAAGTACATTTCTTACGGTCCTGCACGTAAATCTTCTGCGCCTCTCGTTGGCAAGCACGCAACTCTGGGCATCGACATGGCCCCACACATGCCAACAGACCCAGAAAACTCAAAGAACACGTTCCTTTATAACTACGAGTTCTGGGCAGACTACCGTGACGACATCGACGCCAAATTCCAGGCGTGGTTGGTACAATAAGCTACCTATAGCTTTAGAGGGGGGCCAAATGCGGCCCTCCTCACTCATTTTTTAAGACTTCGATCAATCCGATAGGGACACCATGAGCGACGCATCAACAGCCCAAACAGCAGCACCTGCCGCCCCGAAAGGGCCTGTGCTAGCCGCCGATGGCACCCCGTTAAAGAAATCCCTTAGCCGCGCCTTGCGTCTGCAAAAGCTACGCGCCCTTGCATTGATCGCGCCGCTGTTAATTTTCGTTTTGGTCACTTTCATCGCGCCAATTGCCGATATGTTGTTCCGCTCAGTCGAAAACGATATTGTCTCCGAGACGTTGCCCCGAACCACGGCAATGTTGTCAGATTGGGACGCACAAGGTGACGCGCTTCCCGATGAACCTGTTTTCGAAGCACTGTATGACGATCTCTTTTTCGCGAAAGAGGCCAAACTGCACACCCGCCTCGGCTCTCGTCTGAACTATGAGCTCACTGGCGTATCCTCCTTGTTCCGTAAATCGGGGCGCAAGGTCGAGGATATGGGAGAGGTTTATCAGGATCAGTTCGAAGACCTGAATGCCTTTTGGAAAAAGGGTGAAAACTGGAACAGCTTTATGGCCAGCGACGCATGGCTTGCTGAGATGGCAGACTGGAAAAAGGCAGACGGCCCTCAGCCGCCGTTCGAACTGCGTGAAGGCGTGGCACAAGCCCTGCCAGCAACCACTGCAACATACCTGCGTTTTGCTGACTTCACCCAAAACGTCGACGAAAAAAACCTCTTCACAGAGGACCCTTGGGCAATCGTCTACTCTTCCCTTCATCAGGATCTAAACGGTGAAAACGGCCTCGCCTCTTATGCAGGACCAGCAGCAGAAGAGCTGGCCGAAGCTGCAACTGCTGCCGCCGCATTTGAAACTGTCGACTATGCCGCCGCGTTCAAAAAGATCGACAAGGACTGGCACGATCTAGAGGTTTGGCAGACTATCAAAGTATACAGCCCGAAATACACCAACGGTTACTTTCTCAACGCTGTCGATATGCAAAAATCTGTAGACGGTGTAGAAAAACGTCCGGAGAACCAACGAATTTACGCCATCCTATTCTGGCGTACCATGGTGATGTCTGTGGCCATTACGCTTTCGTGCATCTTGCTTGGCTATCCGGTCGCATGGATTTTGGCAAACCTTCCTGCCCGTCAGGCAAACCTTCTGCTGATCCTTGTCCTACTCCCCTTCTGGACCTCTTTGCTGGTTCGCACCTCAGCATGGAAAGTGATGTTGCAACAGCAAGGCGTCATCAACGAAACATTGGTCTGGCTTGGCATTGTGGGCACGGATGACCGTTTGGCTTTGATCAACAACCAGACCGGTACCATCATCGCCATGACGCATATTCTGCTGCCGTTTATGATCCTACCGCTTTATTCTGTTATGCAAACGATCCAACCCTCATATCTACGCGCGGCGAAAAGCCTTGGCGCGACGAACTGGACAGCTTTCTGGCGGGTGTATTTCCCGCAGTCCATTCCAGGTATCGGTGCGGGATCGATCCTCGTGTTCATTCTGGCGATTGGCTATTACATCACGCCTGAAATCGTCGGCGGTACCTCGGGGACATTCATCTCGAACCGCATCGCGTACCACATCTCCAGCTCTCTGAACTGGGGCCTGGGCGCGGCGCTGGGCGCTATTCTTTTGGCGGCTGTTCTGCTGCTGTACTACGCCTACGACAAGATCGTCGGCATTGATAACGTGAAACTCGGATAAGGAGCAGACCCATGGTTGCACTCACACCCATCTCGCGCACCGAACCGAGCTTTTATGTGCCGGTTGTCGCTGCTTTTGGCGCTTTCTTTGGCGTATTCATCGGCACTGGTCAGGGCAGCCTGATCCTAGGTGTTCTTGGCGGCGCGATCCTTATGGGCGCTATTGCCTTTGTCCTCACCAAGGTGATCAAGAATGAACGAGCAGGGCGTTGGGGCCTTGTCGCGCTCATCGCTCTTGGCGGTTACGCCCTTGCTGGCCTTCCTGGCCTGTTGATTGGCCTGTTCTTTGGCTGGTTCTTTGGTTTCCTAACCTTCTGGCTGTACGAAGGCCGCTACCGCGCTAAAATCGCCCCATACCTCACACCGGGCCAAGTGCTGTGGCACTTTACGTTCCGTACTATTTGCGGTGCGATCTTTGTTTTCCTGATCACACCAATCCTTGTGGTTATGCCCCTCAGCTTTAACGCGCAGGACTTCTTTACCTTCACGCCTGAAATGCTGCGGTTTGATCCAGCAGGCTATTCCCTCAAGCATTATCGCGACTTCTTTACGAATGACGCGTGGCAGGATGCGATGAAAAACTCACTTCGCATCGCGCCTGTGGCAACCTTGTTGTCGGTGACCTTTGGCACATTAGCGGCGATTGGTCTTAGCCAGCCGCACGTGCCATTCCGCCGCGCGATCATGGCCATTCTGATTTCCCCGATGATTGTCCCGCTCATCATCTCGGCGGCTGGTATGTATTTCTTTTACAGCCGGATCGGCCTGCAAGGCACTTACATCGGCGTTGTCCTTGCGCACGCCGCGTTGGGGATTCCTTTTGTGATCATCACTGTCACCGCGACGCTTGTTGGGTTTGACCGCTCGCTGACACGCGCTGCGGCGAACATGGGGGCAAACCCCGTCACAACCTTTTTCCGCGTGCAGATGCCGCTGATCTTGCCTGGTGTGATTTCGGGTGGCTTATTCGCCTTCATCACCTCGTTTGACGAAGTTGTTGTGGTTCTGTTTGTCGGCTCGGCTGGTCAAAAGACACTGCCATGGCAGATGTTCATCGGCTTGCGCGAACAGATCAGCCCAACGATCCTTGCTGTTGCGACGATCCTTGTTGTGATCTCAATCTGCTTGCTGACCGTTGTGGAAATGCTGCGCCGCCGTTCAGAACGCCTGCGCGGTATGTCACCTAGCTGAACGTAACCGCTCAAGAAAGCGTGGGGAGGCATAGCCGTCAGGCACCAACCCATGCGCCACTTGCCAGCCACGCACAGCATTGACCGTCAGCGGCCCGATTTTTGCGTCTATCTTTTGCGTGTCAAAACCTTGAGCAGTCAGCTCTTTTTGCAGCTCGATCCGTTCATCAAAGCTGAGCGGGCGATCTTGGCGGGGCCAATCGCCCCGCAACGGACCCGCGCCTGAAATCCTGTCGGCCAAATGGCCAACCGCAATCACATAGGCATCCGCGGTGTTATAGCTCTCTAGAACTTCAAAGTTTTTGAAGATCATAAAGGCAGCCCCCTCGGCCCCTGCAGGCAATAAGATCGACGCCTGACCATGGTCTGAAACAGGCAGCCCCTTGGTATCCAGAATACCGATCTCAGCCCATTCAGAGGGCGCCTTTAACACCTCTCTATTCGCGAGAAGATAGTCGAAACCATCGGGTAACTGTACTTCTACGCCCCACGGTTGCCCTGTTACCCATCCATTATCCTTTAGGTAAGCCGCTGCCGAGGCTAGCGCATCACGGGGGTCATCGCCCCAAATGTCACGCCTGCCGTCGCCCGTCCAATCGACGGCATGATCAATGAAGGAGCCCGGCATGAATTGGGTGTGCCCCATCGCTCCGGCCCAACTCCCCTTGAGGGAGCTTAGCTGCGTATCCCCCGTTTGGACGATCTGTAACGCCGCAATAACTTGGGTTTCGAAAAACTCCGCGCGCCGCGCGTCATAGGCCAGCGACGCCATCGACGTCAAAACCGGATCACTTCCGCGAAATGTTCCATAAGCACTTTCAAGTCCCCAAATCGCAGTGATGATTTCAGCAGGAACTCCGTACCGTTCCTCAACCGCCTTTAGCGTTTCGCGCTGACGACCTAGCGCCGCCTTACCGTTGCTGATCCGCAGATCGGACACAGCCGTGCCAAGGTAATCCCAAATGGTTTTGGTAAACTCCGATTGGTTGCGATCCCGTTCAACCACCTTTGCCGAATATGAAACCTCGGCCATGGCTGTGTCATAGATTTTGGCGGAAATACCTGCGGCTATCGCTTTGCTGCGAAAATCATCTATCCATTGCTGTAACCCTGCATCATTTCGAACAACGTTCGTTTGGGCCAGTGCGGGGGACGTTAGGCAAAGTAGGGCAAGGGAAAGGGCACGCATGGCTGGACTCGCAAAAAATTTCGTCCCTGTCAGCCTAGTCGCTTTCAATTTCACCGAAAAGAACTAGTCAAAGGTTTGGCGGTCTTTGGCTCGTTCCTCAGCTTGCCTGCGCATGAGGTCCATAAAATCGCGCAACAGCGGTACGCGTTTGGGGCGAAAGGACACTCCGGTGACTTCAAGCTCGCTCATCCGATCAAGCCGGAAAGCCCTGAAATCTGAACGCAAATGACACCAAGCCATCAACATATGCGCGTTTTGCATAAAGACGATGCTCAGAGGATCAGCACGGCGTTGCGACAATGCCCCCTTGGCATCCTCATAATGAAAGGAAACTGTCACCTCCTCCCATGTCGCGGCGCGCAGTTTTTTCACATCGATTCTAGGTTCAGGTGGGCGCACAAACCGGCGGGCATCTAACACTGCATGTTGCAAGCGATGTGTCTGTCGCGCAGGCAGGCGCGACTTTAATTTTGACAGTGCCGTCTGCGCGGCCTCAGCCAAAGCAGGGTCACCGATAACCGATACCTCGCGCAGTCCTAACACCAGTGCTTCCAACTCATCGTCAGAGAAAGCCAGCGGAGGCAAAGCCGCGTCTTCGATCAACGTGTACCCAAACCCAGCCTCACCATCGATCACGGCTCCCAGCCCCCTGAGGGCATCAATGTCCCGATAGATTGTCCGCAGTGATACGCCCGTTTCATTCACAAGGGCCGCCGCCGTGACAGGTGCTGGTAACCGCCGAAGCGTTTGCATCAATTGGAACAGTCTATGCGTACGGGTCATTCTGTTTGTCCTTTGCTGCAAAAACTATCGCTGACACTGCTGCCAGTTTTTGACAGCAACGCCTGTTAGACAAGCCCTAACATTCACAAAGGGACCAACCATGATCACACTTTACACCTTCGCCCAAGGTTTTGGACAATTCAGCTACAGCCCGTTTTGCACCAAAGCTGGTTGGCTGCTGAATTTATCTGGCACCCCTTGGATCAGAAAAGATATGAACGACCCCCGAAAAATGCCTCTCGGCAAGCTGCCAGTTATCGGCTTAACGGATGGCACGCTCATCCCTGACAGCGACAATATCCGAAAGCACCTAGAGGATGCTGGATTTGATTTCGATGCAGGTCTGTCCATTCGCGACAAGGCCACCTCGCGGGCGTTTATCCGCATGGCCGAAGAGCACATCTATTTCCATCAGGTGTTGGATCGCTGGGGTGATGATGCCAACTGGAACGCCGTTCAGCAAGAATACTTTGGCTTTCTACCCGCCCTGTTGAGGGGCTTTATCACCAAGAAACTGCGCAAAGATCTGATGCGCACCATGCACGGATTGGGTTTGGGCCGTATGAGCGTGAAAGAACGCCTTGAGCGGATTGAACCAGACCTGGCTGCTATAACCGCGCAACTGGGCGATCGTTCGTTTTTGTTCGGCGATAAACCAACGGCGGCGGACGCAAGCGTGGGCGCGATTTTGAACGCGATCACCGCATCGCCTGTGCCTACGCCTCTGTCACGTCGCGTGGCAAATGATCCTGTCCTCAGCGCTTATGGCGCGCGCTGTGCCGCCGCTATGGGCTAGCGACGGCTGCGAGACACCTTGCGCTTTTTCGCGGCCTTCTTGCCCTTGGCCTTCGCCGATTTCCGGCGGGGGCTACGGCCTGCGGGGCTGCGTCGACCTTGCGGGATTTTCTCGTCTTCGATTTCCAGCAGTTCCAGCGCTATACCACCTGTCACGGGTGTCACTTCGGACAGGCGCACCGTTACGCGCTGACCCAGACCGATCGTCATGCCGGTATCAGACCCCATCAGCGTTCCCGCATCCGCATCGTGGTGGAAGTATTCGCGCCCGATGTTGCGCATGGGGATCAGCCCGTCCGCGCCTGTTTCATCCAGTTTTACGAATGCGCCGAAACGGGCAACGCCACTGATGCGGCCTGTCATCTCGTTTCCAACGCGCTCCGACAGGTAGGATGCCAAATAGCGATCTGTCGTGTCACGTTCCGCAATCATCGAACGGCGTTCGGTGTCCGAGATATGCGTACCCGTGGCTTCCATATCCTCGATGTCATGCGGGGACAGACCATCCTTTCCCCAACCATGCGCGGTGATAAGCGCACGGTGAACCAGCAAATCCGCATAGCGGCGAATGGGCGATGTGAAATGCGCATAGGATCGCAGCGCCAAGCCAAAGTGGCCGATGTGATCGGGCCCATAGTATGCCTGTGTCATGGATCGCAAGGTCGAGATATTGATCAGCTCGGCATCATCACTACCCGCTGCCTGATCCAACAAACGATTAAGGTGCGCCGTCTGAAGCACCTGCCCCTTAGCAAGGGTATAACCAGCTGCGGCGGCTGTCTCTCTCAGCGCATCCAGCTTTTCGGGCGTTGGCTCTTCATGGGTGCGAAACAGCAGCGGTGTTTTCTTGGCAATCAGCGTTTCGGCCGCGGCGACATTCGCCAGCACCATGAATTCTTCGATCAGTCGGTGCGCGTCCAGACGCACACGGAAATTGACCGAACGTACAGTGCCGTTTTCGTCCAGTTCAATCCGCCGTTCAGGCAAATCCAGATCAAGAGGCTGGCGCCGCTCACGCGCTGAGACGAGCGCAGCATAAGCAGCATATAGGGGCTCTAAAACAGTCTCTAATAAGGGTTTTGTGCGTTCATTCGGGTTTCCGTCAATCGCGTCTTGCACCTCTTCATAGTGCAAGCTGGCGGGCGAGCGCATAAGGCCACGGTGGAAATCGTGGTGCAGTTTGTTGCCCTCTGCATCCAGCACCATACGCACGGCCATACAGGCCCGATCAACCCCTTCGTGCAGGGAACACAGATCACCCGATAGGCGGTCGGGCAACTTCGGGACAACGCGGTCTGGAAAATAGGTCGAGTTTCCGCGCTTGCGCGCCTCACGGTCCAATGCCGAACCGGGTGTGACAAAGGCTGCGACATCCGCGATAGCGACCCAAAGGATGTGTCCGCCTTTGTTCGCAGGATCGGTGTCAGCCTCGGCGAAACACGCGTCATCGTGGTCGCGCGCGTCTGACGGGTCGATGGTCACCAATGGCAGTTCGCGCAAATCTTCGCGTCCGTCCAAACCTGTCGGAGTCGCCGCATCGGCCTGCGCGACAACATCATCCGGAAAATCATCGGGAATGTTATGCTGGTGGATCGCGATCAGTGAAACAGCCTTGGGCGCTGATGGGTCACCTAGACGGTCAACAATACGGGCGCGTGGCAAGCCCATGCGCCCCTTTGGACCGGCAAGCTCGGCCTCAACCAGCTCACCCTCTTTCGCGCCACCTGTGGCGTCCGAGGGTACAGCCCATTCTTTGTCAGCACCTTTATCAATCGGCAAGATCCGCCCGCCTTCGGCATGTTTACGGAAGATGCCTATGATCTTTTTCGGATTTGTACCGATGCGACGGATTAGGCGCCCCTCATAGTGGTGCGCCTCTCCCTTGACCAAGGTAAGCCGCGCCAAGATGCGATCGCCTGCGCCCAGCGCGGGATCAGCCGCCCGCGGGATCATCAAGACGACAGGCTCTTGCCCTTCTCCACCCCATTCCATGGGCTTGGCATATAGGTCGCCATCTCCATCGGGCCCCGTAACCAGCAGCACGCTGACAGGTGGCAAACGTTCTGGGTCACTATAGGACTTTTTGCGCTTTTCCAGATGCCCCTCGGCCTCCAGCTCTTTCAGCAGGCGTTTCAGATCGATCCGCGCAGCCCCTTTGATGCCGAACGCCTTTGCGATGTCACGCTTGGCGGTAAGGGTCGGGTTTTCTTCGATCCAGCTGAGGATTTCTTGTTTTGTCGGTATTTTATTCATGTGAAGGGCCTAGCACGGTGACAAAGGCGCGTCACATTAATTTAGGTCGGCCACTGTATCTACGTCTCGCAAGGTCGCAACTGTGGCTATGCGGTGATCAGGCAGGGTCGCCATAGTATCGGATAACGCATGTTCGGTTGACCACCGCACCCCATCAAAAATGCTAGGCGGAACAGCCTTGCTGCGCTTTAGCCCAACCAGCCAATATCCACCGTCAACAGCAGGTCCAAAAACTGCGTCATGATTGCCCAGCGCGGCAAACGCCTCTGCAATGCGGTCTGCGTTTACGTCTGGAATATCCCCACCAATCACACAGACAGGACCAATTGCAGGCGCGCGCAAAGCGCGTTCCATCCGGTCCCCCAGATTTCCACGCCCTTGTGGCATGCGCTGGAATCGCTGTGGCCAAACCCTTGTCGTCATGCCTGTACGATCCGGTGCGACGGCCAAAATAACATTCCAACGCGGGTCTTCTATTCGGTTCAAAAGTCGGCGCACCTGATGCCGAAACCACCATGCGGAACCAACCATACCTATATCGCGGCCCAGACGGGTTTTTACCCGCCCCGCCTGAGGCACCTTTAACATGACAACCACAGTCTGTTTCACAGGTTTTTCTCCATCATCTGGTGCGGCTCACCTTCGTCTAGATACGGTTCTGCAAAGGCCCGAAAACCCAGCTTTTCATAAAACCCAACCGCATGGGCCTGCGCACCCAATACAACGCGGGCCATCTTGTTTTGCCTTGCGACCTGAACAGCTGCTTGAATCAATCGCGCGCCAAGCCCAGTGCCGCGCCCAGATCTCAAAACGCAGACGCGGCCGATCTTTGCCGTATCCTCTTTGATAAACACTCGGGCTGTTCCGATCGGCGTCCCGTCTTGCTCGGCGAGCAAATGAATACTGACAGGGTCTAGCTCGTCTATTTCACCTTCAGCGGAATAGCCTTGCTCTTGGACAAAGACCTGATGGCGCAGGGCATAGCAGGTTTCGCGGTCTTGGGTTTCATGGATATTAATCAAGAAAAATAGTCCTGAAGAATGCGGGTATAGACGGTTTTCAACTCGCGAATGTGATCCACGCGCACATGTTCATCCACTTGGTGCATCGACTGGCCGA
This sequence comes from Sulfitobacter donghicola DSW-25 = KCTC 12864 = JCM 14565, assembly GCF_000622405.1. Lineage (NCBI taxonomy): Bacteria > Pseudomonadati > Pseudomonadota > Alphaproteobacteria > Rhodobacterales > Roseobacteraceae > Sulfitobacter > Sulfitobacter donghicola. The sequence goes on from NZ_JASF01000005.1 coordinate 1,365,679, forward strand.
CAAGGCCAAATTCAACAACGGGGCAGTGCGATTTTACAAACCGCGCATCCGATGTACCGCCTGTGGTCGATAGTTCGGGTTTAACACCGGTCACGGCCTCGACCGCGTTTGATACCATGGCTGACAGGGCACCTGGAGGGGTGATAAAGCTCTCGCCGGATATCTTTATGTGTGTTTCAACCTCTACACCAAAGGTTTCCCGAATTGCCGCGACTTCCTCTTCGATCCACGCGGTCAGGCTTGCGCCTGAATGGGTGTCGTTAAAACGGATATTCACCGCCGATGTACATTCGGCAGGAATAACATTGGTTGCAGGGTTGCCAGTGTCGACCGTGACCACAGCAAGGGTGGAGGGATCAAAGTGATCGGTGCCTTTGTCCAGCTCGTGGCTAGCCAAACGATCCATCAGTCGAACCATGGCAGGCAGCGGGTTATTAGCGCGGTGCGGATATGCCGAATGCCCCTGTTTACCGATGACACGGAACTTGATCGTCATCGAACCGCGCCGCCCGATCTTGATCATCTCACCCATGGTGTTCGGACAAGTCGGCTCTCCTACCAAACAGACATCCATGCGTTCGTTATTGTTTTCCATATGCTCAAGCAGGGCCAGCGTGCCGTCTACGGATTCGCCTTCTTCGTCACCTGTAATCGCGATGACAATTGAACCATCAGGGGGTGTTTGGCGGACAAAATCAATGGCCGCTGCAGCAAATGCCGCCACACCAGATTTCATATCGGTAGTGCCACGGCCATACATTACACCGTCTTTGATTTCAGCGCCAAAGGGCGGCATCGTCCAAGCGGCCTCATCCCCGATAGGCACAACATCGGTGTGACCATTAAAGCCAAAGTTGCGCGTGTTTCCCTGTGTGCCCCAGCGCGCAAACAGGTTGCGAATGCCCCCCCGATTCGCCCAAGCACATGAAAACCCGGCCTCGCCCAGCAGGTCATTCAGAATATCCAATGCGCCGGCGTCTTCTGGCGTGACAGAAGGACAGCGGACCAGAGCCGCGGTTAGATCAACGGGATCTACTGGGGTGAATTCGGACATGCAAAAGGCTCCTGTAATAACTCCAACCCTTATCCCTTCTGTGACGTAAAAGTGCCAGCCCCCGCACGCGCGTCGAAAGCCGCTTCATTTATGTCAAAATTGTGGTAATCTGATCGGTAATAAATAACCCGAGGCAGGGTAATAGCAGTTTCATCACCTGAAAACAGGGATGTACGCGTCCGATACGGACCTGAATGGAATAGGGGAAAACCCCTGTCTGGCTGTGGCTTGTTCTGTCTCACATATCGGTTTGAGGCAGTGAAATGGTAACAGCGTCGGAACTTAGCATTGAAACGGTGCGTGAAGGCACAACCGCCACGGATATGGCGCAGGAGATTTTCGGCACGGGCGTGACCGTTACCGGCGCGACGTATTATGGCGACAACGACAGTGCTGGTATTTATACAGGCGGTGATAGCACCTCACCCGGTGTTGTTCCTGGTGATACAGGCGTGATCATGTCTACCGGTGAAGCCGAAGATTTCACCAACTCCAGCGGGCAATCCAACCAGAGCACCAACACAACCACCAACACATCCGGCACGAATAATTTCAACCCGTACAATACGGCGGCTGGTGGTACCACATATGATGCTTCCACTTTGGACATCGACTTTATTCCTGACAACGATAAATTGACGATGCAATTTGTCTTTAGCTCGGAAGAATACCCCGAGTTTGCGAATTCCATTTATCAGGATTTCTTTGGCGTTTGGATCAATGGGCAGTTTGTCGAACATGATGTTGGCGACGGTACGACTGCGCCGTTCAACATTTCGACGACCAACAACATCAACATGTATGTTGATAACACAAACGACGATTACAACACCGAGATGGATGGTTTTACCATCACGCTCACCCTAACCATGGATGTAAATCCCGGTGTCACCAACTCAATGCGGATCGCCCTCGCTGATACAGGTGACAGCAGCTATGACTCTAATGTTCTGATTGCCGGAGACTCGATCCAGACCGAGCTGATCGCCGTGTCAGACGATGTGAACGTTTATCCTGACGGCACCACCACCCTTGATGTGCTCAGCAACGATATCAACAACACTGGAGGCAGCACGCTGACGGTGACTCACATCAACGGGCAACCCGTTGCCGTGGGGACAACTGTTATTCTTCCTACAGGTCAGGCCGTCACGTTAAATGCCGATGGTACCTTTAACATTGTTGGTGACGGCGACGAAGAAGACTTCAACTTTACCTACACCGTCAATAACGGCAGCGAGACCGATGTCGGTTTTGTAAACGCCACCTCTGTTCCTTGCTTTGTTGCTGGCACCCTTATCGCCACGCCCGACGGAGACCGCCGCGCCGAGACTTTGCAGCCTGGGGATTTGGTGATGACAAAAGACGAAGGCGCCCAGCCCTTGCGCTGGCTTGGATCCCGCAAGGTCGCGGCCACAGGTGATTTTGCCCCCATCCACATCCGCGCAAATACGCTAGGGCAGCACCGCGATTTGCTGGTGTCACCGCTGCACCGCGTGCTGATCAAAGACAATTTGGCCGAACTTCTCTTTGGCGAAGCCGAGGTTCTGGTTGCTGCCCGTGACCTTGTGAATGATCACTCGATCACCCGCCGTGAAGGCGGCGAGGTCACCTATGTCCACTTGCTATTTGATCGCCATCAGGTGGTGTTTTCCGAAGGGTTAGAGACTGAAAGCTTCCTACCCGGCCCGCAAACTGCCTCTAGTTTCGAAGCAGAAGTGGTCGAAGAAATCTACAGTGTCTTCCCTGAACTAGATCCCGAAACCGGCGCAGGTTACCCGATAGCTGCGCGCCGTATGTTGAAACGATATGAAGCGGAGCTATTACGCGCCGTAAAGGTGGCTTAAATGACTTGGATTGCTCTAACAGACCATAGCGAACGGCGGCTGTCACTGCGCGGCTTGGGCCACGAAAAACGCCAGACGCCTATCGTTGCTGATACGCCCGACCAGATCCTCAATCGCGGCAGTATCGTTTTCGAAACCCAAGTTGCCGAAGACAGCAAACCCCAAGTTCTGTTCGGCTATACTACACCTCACCCAAGCCACCGCAGCCTTGTTTTTCAGGCAATTCCAGGCGGTGGTGTTTCAATGGTGCAGGTGCAGGGCGATGATATTGCCCACGCTGCAATTGCCCACGAAAACGCAGGACGCGCAGAAGTTCTGCGCCTGACTTATGCGTGGGACATCAAATATAATTGGGGGCGGCTCACGCTAGAACAGGTTGGGGAAACAGCCGTGACCAGCGTAGTGGTCGAAAACCCGCTTCCTCTAACGCTAGATGATTTACGTGATCTGATGCTGGGTCGCGGAAGCCACGATTACGCGCCCGATATGGTATTTGCAGCGCTTTCGGATCAAATCGAACCGATTGGAACCGGACCGACCCTTGCGCCCAATACCCCCATTGCGACCCCGTGGGGGTACCGCAACGCAGGCACTTTGAAACGGGGTGACACAGTATACACAGCCAATGGCGAGGTTGTTCCTGTCTTGCAGACAGTAACCCGTTCAGTACCCGCACGCGGCAGCTTTGCCCCGATCCGAATGCGTGCGCCCTATTACGGGCTGTTGGACGACATCATCGTCGCACCCGAACAGCATGTCGTCATTGACGGGCCTGAGGTGGAATACCTGTTCTCATGTGAAAAAGTGCTGACACCCGCCCGAAATCTGGTGAACGGTTTTGCGGCCCGTACCGAGCCATGCGGGCAGCTCACACAATACAGCCAGATCATTTTACCAAATCACGAAACGATTTTGGCCAGCGGCGCACCGTTGGAAAGCATGTACATTGGTCGTATGCGTCGCGACTCGCATCAGCTCGCCTCTAGCGTTCTGTTTGGTGTGGATCGCAACGACCTGCCAGAGCATAAATCGCCCTCGCATAAAGTTCTGAAGTGGTATGAGGCCATCCATTTGGCCAAACGCCGTGCCGCCTGACCCTTAGTCAAAGAACGGCGTCACTTGCGCCACGATAACCGAGTTTTCTTCGAGCGCGCGTTGCATCAATGCGCGCTCTTCTTCATCAATCTCATGGCCTTCGGCCTCACGCTCGGCCAAGGTGCCGTAGCCGGTGACATCCAAAGGTGCCGTATCCGCCTGCTTCAAGATCGCGACGGTTTCACGCACGGCCTCTGCCTCATCAATCCCCGAGGCAAAGCACATCAGCGCCGCGCCTGTCGCCTTGGCTGGCAAACCGTCACCGGTTTTTCGGCCGATCTCGACCAGCAGCGTGAACACCTGTTGGCGGGATGGTTTTTTGGGTTTCTTTTCGTCGGACATAGCAAAGTCAGCCTTAGCTCAGGGAAGATGGAGGTCTAGACGCTCATTCAAGGTTTGAAAAGACCAGACCTATTCGCACTTGCGCAACATACTGATGCGTCCGCCTTTTTGGATCACTGAAATACCGTTTTCGGTCTTCATGATCATAATACGGCGATGCCATGGTGCACCATCAGCGCGGCAAATCGCATCGTATAAAACAGCGTCCATGCCACTGACAGCAACCGGATCCCGCAGCGTGCATCTGCTGCCGACAGCAAAGAACAAATTCGAGGTCAGCAAAATCGCGCCGCCGTCCTTGCCAATACTCTTGCAGTCCCAGCTGTCTCCTGACGGGTGGTCAGGTCGATACCGCCCATCATGAGGGCCTGCCCCAGCCGCTACCGCAATAGCAATAAACAGCAAGGGCAGGAAAAACCGCATCAGTCGCGCAGCAGCTCGTTGATGGATGTTTTTGAACGTGTCTTTTCATCCACGCGCTTAACAATCACTGCGCAATAAAGGTGTACGCCATTCTTGGAAGGCATAGAGCCTGCAACAACAACGGAACCCGCAGGCACTTCGCCGTACATAACTTCGCCGGTTTCACGGTCCAGAATTTTGGTCGACTGGCCGATGAATACGCCCATACCCAAAACCGAACCTTCGCGAACGATACAACCTTCAACAACTTCGGAGCGCGCCCCGATAAAGCAGTTGTCTTCGATGATTGTTGGGCCGGCCTGCATCGGTTCTAGAACACCGCCAATGCCAACGCCGCCGGATAGGTGAACGTTTTTACCAATCTGCGCGCAGGAACCGACAGTCGCCCACGTATCAACCATTGTGCCGCTATCGACATATGCGCCGATGTTCACAAAGGATGGCATCAGCACCACACCCGGAGCGATATAGGCCGACTTGCGAACAACGCAGTTTGGAACCGCACGAAACCCTGCTTCTTTCCACTGTGCATCGCCCCAGCCTTTGAACTTGCTGTCGACTTTATCCCACCAGCCAGCGCCCTGCGGGCCACCTTCCTGCTGTTCCATATCTTTGATGCGGAAACCCAGAAGAACGGCTTTTTTCGCCCATTGGTTTACGTGCCAATCGCCATTGTCCATCTTTTCAGCAACGCGCAATGTGCCGCCATCTAGCGCCGCCAGCGTTGATTCAATTGCGTCACGGGTTTCACCCGTGGTTGCGGAAGTGATGCTGTCGCGGTTTTCCCACGCGGCTTCGATGGCCGTTTCAAGCTGTGCATTGGACATGTTGGAGCTCCGTTTGAATGAATTGCTTGAAAAGCGCTATACGCGCAGCGGCCTTCCCGCGCAATCCTCACTACTGTCACGGTCAATAGGCAACGACACCAATCCCCTCACGCAAGCTTGCACAGTATCTCATAGTCAATATGCATAATCACGTGCATGATTAGTCGGAATCAGAAATCTTGAGGAAACAATGAGCCAAAAGAACCAACACCCGTTGCGCGACGCGCATACAGATCGCGATGCGGCAGATGTCGTTCCGGTAACCCCACAAACCCAAGCGCCAGCATACAAGCTGGCCTTCAACGACTTTGACTTTTTATGCCGCGACGAACTGCGGCCTGTCCGTCTTCAGCTAGAGCTACTTAAGCCAGAAATGATGCTAGACGAATACGGCGTTCAATCGACGATCGTTCTGTTCGGTGGCGCACGCATTCCTGAACCCGCAAAGAAAGATACCGCGCGGACAAAAACGCTGGCTGATCTTTCGCAGTTTTACGACGAAGCGCGCGAATTCGCCCGCCTGATGACTCTTAAGTCAAAGGAAAGCGGCGGACGTGAGGATGTTGTCGTAACAGGCGGTGGCCCCGGCGTGATGGAGGCAGGCAACCGCGGCGCCGTAGAAGCAGACGGCGTTTCGATCGGGCTGAACATCGTTCTTCCCTTTGAACAGGCGCCGAATGAATACGTCACGCCTGACCTGTGTTTTAACTTTCACTACTTCGCGATCCGGAAAATGCATTTCCTGATGCGCGCAAAAGCGATCTGTGTGTTCCCTGGTGGCTTTGGCACCTTGGACGAAACATTTGAGGCCCTAACCCTGATTCAGACAGGCCGCATGGAACGTGTTCCATTCTTGCTGTTTGGCCGCGCATTCTGGGAAAGCATCATCAATTGGGATGCTCTGGCCGACGCGGGCACGATCTCTGCCGAGGATCTCGATCTCTTCCGCTTTGTCGAAACAGCGCAAGAGGCGATGGACCTCATCGAAAACTGGGGCGAGCCATCAGCGCGCGACAGCGTTCCAGGCAGATGATCAGTTAAACAGCTCTTCTGGAAGCTCACACAGTGTTACGTGATGTGGCAGAGTTTCCAGAAGATGTTTGCCATCATCTGTGTCACGTATCGAATAACCATACCCTGCTAGGCGGTGTTTCCATTCACGTGCAGACAAAGCTACGGCACGTTCGCGTGCGACAATCTGCATTACCTCATCGGTAACAAAGGCGTCTTGTTTAATAACGATCGACATTTTCACTCTCCTGATTAAGTCGTCTCAGGAAACAGCCTCTGGTTTCAGGGTGTCAGGATTCGGAACCGATTGTGACTGAAAGAGGGTTTTTACTCTCCTATTGGTAGAAAAAGCCCCAGATCAGCCTGAAACACTATCCTATAACGTGTAAAGAGGTCGAATTTCGAATTTCGGCCAACCTTGGTAGAAAATTTATCCAACAAAATGAGAGCTCTCTGCATTACCCGATCGAAAACATGTCTATTTCGATCAGAGCTTCCTCATAAAGAATGATCAAGTCACCTTTAACTTTGGCCCACATATTTGCGCCCAGCGCACAACTAAGGCGCCGAATTAAGGTGTATATCAGGTAATGTTGAACCAGACAGCGAAGCGCCAAACAACAATCTCAAAAGCTTGTTGTTTCAAGTCGCGAAACAATAGGCCCTCAATCAATCAGCGCTCTCTTTAATCGCGGCTAACGCCTGCCTCTGCTTCGATTTGACGGCGGGACTTGCGTGCGCGCTCTGTTTCCGATTTCAACTGCCCACAAGCAGCCATGATATCTTCGCCACGTGGTTTGCGCACAGGCGAGGCATAACCAGCCTTATGGACGATATCGGAAAACGCTCTGATGCGGTTGTTTGAAGAACGTTGATAAGGCGCGCCGGGCCATTCGTTAAACGGGATCAAGTTAATCTTGGCGGGGATGCCTTCGATCAGCTTCATCAGGCGGTGGGCATCTTCGTCGCTATCGTTAACGCCATTCAGCATGACATATTCAAACGTGATCCGTTCAGAGTTGGAAACTTTGGGGTATTCACGCAGGGCATCCAGCAGCGCCTCGATGTTCCAGCGTTTGTTGATCGGCACCAGCTTGTCGCGGACCTCATCTGTGGTGGCGTGGAACGACACCGCCAGTTGGCAACCGATCTCGGCAGCGGTCCGTTCGATTTCTGGCACGACGCCAGAAGTGCTGAGCGTGATGCGGCGGCGCGATAGCTGGATGCCTTCGGGGTCCATCGCGATCTTCATCGCGTCACGGACATTTTCAAAGTTATACAGCGGCTCGCCCATGCCCATCAAAACGATGTTGGACAGCAAGCGCGCTTCATAGGTGCGCGTGCCGCTTTTGGGCCATTCGTCCAGATCATCACGGGCAACCATGACCTGACCAATGATTTCACCTGCAGTCAGGTTACGCACCAGCTTTTGTGTACCCGTATGACAGAACGAACATGTCAGCGTGCAGCCAACCTGAGAGCTGACGCAAAGCGTGCCGCGATCCGCTTCTGGGATATAGACCACCTCGACTTCATGCCCGCCAGCGATCCGAACAAGGTATTTGCGCGTTCCATCCGTGCTGACCTGTTTGGTCACCACCTCAGGCACCTCAACGACAAAATGCTCGGCCAGTTCAGCGCGGAACGCTTTGCTAAGGTTTGTCATCGCGTCAAAGTCGCGGACGCCCCAGTTGTAAATCCATTGCCAAATCTGGCCTACCCGCATTTTCGCCTGCTTTTCCGGCGTACCAATTGCGATCAGCGCATCACGCATCGCTTCGCGTGTCATGCCAACAAGGTTCTGCGGCCCCTCTGGCAATTTGCGCGGGATGGTGTGAACGTCTTGGGTAATTGGTGCAGACATGGTTCGAATCCTATGAGGGGTAGAGTGCTATATAGGTGTTCTAGGCGCAAAATGAAAACAGCCCCGCCCACGGATGGGCAGAGCTGCTTGAATTCATGTGGCTAGATTAGCCGCCGCAGCGTTTTGCCGCGTCCTCAACCGCTGCGGTAAAGCCCAGCAGGGAAAAGGTATCTTCGGTTTTTGTGCCGCGGCCGGAACGACCTGTCAGCTTGGCATTCGCGCCACGTTTCATCGCGGTGATGATCTTGGAATCATCTGCGGTTGTCGCTGGCCATGCCCATTCACCCTCGGTGAACAATTCAAATGAATTGCCGGAAATATCCAAAGACACGGTCGAGCCGCTTGCGAAGGGGTAACCGCCAGTAAAGGCAACCTGCCCTTTGGCACCTGCGCTGGGGCGGTAAAATACCATCAGCAAAATCTGCCCACGGTTCACCGCAACAACACGCCCATCGCGCGAGTTCACAGTTTCCTTAGGCGTCGAGACCCCCCAACATTCGGTTGGATTATCCTCTACGAACACGCTCCAGTCAGTCTTTGCCGCTACGCGGTTCGTGCTCTGGCTTTGCGCCAATGCACCGCCAGCTATCAAGCCTGCCAATAGTGCAGCACATACACCAGTTTTCAAAAATGCCATCAGTCCAAATCTCCAGCCGTCTTGCTTGCCTCAATAGAAAATGTAATCCCATGCTGTGGCCGCTTTTTGATGGGCCATTCTTTTGCGATAGGTTACGTTCTTCTCAACACCAAACACCATAACGCGAAAGACGTGCATGACGAAACCCCGCATGGCAGGTTTTCGCCCATAAAAAACACCTAAAGGAACCAACTATGACCGCTCCCGCACCTTTTGCCGAAATCTGGCGTGGCCCGTTTTTGGAAAGCGTTCATTCTGGTCATGCCGTGATTTGCGACGGGACCGGCCAAATTGTTGACGCTTGGGGTGATCCTGATGCCGTAGTTCTGGCCCGCAGCTCTTCGAAAATGATTCAGGCATTGCCGCTGATCCGTTCAGGGGCAGCGGATGCTTTCGGACTGACAACCAAACAGCTCGCCCTGTCTTGTGCATCGCATCAGGGGGCGCAAATTCACGTTGATAACGTAGGCGCATGGATGGGTGACCTTGGGCTGAGGGATGATGATTTCCGTTGTGGTACTGAAGAGTCCCGTGATCGCAGCGTAATGGAGGCGCAAATCCGCGCCCATGAAAAACCCTGCCGCATTCACAACAACTGTTCAGGCAAGCACGCTGGCTTCCTCACCCTCACGAAACATTTGGGCGCTGGGCCTGATTACACCGATCCCAACCATCCCGTGCAGCGCGCCTGCCTAGAGGCGTTTGAAGGCGTGACGCAGCAAACCAGCCCTGGGTTTGGGATTGATGGATGCTCGGCCCCGAACTTTGCCTCAACGATGCATGGCATTGCCCGCGCTATGGCGCATTTTGCAAATGCGCCTGAAGGCAGCGCCGAGGTACGATTGCATCAAGCCATGCGCCTACACCCTGAATTGGTCGCCGGTGAAGGCCGCGCCTGCACCGAACTCATGAATGCCTGCAATGGTAAGGTAGCATTGAAAACGGGTGCCGAAGGATTCTTTATCGCGATTCTGCCAGAACAGGGGCTGGGCATCGCGGTCAAAGCGGCCTGCGGCACCACACGCGCCGCCGAAGCCGCGATTGCCGCGCTATTGGTTCGTTTAGGTGTGCTGGACGCAAACCACCCCGCGACCCTAAAACGGATCAACGCCCCGATCAAAAACTGGGACGGGCTAGTCACTGGCGTTTTGAAACCAGCCGCAGGTCTTTTGCAGGCCTAGCTTACAAATTCGTCCTGACTGTAGCCTTGAACATACAAAAGCGCAGTCAGGTCCGAGAAGTTGACCCGCACATTACACTGCGCCGCAACAGACGGTTTCGCATGCAATGCCACGCCCATGCCTGCGCGTGTCAGCATGCCCAGATCATTTGCACCGTCACCAACGGCGACAACATCAGTATCAGTGATCTTTAGGCGCGCGGTGATTTCTTCCAGCGCATCAACTTTGGCCTGTTTACCAAGGATTGGCATGCCTACCTTTCCTGTCAGTTTGCCACCCTCTGTCAGCAACGTGTTTGCACGGTTTTCATCAAACCCCAACTGCCCCGCAACCTGCTGGGTAAAGGCAGTAAACCCACCAGACACCAGCGCCGCATAAGCGCCATTTGCCTTCATCGTTGCCAGCAGTGTCTTACCACCTGGCATCAAGGTAATCCGCTCGGCCAGAACCTTGGTGATCACGCCTTCGGGGAGGTTCTTCAAAAGCCCGACACGTTCGTTCAGCGCACCGTCAAAATCCAACTCGCCATTCATTGCACGGGCAGTGATGTCTTTTACACGTTCACCCACACCAGCCTCGTCTGCCAGTTCATCAATGCATTCTTGCTGGATCATGGTGCTGTCCATATCGGCCAGTAGCATCTTTTTGCGCCGACCAGCCGTAGGCACCAGAACCAGATCAATATTCATGCTTTGGCAGCTGTCCCAGACTTCCCACAGGTTTTGAGGAACCTCGGCCAAACCGAATTCAGCCGCAACATCGGGCGCAAGCCAAATCGCGTCTCCGCCGCCCCACGCATTTCGTAAGGATTCGACCAGCGCAGGCTCAAGATTGCGGGCGCTAGGAGCAGCAAGAAGGACAGCTGTATACATGTTCAAGTTTCCGATCCACGTCAAAGACGTCGCAAAAAGACGATTAGGGGGCGGTTTAGCCCCGTTTCTTTGGTTGCACCAGAGGGCAATGGCCCTTATGTCCGTCGGTGGGACACCCTTCCCCAACGAAGGGCATTTATCTGTAAGGATAGCATCAATGGCTATAACACCACCGGACGCACGTCCGACGAATCCGCGTTTTTCCTCTGGACCATGCGCAAAACCCCCCACATTTGATTTGGCAAAATTGTCTGGCGCGCCTTTGGGCCGCAGCCACCGTGCCGCACCTGGTAAAGCCAAGTTGCTAGCAGCGATCGAGACAACACGCGAAGTCCTCGGCATTCCTGCCGACTATAAAATCGGTATCGTACCGGCCTCTGACACAGGCGCCTATGAAATGGCGATGTGGAACCTTTTGGGCGAACGCCACGTTGAGATGCTCGCGTGGGAAAGCTTTGGCTCTGGCTGGGTCACTGACGCGCTGAAGCAGTTAAAAGTCGACGCGACAGAGAAAACCGCCCCCTACGGCGAGATCGTTGATCTGGACGGTGTGAACTTCGACAATGATGTTTGCTTTACCTACAACGGCACGACTTCTGGTGTGCGCGTTCCTGCCAATTTCGACATTCCCGCAGACCGCGCAGGCCTGACCCTGTGCGATGCCACATCCGCAGCCTTTGCGATGGACCTGCCATGGGATCGTTTGGACGTCACCACATTCAGCTGGCAAAAAGTACTGGGCGGCGAAGCGGCCCACGGCATGCTGATCCTCAGCCCGCGCGCTGTTGAACGTCTGGAAAGCTACACACCTGCATGGCCCCTGCCAAAAATCTTCCGCTTGACCAAAGGCGGCAAGCTGATCGACGGTATCTTTACGGGCGCCACGATCAACACACCCTCCATGTTGTGCGTTGAGGACTATTTGTTCGCGCTGGATTGGGCGAAATCTGTTGGTGGCCTGAAGGGCATGATCGCCCGTGCAGATGCCAACACCGCTGCAGTAACTGCATTTGTTGAGGCACACGACTGGATCGATTTCCTTGCGGTTGATCCTGCGACACGCTCCAACACATCTGTTTGCCTCAAGTTCACCGACGAGCGTATCACCGATGGGGCAGCCTTTGCCAAAGCCGTTGCAAAACGTCTGGCAGACGAAAACATCGCATTGGATATCGGTGCATACCGTGACGCGCCTGCTGGCCTGCGCATCTGGTGCGGCGCAACCGTTGAGACATCCGACATCGAAGCCATGCTTCCGTGGCTCGACTACGCGTTCAACGCCGAACTCAACGCATAATAGCGAAACACCGTCGCGCCTGCGGGCTAACCGATTGGCGCGACACCACGCTCTTACCCCATATTATTCAAAGGACCTCTATCATGGCGCCTAAAGTACTCATCTCCGACAGCCTCAGCGAAGCAGCTGTTCAAATCTTCAAAGACCGCGGCATCGACGTGGATTTCCAGCCAACACTGGGCAAAGACAAGGACAAGCTGGCCGAAGTGATTGGCCAATACGATGGCCTCGCCATCCGTTCCGCCACCAAAGCAACCGAGAAAATCATCGCAGCAGCAGATAACTTAAAGGTCATTGGCCGCGCGGGTATCGGTACAGACAACATCGACAAAGACGCCGCCTCCAAAAAAGGTGTGATCGTCATGAACACGCCTTTCGGCAACATGATCACCACAGCCGAGCACGCCATCGCAATGATGTTCGCTGTGGCACGTCAGATTCCAGAAGCGTCAGAATCCACGCATGCTGGCAAATGGGAAAAATCCAAATTCATGGGTGTTGAGCTGACTGGCAAAACACTGGGCGTTATCGGCGCAGGCAACATCGGTGGCATCGTCTGCGACCGCGCCCGTGGCCTGAAAATGAAGGTTGTGGCCTATGACCCCTTCTTGGGCGAAGAGAAAGCCGCGAAAATGGGCGTTGAAAAGGTCGAGCTGGAAGAGCTGCTGGCGCGCGCCGACTTTATCACGCTGCACGTTCCGTTCACCGAGCAGACCGCAAACATCCTGAGCCGTGAAAACCTTGAGAAAACCAAAAAAGGCGTGCGCATCATCAACTGTGCCCGTGGTGGTCTGGTTGACGAAGAGGCACTGGCCGATTTGCTGAAATCCGGCCATGTTGCTGGCGCTGCGTTCGACGTGTTCAAACAGGAACCAGCTACCGAGAACCCACTGTTCAACCTGCCAAACGTTGTCTGCACACCGCACCTTGGCGCTGCAACAACCGAAGCACAGGAAAACGTGGCCCTTCAGGTTGCAGAGCAGATGTCAGACTATTTGTTGACTGGTGCTGTCACCAACGCCCTGAACATGCCGTCGGTTACCGCCGAAGAGGCGCAAATCATGGGTCCATGGTTGAAACTGGCAGGTTACCTTGGCGCCTTCACCGGTCAGATGACCGACGAGCCGATCAAAGCCATCAACATCCTCTATGATGGTGTTGTTTCCGAAATGAACCTCGACGCGCTGAACTGTGGTGTGGTTGCGGGTATCATGAAACGCGCAAACCCAGACGTGAACATGGTTTCCGCCCCTGTTGTTGCCAAAGAAAAAGGCATCCAGATTTCTACAACCAACCAAGATAAATCTGGCGCATTCGACGGCTATATCAAAGTGACCGTTGTAACGGACAAACGCGAACGTTCCATCGCGGGGACTGTCTTCTCTGATGGCAAACCACGTTTCATCCAGATCAAAGGCATTAACATCGACGCCGAAGTTGGCCGCCACATGGTTTACACCACCAATGAGGACGTTCCAGGCATCATCGGTACATTGGGTCAAACATTGGGCGAAAACGGCGTGAACATCGCGAACTTTACCCTTGGCCGCGCTGACGTCAAAGGCGAAGCAATTGCCTTGCTTTACGTTGATGCGCCAGTGCCAACAGAGGTTGTAAAGCAGCTGCACGAAACTGGCCGGTTTACGCAGATCAAACTATTGGAATTTGACGTAGCCTAAGGTTATTCAATTACTACCTGAAAGGCGCGGCCCATATGGTGCCGCGCCTTTTTTATTGGAGAGATCATGACCAAACCTATTTACGCCATCGGCGACGTCCACGGGCAAATTGAAGAGCTTAACCGCGTCCTCGCCCTGATCGAAAAGGACGGCGGGCCAGATGCCGAAGTAGTCTTTATTGGTGACTACACGGATCGTGGTGCCAATTCTGCTGAGGTGATCGACACTTTGATCCAAGGGCTTGCCGTCGGAAAACCTTGGAGGTGTTTAATGGGTAATCATGACCGCATGTTCAGCTGGTTCATGCGCGACTATCCCCAGCATGACGCCTATCTGCCTGTCTACCTTTATTGGCTCCACGAGCGTTTGGGGGGTGACACAACCATGGCGTCCTATGGCGTAAAGATGAAAGAAACCGATCGCCAAACCGCCGTGCACGCGCTGGCCAAAGCTGCTGTGCCTCAGGCCCATGTGGATTTTTTGAATAACCTCTCGCTCAGCTATGAAACCGACGATCTGTTCTTTGCCCATGCTGGCATCAAACCCGGCGTTCCATTGGATCAGCAAGACGAAGAGGATTTGCTGTGGATCCGAAAAGAGTTTCACGTTGATACGCGCGACCACGGCAAATTGATCGTTCACGGCCACACACCGGTTGAGACAGCAACGCACTATGGCAACCGCATCAACATTGACGCTGGTGCCGGATATGGACGCCCTTTGACTGCTGTTGTTTTTGAAGGGCGCAGCTGCTGGACCCTCAGTGCCGAGGGGCGCCAACCCTTGATGCCGGTGGAAGCAAACGCGGTCTAACCTTTGACGGAACGTCCCTACTGACATAATTGCAGCCGTTTTCTAATGTGCTGCAAATTTTCGGGAGAAATCACATGTCAGACGATATCGTAATCCTTAGTGGCGTCCGTACAGCCATTGGTACCTTTGGTGGCTCATTGGCTGGAACACCAACCACAACTTTGGGTGCAACCGTTGCCCGCGAGGCATTGTCGCGTGCAGGTATCGAGGGAAAGCAAATCGAACACGTTGTTTTTGGCAATGTCATCAACACAGAACCCCGCGACATGTACCTAAGCCGCGTTGCCGCGATGGAGGCCGATGTTCCAGATGCCGTGCCCGCGATGAACGTGAACCGCCTGTGTGGTTCTGGTGTTCAGGCGATCATCTCGGCCGTGCAGTCCCTGATGCTGGGCGATGCAGAATTTGCCCTTGCTGGTGGTGCAGAAAGCATGAGCCGCGCGCCCTATATTCAACCTGCCGCACGTTGGGGGCAGAAAATGGGTGATGTTGCCTCGCTCGACATGTTGTTGGGTACGTTGAACTGCCCGTTTGGTACGGGCCACATGGGCGTCACAGCGGAAAACGTAGCTGGTGAGCATGAGGTCACCCGCGAAGAGCAAGACGCATTTGCGATGCTGTCGCAGGACCGTGCAGCAGCCGCGATCGAAGCAGGCCATTTCGCCGATCAGATCGTACCTGTTGAAGTACGAAAAGGCCGTGAGACGGTTGCCTTTGAAGTAGATGAACACCCTAAAGCAACGACTTTGGACAAGCTTGCCGGCTTGCGCCCTGTGTTCCAAAAGGACGGCTCGGTCACCGCTGGCAACGCGTCAGGTATCAACGATGGTGCTGCGGCATTGGTACTGGCACGCGCATCCGCTGCCGAGGCCAAGGGGCTAAAGCCGCTGGCAAAGATCATCGGATATGCCCACGCTGGTGTGCGCCCCGAAGTCATGGGTATCGGCCCAATCCCTGCGGTTACCAAACTGTTTGAAAAAACGGGTCTGGGCGCAGATGATTTCGACGTAATCGAAAGCAACGAGGCTTTTGCCTCTCAGGCGCTGGCGGTTAGCAAGGCGCTGGGCTTTGATCCGGCAAAGGTAAACCCGAACGGCGGCGCAATTGCGTTGGGCCACCCTGTTGGCGCAACGGGCGCGATCATCACCGTAAAGGCATTGTACGAATTGCTACGCACAGGCGGCAAACGCGCATTGATCACCATGTGTATTGGCGGCGGTCAGGGTATTGCACTGGCAATCGAACGTATCTGATTTAGAAAGCTCTAAGGGCCGGCGCGATCACGCGGGCCCTTTTTCTCAGCCCAGCGCGCCCAGCAACGCGATCACACCAGTTGCCGCACCCGCTCCCAACACCGCTGCCAAAGCGATATAGCGTTTGAACGGTTTTGGAGAAGGCGGCAAAACATCGCTTTGACGGATCAAAGCAGCCTCAACCAGCGCAGGAAGGCGTGGCCCAAACCGCGACAAAACCCGCGCCGTTTTGGTGAGGTCGCTCATCATCGCCTTTGGACCAATAGATTTGGTGATGTAATCCGTCACGATTGGCGCTGCGACCTGCCAAATGTTAATCTGCGGGTTCAACGACCGCGCCACACCTTCAACAACAACCATCGTGCGCTGCAACAGGATAAGCTCGGTACGGGTCTCCATGCCGAAACGCTCGGTCACTTCAAAAAGATACGCCAGCAGTCGTGCAATTGAGATGTGATCCGCATCCATACCAAAAATTGGTTCACCAACCGCACGAATGGCGCGCGCGAATTCATCCACGTCTTTGTCAGCAGGCACATAACCTGCCTCGAAATGGACTTCGGCCACGCGTTTGTAATCC
The DNA here is from genome assembly GCF_000622405.1 of Sulfitobacter donghicola DSW-25 = KCTC 12864 = JCM 14565. Taxonomy (NCBI): domain Bacteria; kingdom Pseudomonadati; phylum Pseudomonadota; class Alphaproteobacteria; order Rhodobacterales; family Roseobacteraceae; genus Sulfitobacter; species Sulfitobacter donghicola. Next base: position 1,382,454 of record NZ_JASF01000005.1, read on the forward strand.
TTGCGGATAAAACCATAGAGGATCTCGGCGTAAACGCGGCGGGTATATTCATCGATATGCCCCATGATCCCGAAATCCAACGCGATGATGTTCCCGTTCGAGGCGACCTTCAGGTTGCCCTGATGCATGTCACCGTGGAAATACCCATCGCGCAGAGCGTGCTGTAGAAACAGCGCGAGAATACGTTCTGACAGTTCAACACGATCAACGCCCAGCGCATCAATCGCATCGTTATCCCCCATCGAAACACCATCAGCCCAGCCAAGCGTCATAACGCGGCGCGCTGAATAGTCCCATTTGATCTCGGGCAGTTCAAACCCTGCATCGTCTTTGGTGTTCGCTGCAAATTCTGACGCGGCAGAAGATTCCAACCGCAAGTCCAATTCACCCTGAACAACGCCGTCGAAATGTTCGATCACATCCATCGGGCGCAAGCGCCGCGATCCGGGTGAGAACAGCTCGACCATGCGGGCGGCGAGATAGAAGGCATCCACATCTTTTTGAAACGCGCGTTCGATACCCGGGCGCAAGACCTTTACAGCGACTTCTTCACCCGTGCTGTGCAAGCGCGCCTTGTGTACCTGCGCGATTGAGGCCGCCGCGACAGGCTCGCTAAATTCGGAAAAGATATCGCATACGGATTTGCCCAGCTCGCGTTCGACTTCGTCTTTGGCCGTTTGCACATCAAACGGCGGCAATTGATCCTGAAGGACACGCAGCTGCTGCGCCATTTCATCACCAACAACGTCGGGACGCGTCGACAGGATTTGACCAAACTTGATATAGGCAGGGCCCAGCGCCGTTAGGGCACGGGTCGCAGGCTGTAGGTTTGGATCACCCTTATAGCCAAGCGGCTTGAACGGAATCGCCATCGCCTTTGCGACCATGCGAACGGCTTTGGGGGCCTCGAAAGCATCAAGGACAAAGTTCATCGCGCCGGTTCGCTCCAGCGTCGCGCCTGTGCGGATCAAACGCCAGATATTGTGAATGCCGCGCATTTAGATTTTCCAGCCAGAGTGTAACGCCGCAATGCCCATCGTCATATTGCGGTATTTGGCGTTTTCGAAACCAGCCTGACGTACCATGTCCAAGAAAGTATCCTGATCAGGGAAATTGCGGATCGATTCCACAAGGTACTGATAGCTATCGCGATCATTTGCGATCATATGGCCCATCTGGGGAATGACGTTAAAGCTGTATAGATCATACGCTTTTTGCATCATCGGGTTTGGCAGCTGCGAGAACTCAAGCACCATCAAACGACCACCAGGTCTGAGAACGCGGTAGGCTTCGTTCAACGCCTCCTGTGGGCGTGTTACGTTCCGAATGCCGAACGAGATCGTGTAGACGTCAAACGTGTTATCCTCAAACGGCAGGTCCATCGCATCACCAACAACCCAATCAAGGCTGTCTTGCATGGCCTCGGCTTCGGCGCGTTTGCGACCCTCGATCAGCATCCCTTCGGTCAGATCACAAACCGTCGCATGGCCCGATCCCGCGCGTTTAAGGAACTTGAACGACACATCACCCGTGCCGCCCGCAACATCCAACAGCTTTTGACCCGCACGTGGCGCAAGCCAATCCATCATCGCCTCTTTCCAGATGCGGTGGATGCCCACGCTCATCACGTCATTCATGACGTCATATTTATTCGCCACATCTGTAAACAGGCTGCGAACCTTACCAGCCTTTTCATCTTCGCGGATGGTCTGAGCACCAAAGTGGGTTGTATTGTCGGTCATACGTTTGATCCTGATCTTGTTGCTTTGCAGATATAGCCTCGGGTTGGCAGGTGCAAACTGCCATTTGACGCAGCACTGCATTGTGTTCCCGCCTATAGCTGCCAAACTGGCCGCCAGAATCTAAACAATAGGTGTCTTGATGCCCGAATTACCCGAAGTCGAAACTGTTCGTGCTGGGCTGGCCCCCGTGATGGAGGGCGTTGTGATTGAACAGGCCGATGTTAACCGCCCCGATCTGCGCTGGCCCTTTCCTGAAGGAATGGCAGAGCGGCTGACAGGAAAACGTGTTGAACGGCTGAGGCGGCGCTCAAAATACATTCTTGCGGACCTGAGTTCTGGTGAGACCTTGTTGATCCATCTGGGAATGTCCGGTCGGATGTTGATTTCGGGTGATCCGATGGGCCAATTTATCCACGATCACCCTCCCGCTGAAAAACACGATCATGTTGTATTCCACATGGAAAACGGAGCGCGGATTACCTTTAACGATCCACGCCGCTTTGGCGCGATGGACCTGTTGGACACGGCAACCGCTGACAACCACAAACTACTATCTGTTCTTGGGCCAGAACCTTTAGGAAACGACTTTTACGACTCGATTCTTGTCGAAGCTTTCAAAAATCGGAACACACCCGTGAAATCCGCCCTATTGGATCAAAGCATTGTTGCCGGACTGGGTAATATTTACGTTTGTGAGGTACTTTTTCGGGCAGGAATCAGCCCCAAACGAAAAGCGGGACGTATTGCCACAGCGCGCGTCGCTGCCATGGTTCCGATCATCCGAACGGTCTTGGAAGATGCGATTAAAGCTGGTGGATCATCGCTAAAGGATTTCCGGCAAGCTGATGGAGAACTTGGATATTTTCAACATTCTTTTGACGTTTACGGGAGGGAAAGTGAACCCTGCCGCCGTGACAGTTGTGAAGGAATAATTGCCCGTGTTGTCCAATCTGGACGGTCCTCTTTCTATTGCCCGACATGCCAAAGATAGCTTGAACCGTTTCACCGCCATGATATGCACGAACGACTGAGTAACAATAAAAGGGCCGCGCACATGGCTTATGAAACGATCATTCTGGACGTCGACAATCACGTAGCTTTGGTCACGCTGAACCGTCCTGACGCGCTGAACGCGCTGAATGATCAATTGCTGAGCGAGCTGGCAGCCTGCCTGACAGCCTGTCAGGAAAACGACAAAGTGCGCGCCATCGTCATCACCGGTTCGGAAAAGGCATTTGCCGCAGGTGCCGACATTGCCATGATGAAAGATAAATCCTTTGTAGACGCATTTTCTGGTGACCTGTTTACAGCCGAAACAGACCAAATCATGCGCGTCCGCAAACCGATCATCGCCGCCGTTTCCGGCTATGCGCTGGGCGGTGGCTGTGAACTGGCCATGATGTGCGATTTCATCATCTGCTCCGAATCCGCCAAGTTTGGCCAACCCGAGATCAACCTCGGCGTTGTTGCTGGTATCGGTGGCACCCAGCGCCTGACACGAATCGTTGGCAAATCCAAAGCCATGGACATGAACCTGACGGGCCGCTTCATGGACGCGGATGAGGCAGAACGCTCGGGCCTTGCCTCACGCGTTGTACCTGTGAAAAAGCTGATCGAAGAAGCATTGGGCGCGGCGCAAAAGATTGCCGAGAAATCCATGGTTTCCGTGATGGTCGTGAAAGAGGCCGTAAACCGCGCCTACGAAGTACCCCTTCGCGAAGGCCTGTTGTTTGAACGCCGCATGTTCCACTCCCTCTTCGCAACCGAAGACCAATCCGAAGGCATGGGTGCGTTTTTGGAGAAACGCGAAGCACAGTTCCGCGATCGGTAGAAGGGCCAAGGCTCTGTTAAGCGTCTACTAATTGTAGGTGACACCAGCTTCCAAGACCTCAAAGCTTTTGATTTCAAAGGTATAAAAACCCGACTGGTCAGCTTTGAGTGCCCGCGAGACAAGCTTGCCTTCTTCATTGGTATAAACTGCCTGCACGGTATGAAGCGCCCTGTAGCAATGAGTACCATCTGGATAAGTGTATTTGATCATTTTATTGGCTTTCTGATAATTTGGTACCAGCGAGAGAAAGGCTAGGCTTGCTGGAGATAGCTTAGCCTTTCACAAAGCAGTTCCTAGCGGAACGAAAAAACCGCGATTCTCTCAACACGGCCATACCATTCGCATGCGCTGCCCAACCCATCCTTTACAACCACACCCATTCCCCGCTATAGGCGGCATCAGAAATGCGCGTGCAGCCCGCTCAGGCTAGAATCACCTATCGGTGTCCTCCCTTTTCGGGAACGACTGTACGCATTGACACATATAGATAGGACGATTCTCATGGCTAACACAGCTCAGGCAAAAAAACGCGCACGTCAGAACGAAAAGCGTTTCGCAATCAACAAAGCACGCCGTTCACGCATCCGCACATTCATCCGTAAAGTTGAAGAAGCGATCGAATCTGGCGTTAAAGAAGACGCAGTTGCAGCACTGAAAGCTGCCCAGCCAGAACTGATGCGCGGTGTTACAAAAGGCGTTTACCACAAGAACACTGCTTCGCGTAAAATGTCGCGTCTGGCGGCACGGGTAAAAGCAATCGCCTAAATTTCAGGCCAAAGACTTTTTTGCACAGGCGTCACCATTGGTGGCGCCTGTGTTGTTTTCAGACCCCCATTAGCGGGGTCATGAGATTCTTTTTGTGCAAACCCTGAGTCAACAATGAAGTTATGTTGAACCGCCCCCTGTCGACTTGCTACCAACAGTGAGCGATTCATTTTGCTGGGGGGCAGACCCGAAAAACCGACACCAATTTTGCTAGAGCTGGTGTTCGTGTTAGAAGGGTCTCTCTCATTGCTTGTTTAGAGCGATTGAGAAGAGTTGCAGATGCTGCTGCCAGCACATTTGCCTGTCACATTTCGGAACGATGTCGTTCAAGTTACAATCGGCGCGCGAGCGCAGGATTTTAATTTGTACGCATCATACTAACAGTCCAGAGGACAGGGCCGGTTTCCGTGGGGACCGGAACGGTCATCTTTTGTTTGATGGATTGTCTATTTGTTTGTCGCATCGGCGACGTAATTTGATGGTGGAAGTTAAAGAATGACACGTGACGATTGGGGCAACGTCAAACAACGTCTTCTAAAGACGGTGGGGCAAAACAACTATACAACATGGATCGATCCGCTTGCGCTTGGTCAAATGGAAGGTGGAATCGCCACAGTTCACGTACCAACGACATTTTTTGGCAACTACGTTAGTCAGAATTTTTCTGATTTGATTCTGCATGAGATGAGGTCCTTTGATACCTCTCTCTCGCGCCTCAAATTTGAAGTCGCCAGCAAATCGCCCGCCCCTGTTACCCGCCAGACAGACGCTATTCAGCCTCCTCGTTCTACAACGCCAGCAGCACCATCCGCTGCGACGTCTTATAACGCTCCACTGGAAAAACGATTCTCGTTCGATACATTTGTTGTCGGTAAACCGAATGAGCTGGCCCATGCCGCCGCTCGCCGCGTTGCTGAAGGCGGCCCCGTCACGTTTAACCCTTTGTTCCTTTATGGCGGCGTTGGTTTGGGCAAAACCCACCTCATGCACGCCATCGCCCAAGAGCTACAAGCCCGCAAGCCAGAGCTGAACGTTCTGTACCTGTCAGCCGAGCAATTCATGTACCGTTTTGTTCAGGCGCTGCGGGATCGCAAAATGATGGACTTCAAAGAGATTTTCCGCACCGTTGATGTGTTGATGGTAGATGACGTGCAATTCATCGCCGGCAAAGACAGCACGCAGGAAGAGTTCTTTCACACTTTCAACGCACTGGTTGATCAAAACAAACAGATTATCATCTCGGCCGATCGCGCGCCGCAGGATATCAAAGACCTTGAAGAGCGCGTTAAATCCCGCCTGCAATGTGGTTTGGTCGTAGACCTGCATCCTACGGACTACGAATTGCGCCTTGGCATTTTGCAGACCAAAGTCGACAGCCACCGCGTCTCCTATCCCGACCTTGAAATGGATGACGGCATTCTCGAATTTCTCGCGCATCGAATTTCAACAAATGTTCGCGTGCTAGAGGGTGCTTTGACCCGTCTGTTCGCCTTTGCCTCTTTGGTTGGGCGCCGGATCGATATGGATCTGACCCAAGACTGCCTTGCCGATGTCTTGCGTGCCTCGGAACGCAAAATCACCGTCGAGGAAATTCAGCGCAAAGTATCGGATCACTATAACATCCGCCTATCGGATATGATCGGCCCGAAACGTCTGCGCAGCTTTGCCCGTCCTCGTCAGGTTGCAATGTATCTGTGCAAACACATGACCAGCCGCTCTTTACCCGAAATCGGCCGCCGCTTTGGGGGGCGCGATCACACCACAGTCATGCACGGTGTAAAGCGTATCGAAGAATTGAAAGTATCCGACGGCCAAATCGCCGAAGATCTCGAGCTTTTGCGCCGCTCATTAGAAGCCTAAAGCATCAACAAAAGATGCAGCGAAGCAACAGGGCGACCTTTCACAGGGTCGCCTTTTTCATTAGACGGTTGTTAAGTCTTGTGATTGGCCGCGAAGCGGGTAATTTGACGTCTCTCAGTCCTGTGCAGTGGAGTTAGGCATATGAAATTCAGCATCGAACGCGCCGCGTTGCTCAAGGCCGTCTCTCAGGCACAGTCCGTGGTTGAGCGGCGCAACACTATTCCAATTCTGGCCAACGTCCTGATTGAGGCGGAAGGCAGCGATGTTTCATTCCGCGCGACCGATCTGGATATCGAAGTGGTTGATAAGGCCCCCGCTCAGGTAGAGCGCGCAGGTGCCACCACTGTTGCCGCAACAACGCTGCATGAAATTGTACGTAAACTTCCAGACGGTGCGCTGGTGTCGCTTACGGCTGATACTGCCGCTGGTCGCTTGACCGTCGAGGCGGGGCGTTCAAATTTCTCGCTGGCGACACTGCCAAAAGAAGACTTCCCAGTAATGGCGTCTTCTGAATATGCGTCAAATTTCTCGGCTGGGGCTGCCGTTCTACGCCGTCTCTTCGACAAATCCAAATTTGCGATCTCGACAGAAGAGACGCGCTATTATCTGAACGGTGTTTACATGCATATCGCGGATAGCGAGGGCGGCAAGATGCTGCGCTGCGTTGCGACCGATGGCCACCGCCTTGCCCGTATTGATTCCGACATGCCCGAAGGCGCTAGCGAAATGCCGGGTGTGATTGTGCCACGTAAAACCGTTGGCGAGCTGCGCAAACTGCTGGACGACGACGATATGGAAATCGCCGTGTCTGTTTCCGAGACAAAGATCCGCTTTGCCACGCCGCAAATCACCCTGACTTCCAAGGTCATCGACGGGACTTTCCCCGATTACACCCGCGTTATCCCACAAGGGAACACGCGCAAATTGGAAGTAGACGCGGCCGATTTTGCCCAAGCAGTTGATCGTGTTGCAACCGTTAGCTCCGAGCGTTCCCGCGCGGTGAAACTTCAACTCGACGAAGACCGTCTGGTTCTTTCGGTCAACGCACCAGACAGTGGCGCCGCCGAAGAAGAGCTGGCAGTGGCCTATAACGATGAACGCCTAGAAATCGGTTTCAACGCAAAGTACCTGCTGGAAATCGCCAGCCAAGTTGATCGTGAAAACGCTGTCTTCCTGTTCAACTCTTCTGGTGATCCAACGTTGATGCGCGAAGGCAATGACACCTCTGCTGTTTACGTTGTAATGCCAATGCGCGTTTAAGGGGGCCGGAATTTTTAGGAATTCCGACCTAGAAAGCCCCAGCTGATGGCGGGACTTTATCTTTCAAACCTTACCCTATCTCATTTCCGTTCGCACAAGCGGGCGGTGATTGAAACTGATGCGCGGCCCGTTGCGATCCACGGCAATAACGGCGCAGGCAAAACCAATATTCTCGAAGCTATTTCCCTCCTGTCTCCTGGCAGGGGGCTGCGCCGCGCCAGCGCCGAGGACATGACCCGTCGCCCAGAAGTTTTAGGGTGGAAGATTTCGGCGCTTCTCCATGGGCCAATTGGTATCAACGAGATCGAGATCATCTCGGAAAAAGGAGCGGCGCGGCAAGTCAAGATAGATGGCAAGCCTACGCCTCAAACTGCCCTTGGTAAAATCGCCCGCGTATTATGGCTGATCCCCTCAATGGACCGTTTGTGGATCGAAGGCGCCGAGGGTAGGCGGCGGTTTTTAGATCGAATGACGCTCAGCTTTCTGCCAGACCACGCGGAAATCTCACTGGCTTATGAAAAGGCCATGCGAGAGCGGAACCGTTTGTTAAAAGATATGGTGCGCGAACCCTCTTGGTATTCGGCGCTAGAGGCGCGTATGGCGGAAACGGCTGTGGCGATACATCAGAACCGCCTTCATGCGTTGCAGGCTCTTTCACAGGCTCAGCAAGCCGCAGAAACCGCATTTCCCTCTGCCACCCTCGCGTTGGAATGTGAGATGCCAACCGATGTGGAAGAAATGCGAAGCGCTCTTGCCGATAACCGAATGCGCGATTTGGCTGCTGGGCGGACCTTGATCGGACCACACCGTGCTGACCTCTTTGCCGAGTATACGGCCAAGGGCATTCCTGCACGGGATTGCTCCACCGGTGAGCAAAAGGCGCTGTTGGTTTCTTTGATCCTCGCTAACGCGCGCGCCTTGGCGAAAGACTTTGGTGCTCCGCCCTTGTTGCTATTGGACGAGGTCGCCGCCCATCTAGACGCAAGCCGCCGCGCCGCCCTATATGACGAGATCGTCGCGCTTGGAGCGCAGGCGTGGATGACGGGCACAGAAGACGGGTTATTTGAGGCGATGGGTGATCGTGCGCAATCTCTTTTGGTGGGCGAAACTGATGGGGTTTCCAGTGTTTCGCCAGCCTCTGGGCCGAACTCTTAAACAGCCACAAAATCTTGTGTCATTCGCGTGACAACCCCCCAAGGAAAAGGTATATTTTGGGGATTGAATAACAGGATGACACGAATGTCCGAGACAGAGCAAACACCAGAAGAATACGGCGCCAATTCCATCAAAGTTCTCAAGGGCTTGGAAGCTGTTCGCAAGCGCCCAGGAATGTATATCGGTGATACCGATGATGGTTCTGGTCTGCACCACATGGTGTATGAAGTTGTTGATAACGGCATTGATGAAGCTTTGGCAGGTCATGCGGACCACGTCGCCGTCACAATCCACGATGATAACTCGGTTTCGGTATCGGATAACGGCCGTGGTATTCCCGTTGGCATCCACGAAGAAGAAGGCGTTTCCGCCGCCGAAGTTATCATGACCCAGCTGCACGCTGGCGGTAAGTTCGATAGCAACTCTTACAAGGTTTCTGGTGGTCTGCACGGTGTTGGCGTTTCCGTTGTGAACGCGCTGAGCGACTGGCTGGAGCTGCGCGTATGGCGTGAGGGCAAAGAACACATCGCACGGTTTGAAGGCGGTTACACGACCGAACACCTGAAAGTGCTGGGTGAAACTGATCGCACCGGTACCGAGGTTCGTTTCCTTGCCGCAACGGATACGTTCTCAAACCTCGATTATTCATTCGAGACCTTGGAAAAGCGGCTGCGCGAATTGGCGTTCCTGAACTCGGGTGTAAAAATCATTCTGCGTGACGAACGCCCATCTGAGGCGTTGGAAACCACGCTGTTCTATGATGGCGGCGTCAAAGAATTTGTAAAATATCTGGACCGCAACAAAGCATCAGTCATGCCTGAACCGATCTTTGTCACCGGTGAAAAGGACGACATCGGCGTCGAAGTCGCGATGTGGTGGAACGATAGCTATCATGAAAACGTCCTGCCCTTTACCAACAATATCCCACAGCGCGATGGCGGTACTCACATGGCGGGTTTCCGTGGCGCGCTGACGCGGACCATCAACAACTACGCGCAAAGCTCTGGCATCGCGAAAAAGGAAAAGGTTTCCTTTACAGGTGATGATGCCCGCGAAGGTTTGACCTGTGTTCTGTCGGTAAAAGTGCCTGATCCTAAATTCAGCTCTCAAACCAAAGACAAATTGGTGAGCTCCGAAGTGCGCCCCGCTGTTGAAAGCTTGGTTGGTGAAAAGCTGGCGGAGTGGTTTGAAGAAAACCCCAATGAAGCCAAGATCGTTGTCAGCAAGATCATCGAAGCCGCCCACGCCCGCGAGGCCGCCCGCAAGGCGCGTGACCTGACGCGGCGCAAAACAGCGATGGATGTGAACTTCCTCGCGGGTAAGTTGAAAGACTGCTCTGAAAAAGACCCATCAAAAACCGAAGTCTTCCTCGTGGAGGGTGACTCGGCTGGTGGTTCTGCGCAAACGGGTCGTGACCGCCAGACACAGGCGATCCTGCCGCTAAAAGGTAAAATTCTGAACGTTGAGCGCGCGCGGTTTGACCGGATGCTGGGCTCTCAGGAAATCGGCAACCTTGTTATGGCGCTCGGCACGGGCATCGGCCGTGACGAATTCAACATCGACAAGCTGCGCTACCACAAGATCGTCATCATGACCGATGCTGACGTGGATGGTGCGCACATTCGGACGCTACTGCTGACCTTCTTCTATCGTCAGATGCCCGAGCTGATTGAGAACGGTCACCTCTATATCGCCCAGCCGCCTCTCTATAAGGTGTCGCGCGGGAAATCCGAAGTGTACCTGAAGGATCAGGCTGCGATGGATGACTACCTGATCCAACAAGGGATCGATGGTGCAATGCTGCGTCAGGGGAACGGCGAAGAAATCAGCGGTCAGGATCTGGCCCGCGTTGTCGAATTGGCGCGTCAGATGCGCCGTGTATTGGAAGCTTTCCCAACCCATTATCCACGACACATTCTGGAACAAGCTGCCATCGCTGGCGCCTTTGTACCAGGTGCCGTTGATAGCGACCTGCAAGGCGTTGCCGACAAGGTCGCCGCGCGCCTTAACCTGATCGCGCTTGAGTATGAGCAAGGTTGGCAGGGTCGCATCACCCAAGATCACGGCATCCGCTTGGCCCGTATTCTACGCGGCGTCGAAGAAGTTCGCACGCTGGATGGCAAAATGCTTCGCGGTGGCGAAGCGCGCAAATCCGGCACCTTCACCGAGCATTTGCAAGATGTCTATAAACTGCCTGCTACGCTGGTCCGTAAGGACCGCAATCAGGTCATCCACGGCCCGATGGACCTGCTGACCGCGATCCTGACCGAAGGTGAAAAGGGTCTATCCCTTCAACGCTACAAAGGTTTGGGCGAAATGAACCCAGATCAGCTGTGGGAAACCACGCTTGATCCAGACGCGCGCACTTTGCTGCAGGTAAAAGTAGAGGACATGGCCGAAGCCGATGACCTGTTCACCAAGCTAATGGGTGACGTTGTTGAACCGCGCCGTGAATTTATACAGCAAAACGCGCTGAATGTTGAAAACCTCGATTTCTGACGGTTAACAACAGCTCGTTCTAAATTTGGCCGCGCAGAGGGTTTCATCACCCCCTGCGCGGTTTTTCCGTTTTTGGGGATACGGTTTTTTCCATGGTTTCCTCACAGTTGAGTGATCACTCAAATTATACTATTGAGCAATCACTCAAATAGAGCGATACAATCTGCATGCAACCTCGTGCCAAACGAGGCACTTGTCATACACTTAAAGGAAATGCCCATGACCACCTTCACAATCCACACTCGAGAATCCGCACCAGAAGCCTCGAAACCGCTTGTCGAAAAATCATTCGCAGCCAACGGGCGCGTACCCGGCCTGCACGGCGTTATGGCCGAAGCGCCAAACTTGCTGGAAGCCTATCAAGAGGCCCACCGCCTGTTTATGGCAAGCACATTGGACAAAGACGAGCTGACAGTCGTTTGGCAGACCATCAATGTTGAAAACGAATGCCACTACTGTGTTCCGGCCCATACTGGCATCGCCAAGATGATGAAGGTTGATGACGCAATCACCGAAGCACTGCGCAACGAAACCCCTCTGCCAACACCCCGCCTCGAGGCGCTGCGCACATTCACCCTTCTGATGGTACGTGAGCGCGGCAACGTTCCAGAAGCCGACGTTCAGGCGTTCCTAGACGCGGGATTTACCAATAAAAACATCCTTGAGATCATCTTGGGATATAGCCAAAAGATCATGTCAAACTATGTAAACCATTTTGCCAAAACTCCGGTTGACCAAGTGTTCCAAAAGTTCGCTTGGGAAAAGGCCTGATCTAGACCAAACTGGCCCCGCAGATTCTGTGGGGCCAACGCCTAAAGGAAAACGATATGAATACGTCTGACTCTCCGCTACGGATCGACATCATCTCTGATGTCATGTGCCCTTGGTGTATTATTGGTTATCGCCAATTGGCCAAAGCATTAGACGCAACCAGCGTAGAGCATGAGGTTCATTGGCATCCGTTTGAGTTAAACCCAAACATGCCCCCCGAAGGGCAAGACGGGGTTGAACATATCGCCGAGAAATATGGCGCTACCCCAGAGCAATCTAAAGCCAACCGTAAACAGATGACCGATTTGGGCGACCAACTGGGATTCGAATTCGGGTTCCAAGACGGATTTCGGATGCACAACACTTTCAACACGCACCAGCTGCTACATTGGGCCGAAGATCAGGACCGCAAACACGATTTAAAAATGGCGCTATTTACCGCCCATTTCACCAATCGGCGTGACCTTTCTGACAATGCTGTTCTAGCTGATATCGCTGGCGAGATTGGTCTGGACCGCGACGAAGCCCTTGCCGTGCTGAGCGATCAGCGATTTGCCAAAAACGTGCGCGACATTGAGAACTTTTGGGTTCAACAGGGGATTCAGGGTGTGCCTGCTGTGGTATTTGACCGACAGCATTTGGTAACGGGCGCGCAAGGGGTCGAAAACTATACAAGCATCCTGAACCAGCTGGCAAAAACGGACGCTTAGGAAAATGTCACGCGCTGCCCCTTATGACCGCGAAAAGTCGCTTGATGCTGCATTGTCGGTTTTCTGGACCAAAGGGTACCATGCGACATCTCTCAAGGATCTTGAGACCGCTTTGGCGATGAAACCAGGTAGCATTTATGCCGCGTTCAAAAGCAAGGAAAACCTCTACCTTTTGGCTTTGGAGCGGTATTTTATGAAATCCCGCAACGGGTTTCGCAAACAGGCGGAAAACGCGCTCTCACCCCTGCAAATCCTTGCAGACCACCTGCGGGCCTTTCCTGCGCTTGACGATGATGATGCAGCAAAACAAGCCTGCATGCTAACCAAGACCCTCGTCGACACGAGGTCAACGGACAATGTGCTGGCCGATCAGACCCGCCAATACATGCGGGAAATGAGGGAAGAGTTCGGCAAAGTCTTTCACGCTGCTCTTGGTAAAGGAGAGCTGCCAGACAACGCCGATACCATGCGGCTAGCACGGCGTTATCAGGCCAACCTGACCGCGCTGCGCCTAGAGATCCATCAAGGCACAAAACAGGACGAGCTGGTTCAGCTTGCCGATGATATGGCCCGCGAAGTAGAAATGCTGAGGCCTTAAAGGGTCAGGCTACTAGAACGCCATCTTGCGCAGCCGCAACGCATTGCTAAGCACAAAGAGAGACGAAAGCCCCATAGCCGCGGCCGCCAACCCTGGTGACAGCAAGAGACCAAACAGCGGGTATAGCAGACCAGCCGCCACCGGAATAAGCGCAACATTATACCCAAACGCCCATGCCAGATTTTGCCTGATATTTAGCATGGTTTTCTGCGAAGCATTCACCGCAACAGCAACGGCCGTCGGGTCACCAGCCATCAAGACAACATCGGCAGCATCCATCGCGATATCTGTACCAGTACCAACGGCAACGCCGATATCAGCATGCGCCAAGGCGGGAGCATCGTTGATCCCATCGCCAACGAATGCCACTACATCCCCATCCTTGCGCAAACTATCCAGCGCCTGAATTTTTCCTTCGGGTAAAACGTCAGAGATTGTCGTTTCAATCCCTAACTCATCAGCAAGATGCTCTACCGCTTCTTTGCCATCCCCACTAATCAGCGCGACCCTCAGCCCACGTTGTTTGAGCGTTGAGATTGCAGCCTTCGCGCTAGGCTTGACCGTGTCGGCGACCGCAAGCATGGCCAACGGATCACCACCCTGAGATGCAAAGAAAACAGTCTGACCTTTTGCCAGCGCCTCTGCACGAGGTTGCGCGAATTCTGACAGGTCTACCCCCATTTCAACAAGCCAGCTGTATTTCCCTACGCAAATTTCAACATCTTCGATTTTGCCTTTCACCCCATGGCCGGGAACGGCAATCGCATCTTTTGTCGTTGGAATATCCAATCCCTCAGCCGCCTCGATCATAGCTTTTGCTGCTGGATGCTGAGAGGACATTTCAACCGCTGCAATCCGGGAAAGGGCCGTGTTTTTGTCGGCCTCTTTAGCGGGCAAAATTTGCACCAATGTTGGATGGCCTTCGGTCAAAGTACCCGTTTTGTCAAAGGCAACCAACGTCGCGTTTTGCAAATGCTGCAACGCATTCCCTGTCCGAAACAGCACGCCCAGCTCGGCTGCGCGGCCTGTGCCGATCATAATGGACGTCGGCGTGGCCAATCCCATTGCGCAAGGACATGCAATGATCAGAACGGACACCCCCACAACCAACATAAAGGGCAGTTTAGGTTCTGGGCCCAGTAGCCCCCAGATCACCATGGTCAGAACCGCAGCGACCAACACTGCCGGAACAAACCACAAGGTAATACGGTCCACCAACGCTTGGATCGGGAGGCGGGTCGCCTGCGCCGTTTCAACCAACTGGATGATTTGCGCCAATTTAGTATCGCTACCCGTGGCTGTCGCACGGCAGATCAATGTGCCTTCGGCGTTAACTGTGCCGCCGGTAACGATGTCCCCAACGCCTTTGGTGACGGGCATCGGTTCACCCGTGAGCATGCTTTGATCCACATCGCTGGTGCCTTCGACCACCTCTCCGTCAGCGGCGATCCGTTCACCTGCGCGCACCATAAACCGTTGGCCAGCCGCCAGATCAGCCAAAGGGCGCTCCTCCCAATTGCCATCCACCTCAACGCGCACCAGATCAGGGCGCAGGCCGATTAGCCGTTCAATGGCTGCCCCTGTGCGTGTCTTTGCACGGGCCTCCAGCCAGCGGCCCAACAGGATCAACACAACGATCACACAGGCGGATTCAAAATAGACTGCCCGTGATTGTTCGGGCAGCAGCTCGGGCGCGGCCAAAACAAAAGCCGAGTATAGGAACGCCGCACCCGTTCCCAACGCAACAAGGCTGTTCATATCCGGCGCGCCACGGAACAGCGCGGGAATGCCACGGCGGAAAAACCTGAACCCAGGGCCAAGCAGTAAAACAGCAGTCAAAACGGATTGAAGCTGCCACGAGGTTTCGGTGCCGATGCTGTTATGAATCGCGTGGTGCATAGCAGGAAACAGGTGGCTGCCCATTTCCAGAATGAACACAGGCAAAGCCAAAGCAGCCGCAAGCAGAGTTGCCCAGCGCAGTGCAACAACATCGTTTTCCTTGGCTTCGCGGCGCGCTGCTGCGTCCTCGTCTTCCTTCAAGGCACCAGGATAGCCAGCTTTTTCTAGGGCGGTAAAAGCTGCTTTTAGGGATTTGGCGGTGGTGGCGGTAAACTGTGCCGATTCATCTGCAAAATTTACGGCGGCATCTTCGATACCTTCAACGCTATCCAGCGCCTTTTGGGCGCGCGCGGCGCAACCGCCGCACGTCATGTTTTCAACACGGATTTGGAATGTATCAGACATTATGCGCCCCTATTCAGGACGGCGTAACCGAAAGCTATCGGTTACTTTGCGTCCTTTTCTTCACTATCTTCAGATGTCGCTTCTGCTTCTATAATCTCAGCGTCTTGGATCGTCACGTCTTCTTCGGACACTGCGACATTTTCTACATCCGAGTTATCTTCGAGCGCGCCAACGATCAGTGGCAACATCTGTGTCCCCGTGGGAGAAGCCACTTCGGAATGAGGTGGGCGCTTCCATTCCAACGTATCAAAGCTGGAACAGTTATCGCAAATCGGCTTCCATTCGTTATGGATCTGCTGGCAGTTGCTGCAAACCCATTGTGGCCCACGCGGCACAACGATGGCCCGCGCCAGCCAGCCTTTTACGACGGAATCTGATGCCCCTTCTCCGCGCTCGATCGCTGCCATCAATGTGACGGAACGGGCATCCGGATCGGTTTCAACCAAATCACCCAAGGCACGACGTGCAGCGGGGAAATCTTCGTTTGCGATATTCAGTTCGGCCAGCAGCATTTTGGTTTCGGGGTGATCCGACTGTACCTTTGTCAACGCAGCAAAACGTTTGATCCGCGCAGTCGGCGTTTCATCTGGCGCAATCGCGGCAAAAGCAGCCGCCAAATCAGGATGGGGGCAAGCCTCCCATGCCTTTTTCAAAACACGTGTAGCATAACGCGGCTTGCCTTGTGTGATATAACCCTGCGCAGCCAAAACAGCCGCTGGAATCAGATCAGGCGACAGGCGGTTCGCTTCAATCGCGGTCTCACGCTTTTCGATCGAACTATCATCCGCCAAAATATCCTGAGCAGCAGACAAAGCCAAAACAGCATCGCGGCGTTTATGAAGATCGCGCGGGATCTGGCCATTGCGAAGTTTTGTGCTGAGCGTTTTGCGCGCGCCAACCCAATCTTCTTTTTCAGCCTGAAGGCGCAGCAGAACGTCTCCGGTGTCTTGGTGCTTTGGCTTAATCGCAAATGCTTTTTCAGCCAGTTGCAAAGCGGTTTCATCATCACCCGCTGCCAGCTTTTGTTTCATGATACCACGGACACCAACAAAACGCGTTTGTTCGTTTTCCACCAGCTTGCGATAGGTTTCTTCGGCTTTGCGTGTATCGCCTGCCATTTCGGCGGCTTGTGCGGTCAGCAGGTTCGTTAGCTCTGGTTTGTTCAGATATTTGTCGGCTTTGGCTGCTTTGGCTAGCGCCACACTACCTTCGCCGCTGGCAAGTGCCATCAAACCTTCGGACAGGGCGTTAAACCCTTTGCGTTCGCGGTTGCGGTCAAAATAGCGCGAAATCGCCGTCTCATCACCGTTGAGGAATTTCACAAATGCGAACAGCAGCGCCAGAAGTTTGAGCAGAACCCAAACCGCAAAAACCAGCAACACCAACAGCAATACAGATTCCAATGGGCCAGGGTTTAACTCTTGTCCAAAGGCGCGAATTTGCAAACCACCTTCTGCCTCAAGAAGAAAACCAGCACCCCATGCAAGGGCGCCAACAACGCCAACGAAAAGGATGATTTTGAATAGGGACCAGAGCATAATGTATTCCTTAGTCTGCCGTCAGGCGTTGTGCCAAAGCATCTGCAGCCGAACGCGCGGCAACACGCGCATCAGCCTGTCCGCGCCAATCTGCAATAGCAGCCAGCGCTTCTTCGGGCAGGGTATCAAGTTCAGTCAATGTGGCGACAAGATCACCGTTCTTTATTGCGGCCTCTGCACGCGAAAGAACCGCATCAGGATCATCCCCCTCACGCGGCGCGATGGAACGCGCCCCAAGCGAGCGTTTTAGGAAACCACCCAATCCTTGCTGGCCATCCCCGACATTGGATGCCCGCGCAACAGCAAGCGCTGCGCGCGCCTGATCGGGGAATTCAGATTGAAGAGCGCTGAGCGTCGCAACACCCTCGGATGCAGCAGCGTCCAATGCCGGATCAATCTCACCCAGATCCAATTCCTGCAATGCCGCCAGCTCTTCGGCAAATGGTTGGCCTGAGTCGATGGCAGAAACGATTTTTGTAATCGCGGCCTGCGCATTCGCTTCCCGCGCAGCATCAGCTGTGGCTTGCTCAACTGTTTTGGCATTGTTGAGCAGTGCTTCGATTTCACCGCGCTGAGTTTCAACAGATGATTTAAGCGTCTCTAGTTCAGCTGCATATGCAGCAGCCGCGTCAGCATCCACGCCATCAGGCACAACAATTGCCGGACGTTCTTCCAAGGCTGCGATCCGCTTTTCAACGTCGCTCAGCTGCGCTTCAATTGGTGAAAAATCGATTTCAGGGATTTCCACCTCTTCCAAAGCGGCAAGGCGTTCTTGCTGCGCGTTCAGATCACTGCGCAACTTGGTGGTAATGTCAGCATCGCCGTTGCCAAAGATATCCATCTCGGCGGCCATGAACCCCAGCCCGCCAGCAATTACACCGCCCAGAACCAGAGGGAAAAACCGGCCGCCTTGTTTTTGCTCTACAGGGGCAACTACTGGCGCTGGTTCTTGAACGGGAGCTTCAACAGCTTCGGAAATCTGTTCAACTGTGGCCTCGGCATCCTCGACCACATCTTTGACCGTATCATCACTTGCAGCAGCATCCGCGATTACGTCTTCCGGTGCCGCTTCCACCTGATCGCTCTCTTCTGTTGAAGATGTATCAATGGGTGTTTCTTCTTCGACGATTACAGCGTCTTCGATCTTGGTTTCCTCTGCCTTGCTCTTCGTCGATTTTCTCTTTGAAGGGCTGGATTTCTTGGATGACGCCACGACATATACCTTTTCGATTCTTGCTGGCAAAACTACGCCAGCTTTGCAACCTTATCTGGCATCTTCAAGCCCCTCAAGGTCGGGAAAGTGCCTTGCAAAGGTTTTCGACCTCTTTACGGATATATACTGCTTGGGGCGTTGACATTATGAGCATCTCTAATGGGTTTTCCCCGCTAAATGGCGCTGCTACGGCCTCGCTTAGCGCGACAATATGCGCATTTTCAAACCGCCCTTTTGCTTGGCCCACCAATATCTTTGCCGTCCTCGGCGAGAAGACTGGCAAGATGCAGGGGGATGATAGCGCAACCAGCGCATCCTGAGGCAAATCCAAAGCAATTTGGTCATAGATCGCCACATAGCGCGTGCGGATACCTGCGGCTGTAAGGCTCTGGGCGACTTCCCCGCGTGTATGAACGCCAGCTAAATGCACCAAATTTTGCTCTGGGGGCTGATTGCATAAATTTTGAATCAAATCTTTCGCGGTTACCCCGACCTGTTTTGCCTTCCAACCATGATCCATGGCACATCGTGTTGTTCTTTCGCCAACACAATACGCGGTCCTACCCTGCCCTTTTGGCGCAAATCGAACACCGTTTGCCGAAGTAAAGATTGCTGCCTCATCCGGTGAAATGGAACATGGTTCATTGGTTGCTCCGATCTCCAACAAGGGCGCAATAACCAGTTCAACGGCCCCTATCGCTGCGGGGTCCAACGCGGCAGCAAAAGCTTCGGCGTCAGCGCGCGGTCTGGTCAGGATCAGTTTAGGCAGTACCATAGGCCGTTATGCTCTCAGGATTGTTTGCCGAGCGCTAGAGTGTTACCTGCCCAGTATCTCATTCGCAACGGAAACTACTCTCTTATGACCGCAATGACGATCCTTGGTATTGAAAGCAGTTGCGATGACACCGCAGCTGCGGTTTTGCGTGGACAGGCTGGCGACGCAAAAGTCCTGTCGTCTGTTGTGATGGGCCAAACTGCGTTGCACGCTAATTTCGGCGGTGTCGTCCCCGAAATTGCAGCACGTGCCCATGCCGAAAAGCTGGATCACTGCGTAAAGCAGGCCTTGGACGAAGCTGATCTGGGGTTGGGTGATATCGATGCTGTTGCAGTCACGGCTGGTCCAGGATTGATCGGCGGAGTGGTCTCGGGCGTGATGTGCGCCAAGGGCATTGCGCTGGCCCGTGGCCTCCCTCTGTATGGTGTGAACCATTTAGCAGGTCATGCGCTTACGCCGCGCCTGACTGACCATGTCACCTTTCCCTATCTCATGCTGTTGGTTTCTGGCGGCCACTGCCAGTTCTTGATCGTATCCGGCCCTGATGCGTTTAAGCGACTAGGCGGTACAATTGATGATGCCCCCGGCGAGGCGTTCGACAAAGTCGCCCGCCTGATCGCATTACCCCAACCCGGTGGTCCGTCGATAGAACAGCGCGCAAAAGCGGGTGATCCCAAACGTTTCAAATTGCCCCGCCCACTATTGGACCGCGCGGGATGCGACATGTCATTTTCCGGCTTAAAGACAGCTGTCTTGCGCCAACGTGACAGCCTGCTTGTTGATGGCGCAATGGCAGCCCAAGATCAGGCAGATTTGGCTGCAGGTTTTCAGGCTGCGGTTGTTGATGTTCTTGCTGAAAAAACACGCCGTGCCTTGGCGGAATATGCGCCGCTTGCTGACGTGCGAAGCATTTGCGTGGCTGGCGGTGTGGCTGCGAATATGGCCATTCGCGGCGCTTTGGAAACTGTCGCACAAGAAATTGATGCGGCCTTTGTTGCGCCCCCGCTTGCGCTGTGTACGGATAACGCAGCGATGATCGCCTATGCCGCGTTAGAGCAGATGGCATCACGTGAACCAGACGGTATGGCGCTTTCTGCGCGACCAAGATGGCCATTGGATCAGACGTCGCCTTCTATGTTGGGCAGCGGCAAAAAAGGGGCAAAAGCATGAGCGTCAGTGTTTTAGGTGCGGGTGCATTTGGGACAGCCCTTGCCATCGCCTTGGCTGGCCAAGGGGCCATTACCCTTTGGGCGCGCGATGCGGGTGATATGCAAAGCAAAAGGGAAAATACCAGACGGCTTCCTGATTGCCGATTTCCCGATCAGCTAACAGTAACCCCAGACCTGGATGAAGCAGCAAAAGCAGACATCATCCTGCTGGCTGTTCCGATGCAACAACTCCGTGGATTTCTAGCTGACAACGCAAACCTGTTGTCTGGCAAAGCCCTCGTCGCCTGCTGCAAAGGTGTCGAGCTGAGCACTGGTGTTGGCCCCATCCAGATCATCACCCAAGAAGTGCCAAACGCCCAAGCTGCGATCCTAACTGGCCCCAGTTTTGCGGCGGACATCGCCCGTGGCCTGCCCACCGCATTAACCATCGCAGCCGCGAAAGATAACGTGGCCAAAATGTTGCAAGAGGCGTTGACGACTCCGTCACTTCGTCTTTACCGCACCACAGATACAATCGGTGCCGAACTGGGCGGCGCGTTAAAGAATGTCGTCGCGATCGCCTGCGGCACGGCAATGGGTGCTGGTATGGGCGAAAGCGCACGCGCCGCTTTGATGACGCGCGGTTACGCAGAAATGCAGCGCATGGCGGCCTATCGTGGAGCTGATCCCGAAACGCTGGCTGGCCTGTCTGGGTTCGGAGACCTTACCCTCACCTGTACCTCTGAAGGATCACGGAATTACTGCCTTGGCCTTAGCTTGGGCCGAGGAGAGGCATTTGACCCCAGCACCACAACCGAGGGCGCCGCAACAGCGCATGCCGTTGCCAAGGTGGCAAAAGACGCTGGGCTGGAAATGCCCATCACAATGGCCGTTGCTGGCCTGTTGGATAAATCGTTAGATGTAAAAGCAGCAGTTAATAGCCTGCTGAACAGACCCCTAAAGGAAGAATGATATGCTTGTTTGTTTGATGGCCAAAGACAAAGCCGGTGCGCTAAACGTGCGGATGGAAAACCGCCCTGCCCATGTAGAGTACCTCAAAAGCACCGATCACGTACATCTTGCCGGTCCGTTGGTGGATGCCGAGGGTGGCATGTGCGGTTCGATGATCGTTCTGGATGTGCCAGACATGGCGGCCGCAGAAAACTGGGCCGAAAACGACCCCTACGCAAAAGCAGGCCTTTTCCAAAGCGTCGAGCTAACCGAGTGGAAAAAGGTGATCGGCTGATGGCATTCTGGCTGTTCAAATCCGAACCCTCAACCTGGAGCTGGGACGACCAAGTCGCCAAAGGGGACGTTGGCGAGGAATGGGACGGCGTGCGAAACTATCAGGCACGCAACTTTATGCGTGACATGGCGGTGGGTGATTTGGGTTTCTTTTATCACTCCCAAAAGGAAAAATCGGTTGTGGGCATTGTAGAGGTGTGCGCCGCCGCCCACCCCGACAGCACAACCGACGATGAACGTTGGGAATGTGTGGATATCAAAGCGGTACGCCCTTTTACGCAGCCCGTCACACTCGAAATGATCAAAGCAGAAGAGCGCCTTGCCGACATGGCGCTGGTGCGCAGCTCTCGCCTGTCGGTCCAGCCCGTCACGCAGGATGAATGGAACCTCGTGTGCGACATGGGAAAAACCAAACCGTAGATTTTTACGGCACTTTCCCGCAAACTGCTCTCTCAAATTTTTGGGAGTAGGACACATGGGTTTTTTAGCAGTCATTATTGCCGCTGTCGCAGGATTTGCTGTGGGTGCCGCATGGTACATGGCGCTTGCCGAACAATGGATGGCAGCCGCCAATATTAAAAAGGGTGCCGATGGACGCCCCGAGGGAGATTCCCCAGCCCCCTATATCATGGCGGGTTTTGCCATGCTTTTGGTTGCGGGCATGATGCGGCACATGTTTGCCCTGTCTGGAATTGATACCGTTGGAAAAGGTCTGGTGACAGGTCTGGGGGTTGGCCTGTTTTTCATTAGCCCATGGATCATGATCAACAACGCCTATGGCGGACGACCCTTTCAGCTGACACTGATTGACGGTGGATACGCAGTGATCGGCTGTAGCGTTATGGGCCTGGTGCTTTCACTATTTTGAAAGACCTGCCTACCCAAGAAAAAAAGGGCTCTGGCACGTTGCCAGAACCCTTTCTCACCCCGTGTGCTCCCAATTCCCACACACGTATTCGAAATCTGTTCTGGCCGTACTGGCCGATAAATCATTACTATCTCAGCATCTCAATTATCGCAAGAAATCAATATGTTGGATTCGTTTCAAATGCGAAACGCCTGCTATTGCTAGCAGGCGTTTCATCAAACCAGTTCACTTGGAAACTTAGCCGTAAATGGATTCTTTTCCAAAGTGCTTTGTCAGCATGTAATAGACAACGGCGCGATATTTGTTGCGCTCGGATTTGCCGTATACTTCGATAACCTTGTTGATCGCTTCCATCAGGTTTGGACCATCGGGCAGGCCCAGCTTTTTGATAAGGAAGTTGTTCTTAACTGTTTCCAGTTCGGATTCTTGGCTACCAGCTACTGTGGACGCATCAGCGTTATAGATCGACGGACCACAACCGATGGTCACTTTGGTCAGCAGGTCCATATCTGGCTCCATGCCGCATTTGTTTTTCAAATCGTCCGCGTATTTCGCGATCCACTCATCCCGCTTGCCCATTCGGTAGTCTCCCATTTTGGACGGTAATAGCACTTTTTGCTAACCTTCGGTGAAACCCTAGTCCGAAAATACCACTCCATGAAAGGAAATTTTGCAGGCGCTTTTCCCCATGGCTATCGGCAGAGGCCAAAACCCGTGTGTTGAAGGTGAAAATGATCCGCATGAAGCCTGTTATAATTTGGCCCTAACGTTAGTCGAAACCACGTACAGGCAGTGGCGTTTGCCTCCCTTAGAAACGCCGCCTTTTTCAACTCGCCGTTCCAATCCTTGAGCAGACTTAGCCTTGTGCCATCCTCTAGAACAAAACCACTAATATCGATCGAGTCTGCGGTGGCATGGCTGCTCATCCGTCCGGTACTGCCGGATGAGGTCCGCATCTCGCGGCAGGAATAGCTGGAAAAATGGGTGATCTCTGACAAGCCTTGCCCGAATATTTCTGCCGCTAAAGGTTCTAGGCTATGGTGGCTCCACATGGCCAATCGCAAGGCGGTTTGGCAGCGCGTGTTCACTGGCTTTAGCCGCGCTTCGCCAGCCTCTGACAATGACACCTGAGGCGAAATTCCACAGCGATCATTTTCAACATAATCAGGTTTTATTTTCGCCACTGCACCCGTCTGCAATGCGGCAAGGCACATGGTATCATCCGCCAAGGCCCGTTGTAATTTCCAGTTGGTAATGCTGGTCATCGGATCCTTTACATCCAAGGGCCGCATCGGGTTCCAAGCCGAAGAAAGCGGCGTATCAGGGTGCACCATTGCTTGCCAAACGCCCAGCGCCATGCCGCCAAAGATAAAACAAAAAAGCGCCGCCCAGTGGATGGCTGGACGGCGCTTATATGGATGTGGATCGCTCACCTGAGGCGCCGCATTTAGTAGCGGTAGTGCTCAGGTTTGAACGGGCCTTCTGGCGTGACGCCGATATAGGCGGCCTGTTCAGCGTTCAACGTCGAAAGCTTCACGCCGATCCGGTCCAGATGCAGGCGCGCGACTTTTTCGTCCAGATGTTTCGGCAGAATGTAGACTTCGTTTTTGTAATGCTCACCACGGGTCCAAAGTTCAATCTGGGCCAGAACTTGGTTCGTGAAGGAGGCAGACATCACAAAGGACGGGTGGCCCGTTGCGTTACCAAGGTTCAGCAGGCGCCCTTCAGACAGAAGGATCAGACGGCTACCCGAAGGCATCTCGATCATATCGACCTGTTCTTTGATGTTCGTCCATTTGTGGTTTTTCAGCGCGGCAACCTGAATTTCGTTGTCAAAGTGGCCGATGTTACCAACAATCGCCATATCTTTCATTTCACGCATGTGTTCGATACGAATGACGTCTTTGTTGCCAGTGGTGGTGATGAAAATATCGGCCGAGCTGACCACGTCTTCCATCAGCACAACTTCGAACCCGTCCATCGCGGCCTGCAAGGCGCAGATCGGATCTACTTCGGTGACTTTCACACGTGCACCCGCCCCCTGAAGGGAGGCGGCACAGCCTTTGCCAACATCGCCGTAGCCCAAAACAACCGCAACTTTACCGGCCATCATCGTGTCAGTGGCGCGGCGGATGCCATCCACAAGGGATTCCTTGCAGCCGTATTTATTGTCGAACTTCGACTTCGTCACACTGTCGTTCACGTTGATTGCTGGGAAAGGCAGCTGATCGTTTTTGAACAGATCATAGAGACGGTGCACGCCTGTGGTTGTCTCCTCAGAGACACCAACGATTTGTTCACGCATTTTGGTGAACCAACCAGGAGATGCGGCCAGACGTTTCTTGATCTGCGCGAATACGGCGACTTCTTCTTCCGAGGTAGGGACCTCGATCAGGTCTGTTTCGCCATTTTCAACACGGGCACCCATCAGGATATAGAGGGTCGCATCGCCGCCATCGTCCAAGATCAGGTTTGGGCCTTCGGGGAACATGAAGGATTTATCCAAATAGTCCCAATGTTCTTCCAAAGACTGGCCTTTGATTGCAAAAACAGGCGTGCCGCCCGCCGCAATCGCCGCCGCAGCGTGGTCTTGTGTGGAAAAGATATTGCACGAGGCCCAGCGCACATCCGCGCCCAACGCCACCAGCGTTTCAATCAGAACCGCCGTTTGGATGGTCATGTGCAAGGACCCCACGATGCGCGCACCGCTCAAGGGTTTGCTTTCGCCGTATTCGGCGCGCAGGGACATCAGACCCGGCATTTCGGTTTCGGCAATATCCAGCTCTTTGCGGCCAAATTCCGCAAGGGCGATGTCTTTTACGATATAGTCATTGGCCATGCGTGGCGCTCCTTCATATCCAGTTGCGATGCGCATAACATCGCGCAAGCTGTTCCGCAATCTACGCCGCCATACGGCGGGCATCACAGTCGCGTTGAATTCAACCGTGACATGCAGCCGCGCGGTGTTTATCCAAATCCTATCAACCACCCAAAACCAAGGATGCTTCATATGGCCCAACAACCCCGCGCATGGCAGCGCATGTTATCGGGTAGACGGCTGGACCTGCTGGATCCCACACCCGTGGACATTGAAATCGAAGACATCGCCCATGGGCTGGCTTTTGTTGCGCGCTGGAATGGCCAAACGAAAGGTGACTTTGCCTATTCGGTTGCCGAACATTCGCTGCTGGTTGAAACGATTTTTGGCCGCATTGCGCCTAACGCACCAACCAAATGGCGGCTGGCCGCGTTGCTGCATGATGCGCCTGAATATGTCATTGGGGATATGATTTCGCCGGTGAAAGCCGCGGTTGGTCCGGGGTATGGCGTTTTGGACGAACGGCTCGAGGCGGCAGTGCATATTCGGTTTGGCCTGCCTGCAAAGGTACCTCCGTCGATCAAAAAGCAAATCAAAAAGGCCGACCGCGTCAGCGCATGGATGGAAGCCGTGCAAATTGCCGGATTTGAAGTATCCGAAGCAGATCGGATTTTCGGCAAACCCGATCCTACCCTGAAAGAAGGGTTAAAGATCGCCTTGCGCCCTCCTGTTGAGGTTCGCGCCGATTTCACCAAACGCCACGCTGAACTATTGGAACAAATGCCATGATTACCGTTCGAAAGGCCATGCGCCTTGATACTAATTCGATGGCAGATCTGTTGAATGAGATTATCAAAATTGGTGGCACGACTGCCATTGTTCGCCCTGTGACAGGCGACGACATTGCCGAATGGATGACATTTTCGCCCGAACTATCCGCGTGGCATGTCGCCCTAGATGACAACGAAAAGGTTGTCGGCTTTCAGTGGTTTGTACCCAGCGAACAATTGCCCCCCGAAGCAGCCGAGATCGCGACATTTGTTCAGGTGGGTCAGACAGGGCTGGGGATCGGATCGGCCCTGTTTACAGCAACGGCAAAGGCCGCAGAGGAAATCGGATACGTCTGGATCCGCGCCAATATCCGCGCAGATAACGAAGGTGGCCTGACCTATTACCAAAGCCGCGGGTTCCGCGATTACGGCATCATCGAAAACTATGAACTGGCCGACGGCACGTTGGTCACGAAACGGCTAAAACGCTATGATATTTAGCGGGGGCTGCGTTTGGCCAAAATACGCTGCAACGTCCGGCGGTGCATGTTCAATCGGCGCGCCGTTTCAGAGACGTTGCGATCACACAATTCATAAACGCGCTGAATATGCTCCCAACGCACGCGATCCGCGCTCATCGGGTTTTCTGGCGGCGGCGGCAGTTCTTCGCCCTTTGCAAGCAGGGCGTTTGTGATGTCAGTCGCATCCGCTGGCTTGGATAGGTAATCGATTGCCCCGATTTTCACGGCTGCAACGGCTGTCGCAATGGCACCATACCCCGTGAGAACGACCACTTTGGTGTCGGGGCGTTTTTCACGCAAAACTTCGACAACATCCAAACCATTACCATCTTCAAGACGCAGGTCACAAACGGCATAAGCAGGTGGCCGCGCGGTCGCGATTGCCTTGCCTGCCGCAACGGATTCAGCTGTTTCAACTTCAAAGCCGCGCTTTTCCATTGCCTTGGCCAAACGCCGTAGAAACGGCTCATCATCGTCCATTAGCAATAAGGTTTTATCCGGTCCGAGGTCGATCAGTTGTTCTTGTGACATGGAGGGGCCTTATTCTAATCATGCGCTACATTTTGACACAGGATATGGCGTCACGGTGGGTGTCGTCAAATGCGATCGACAAAACAGCCGATCTTATCCGCCAGTTGCTCTGGCGTCAGCTCGCGGCGGAAGAACTCAACAAACCCGTGTTCGGGTGTTACCAGATAGCTGAAAGTCGAGTGATCAACGATGTATTCACCGTCTTCAGGCGGGTGCGCTTTGTAATAGGTGCGGTAGGCTTTGCTCGCGGCGGCAACTTGTTCGTCACTGCCTGTCAGGCCAATCATACGAGGATGCATCGCCTCTGCAAAATCCCCCACGCTTTCGGGGTCATCGCGCGCAGGGTCGATTGTGATGAACACTGGCGTCACCATCTGGCCACGCTCTTCGAGAATTTCTATCGCAGATGCGTTGCGGTCCACGTCCAGCGGGCAAACATCAGGGCAAAAAGTATAACCGAAATAAATCAATGTCGGTTCGGTAATCACTTCTTCACTGGTAACTGTATCACCATTTTTGTTCACCAACGTAAAAGGCCCGCCCAGATCACCCGCTACGGCGCTGGCACCACATGCCGCAAACTGGTCATCACCATCACCGCGCGAGAAAAACACCATCGCTAACAGGCTAACGGCGGCGACAATTACTGCTACAATTGCGGCGATGCGGTTCATTCATTCTCCTTTTGTGCGCCAAAACGCGCACCTTGCTGGTAACTTGCGACAGACCTACGCTAGGGCGCATACAATGCAAGTCACATTTCAGTGGAGCGCTTAGATGCCGCAGTCAACAATCCGCCCCTTGGGTGAGCGAAAAAGAGCCAACTGGGTTCGCTTGCGTACGATGATTTTGTTGCGCTGGGTTGCGATCATTGGGCAGCTCGTTGCGGTTTATGTTGCCCCGAACCTGTTCGGACTAAAGCTAGAGCTTGGGTGGTGCTATTTTGCGATTGGCGTGTCCGTCATTGGAAACCTCGTTGCCACGTTCCTGTTTCCGGAAAACAAACGCCTTTCAGAACGTCAAAACCTGGCAATGATCCTGTTCGACTTCCTTCAGCTCAGCTTTCTATTGTTCCTCACTGGCGGCTTGAGCAATCCGTTTTCACTGCTCCTTCTCGGACCTGTGACGATATCGGCCACAGCCCTCAGCCTACGTTCCACTCTGTTGCTATGTGCCGTTGCGATTGTGACCGTGACGGGGTTAGCCTTTTACAACATCCCTCTGCAAACTATGTCAGGCGAGATTTTGGAATTGCCCCAACTGTTTATCTTTGGGCAATGGATTGCTTTGATTATCGCTGTAATCTTTACAACAGCTTATTCGCGGCGGGTAACGACCGAAATCCACTCCATGTCAGACGCGCTTTCTGCTACGCAGATGGCCTTGGCGCGGGAACAAAAACTGACAGACCTTGGCGGGGTGATCGCCGCTGCGGCGCATGAATTAGGCACGCCTCTGGCAACCATTAAACTGGCAAGTGGCGAATTGGTGCAAGAGCTGGCCAGTCAACCCGATCTGCGCGAGGATGCCGAATTGATCGCCCAACAAACTGACCGCTGCCGAGACATCCTGCGCGACATGGGACGCGCAGGAAAAGACGACCTTCATATGCGGCAAGCACCGTTGGTTACCATTGTAGAAAGCGCCGCAGAGCCGCACATTGACCGCGGGAAAGAAGTGCTGGTGAATCTAACCGGAACCGACGGCCCGACCTCTTCCCAACCCTCAATCTTACGCATGCCGGAAATCATTCATGGTCTGCGCAACCTTATCCAGAACGCCGTTGATTTTGCAAAAACAACCGTATGGGTTGAAATACGCTGGACCGAAAAGGTGATTACCGTTCGCATTCTGGATGACGGAAGAGGTTTTCCGCATCAGCTTCTTGGTCGATTAGGGGATCCGTTTATGGGGAATCGCAAACGGCGGAAAAAGAACAAAAGCCGCCCCGAATATGAGGGCATGGGCCTAGGCCTTTTCATCGCCAAAACACTGCTTGAGCGCTCGGGTGCTACCTTGCGCTTTGCGAATGGTGTCGATGAAACTGGCCATCTGGGGAAACATGTCGGGGCGGTTGTTGAGGTCCAATGGCCACGAGGGTTAATCGATGCGCATCTTGGCGAAAATTCAATTCCTGTTGGACAGAACGCGCGGTTTGACACATTTTAATCCTTGGGGTTTGTTAAAGGTATTTTAAGGAAAATTTAGCAATATTTAATACTACTCTGGCCAACCAAAGAGACCCCAAGTGTTAACCGAATTGATCATTGCCCTCGTTGTAGCAATCCCCACAATCACCCTAAGTGTATGGTGGGCATGTCAAAAATCTAATCCCAATTCTCTTGATGTGGTGCGCGAACGGCCGATGATCCTGTTCACGAACGGAACCATCGAAGATGCTTCTGCTTCGGTTATGGAATACCTTCCTATCGCGCTTGGGGCGCATAATTGGGAAGATTTGTACGAAATACTCTTGCCTAATTTTCCCGATTTCCCCTTACACCCGCTTCCCGCAGGCAGCGATGAGATGAAGCTGGCCTCACCAAACGAACTTTGCCGGCAATTGGGTGCCTTGCGCATAACCTGGCTGGATAACGGTGCCGTCCTTACCTTTGTGAACAACAAATACACCGCAGAAGATCACGTCGTCCATGAAGAGCTAGAAATGCTTCGTCAGGTCAATAGCATTCTCCCTTACCCTGTTTGGAAAACAGATCGCGATGGTAGGATTAATTGGTACAATGACGCCTATAAGAACCTAGCTGAACGTCTGTCAAAAGATATCGAGACGCCAGTATTTTCCACCCTCGGGCAAAGCGCGGAAGGTGAAGGGCTACGCCAAAAAGTTCTCGTGCCTTATCAAGCCCAACCTGAATGGTTTGATGTTGTGGGCGAGACCTATAAAACAGGAACGCTTTGGTATGCTACCTCGCAAACCGCTCTGATCAATGCCGAAAACGCCCAACAGGATTTTGTCCAGACCTTGGCCAAGACCTTTGCCCATCTGTCGATTGGGCTGGCTGTTTTCAACAAGGATCGACGGCTGGCATTATTCAACCCCGCTTTGATCGACCTAACAGGGCTATCCGCATCTTTCCTCAGTCCCCGCCCAACGATCGGGTCGTTCTTTGACGCGATGCGTGAAAATCGACGCATGCCAGAACCCAAAAGCTATAACACATGGCGCCAGCGTATGGCCGAAGTGATTAGCGCTGCTGAGTTGGGGAAATTTGAAGAGACATGGACGCTGGAAACGGGCCAAACCTATAGCGTAAAGGGCCGCCCTCACCCTGATGGCGCCATCGCATTTCTGTTTGAAGACATCAGCGCCGAAGTTTCAGTGACCCGTAATTTTCGGGCGGAACTCGAGCTTGGCCAAAGTTTGGTTGATACCATCGAAGATGCCTTGGCCGTGTTTTCGCAAACCGGATCTCTTACCTTTTCCAACAAAGCTTATGATGTCTTGTGGGGGTTCCAGTTTGATAGCAGCTTTGCAGAAGTCACAATTGCAGACGCAATCGCGATGTGGAAAGAAAAATCTTCGCCCAATCCGTTGTGGCAAGAGCTGCAGGATTCAGTCATGTCGCTTGAGGATCGAATGGAATGGGAAATGCCTGTTCGCATAACTGGCCAGCATCCGATGAAATGCAGAATCGTCCCAATCGCGTCAGGCGCGACGGTCATTCGGTTTTCGCGCCATCAAAATGCAGAACCAGAAAAAACGTCTTTGGCAAACCAAGGTTAAGGTTACATAAATCCGCTTTCCTGTCGTCCGCAGGACAGTTAGTTTGCGACCATGCAAATCTCAACAACTCTCTCTTCTCCCGAAAACACGGCTGATCTGGCCCAAAAGCTTGGTCAACGGTTGGCAGCGGGAGATGTGATTTTATTGACGGGTGATGTTGGCGCAGGGAAAACCCACTTTGCCCGTGCCTTAATCCAATCCCTTCTGGAAACACATGAGGACGTTCCTTCGCCAACTTTCACCTTGGTGCAGGTTTATGATGCTGCTTCGGGTGCGGAAATTTGGCACGCTGATCTTTATCGGCTTAGCGATCCTTCCGAGACAGAAGAACTGGGCCTTACCGAGGCAATGGAGACGGCGATCTGTCTGATTGAATGGCCCGACCGATTAGCAGACTTGCGACCGCAGGATGCGCTGGACATCACCCTCAGCGCAACCGATGTTGAAGATCAACGACAGCTGACCGCCGATTGGTCGGCATCCCGCTGGGACACCAAAATGGCTGACTGGATTTCATGACAAACCGAGCACATAAACTGACCGAATTCATTCGTACTTCTGGCTGGCAAGATGCCGCGCGGGAAACGGTTGCTGGTGACGCCTCCAACCGCCGTTACGAACGCCTCACCATGGCTGATGGCGCTTCAATCATCCTCATGGATGCCCCTTCTGACAAAGGCGAAGATGTTCGGCCCTTTATCGCAATTGCCGAACACCTCCGCAGCATCGGGTTAAGCGCGCCAGAAATCGTTTTCCGCGATATCCCCAATGGTTTTTTGCTGATCGAGGATTTGGGCGATGATCTGTTCAAGCGCGTCATTTCCCGCGACCCCGCATTGGAGGTTCCTCTGTATGAGGCATCTGTTGATGTTCTCACGGCGCTTCATGCAAAACCCTTTCCACAACTAGAGCCCTATGACACGGCAACCATGACCAATTTTGCTGCGCGGGCTTATGAGTGGTATTTGTTCGGCCTAACCGGAATGAAGGATACGCCTGAGCAGGCGCAGTTCGAACAACTGATGTCTCAGCTGTTAGAGCCACTCGAACGTGAAACACAGGTTTTGATCCAGCGGGATTACCACGCCGAAAACCTATTGTGGTTGCCTGATCGCTCAGGCGCTGCACGTGTTGGGTTGCTAGATTTTCAGGATGCGATGTCGGGGCACCCCGCCTATGATCTGGTTTCGATCCTGCAGGATGCGCGCCGCGACGTTCCCGTAGACATCGAAAGCGACATGATTGCGCGCTACCTGTCTCAGAACCCGCAAGACGAAGAAGCCTTTCGTGCGGCCTATGCCATTTTGGGTGTCCAACGAAACCTGCGCATTGTCGGGGCTTTTGCAAAGCTATGTATCGATATTGGAAAGCCCCGTTACATCGATCTGATCCCACGTGTCTGGGAGTTTGTGGAGCGTAACCTGAAACACCCTGCGCTGGCGCCAATTGCCGATCATGTACTCAGCACAATACCCCAACCAACAGCCGAAAACCTGGCCACGCTAAAAGCAAAGTGTGCATCATGAGTATGCCTGTCATGCTCTTTGCTGCCGGTTTCGGGACGCGGATGAAACACCTAACCGCAGATCGTCCAAAACCAATGGTTGAGGTCGCGGGCCGCCCTCTGATTGATCATGCGATTTCATTGGCTGATGGTATTTCCCCCCCATCGATTGTCGCGAACCTGCATTACCTTCCAGATATTCTTCAGCAACATCTACATCCGAAGGGTATCCAAACAATCGTCGAAACCCCCGATATTTTAGAAACAGGTGGGGGGCTGCGAAATGCTTTACCTGTTCTTGGCGCGGGTCCGGTTTTCACGATGAATACTGACGCGATTTGGAACGGACCAAACCCACTAAACATGCTGTTGAACGCGTGGGACCCTGACCGCATGGATGCTTTGCTGATGGGTATCCCGCCAGAAAATGCGTTGGAACATAGTGGCGCAGGTGATTTCACCATTGATGATGACGGACGGTTAAGCCGCGGTCCGGGTGTGGTTTATGGCGGCGTGCAAATCATAAAGACCGATCTGCTTTCTGCTGTGTCCGAGCGGTCTTTCTCTCTCAACCTGATATGGGATCAAATGCTGGCGAATGGAAAACTACACGGGATCGAATATTCGGGCCGCTGGTGTGATGTGGGCCATCCTGACGGTGTGAAAACCGCCGAAGCCCTGCTGGCCAACAATGTTTGAACCGCAAGAGACACCGCGCGTTTTCGGCCTGCCTAGCGGCGTTGATTTTCCACAGGCTCTCGTCGACGGGCTGCTTGAACGTTTTAAAGGTCAGCCCCCCGAAGCCCTCGCACGGGTCGAGCTATTGGTTAACACACAGCGTATGGCCAGACGGTTGCGCGCAATGTTCGAAGCAGGCCCTGCAAGGCTTTTGCCCCGCATTCGTTTGCTAACCGATCTGCAAACCCTCGCGCCAAGTGTTGTCATCCCGCAGGGCGTACCAGGCTTGCGCCGTCGGCTGGAACTGATTGGCCTCATCTCTGCGTTACTGGAAAAATCACCCGATCTGGCCTCTCGGGCTTCGTTGTATGATTTGGCAGATAGCCTTGCTGGTTTAATCGATGAAATGCAGGGCGAAGGCGTAACGCCTGACGCGATTTCCGAGCTGGATGTCACCGATCAATCCGGTCACTGGGAACGTGCCAAAGTTTTCCTAGGAATTGTTCAAAGCTATCTGGACCTTACCGAAGCAAAACCAGACAATGAGGCCAGACAGCGTGCAAGGGTAATGGGGATTGCGGCGCTTTGGGCTGAAAACCCGCCTGCCCATCCCATCATCATCGCGGGTTCAACTGGTTCACGCGGCACAACCATGCTGTTGATGCAGGCCGTTGCCAAGCTCCCCCAAGGGGCGTTGGTGTTACCTGGTTTTGATTTTGATCTACCTCGCCCTGTCTGGGCAGCTTTGGACGATCCGCTCATCTCCGAGGATCATCCGCAATATCGGTTTTACCATCTGATGAAAGGGCTGGGGGAAAGCCCGAACACGGTAAAACCGTGGCACGATACACCGCCGCCTTCTGCGCTTCGCAATCAGTTGGTTTCCCTTTCCCTGCGCCCTGCCCCCGTAACGGATGCATGGCGGATCGAGGGGCCAAAGCTGACCAATCTGGAAGAAGCCACCAAGGACATGACGCTGGTTCTGGCGGAAACGCCGCGTGCCGAAGCCTTGGCCATTGCACTCCGCCTGCGCAAAGCGGCAGAAGACGGGCAGACCGCAGCCTTGATCACTCCCGACAGGATGCTGGGGCGGCGCGTGACCTCGGCGCTAAGCCGTTGGGATATTCTACCCGATGATAGTGCGGGAACGCCGCTACAGCTCTCTCCTCCGGGGCGGTTTTTGCGCCACATCGCGGCGTTGCTTTCACGGCGTTTGGACGCTGAAGGGCTGCTGACCCTGCTTAAACACCCGCTGACCCACAGCGGTGATGACAGAAACCTGCACCAGCTTTACACGCAGCGATGTGAGCTGGCGATCAGGCGGCACGGCCTGCCCTATCCGGAACCCGAGGCGTTCAAAGCAATTTGCGAAAAAGCTGCACCTGATGATGAAGGCATGCAGCACTGGGCGGACTGGGCAGCTGAGGCGTTGATGGGGCATCAAGACCACCAAACCTATCCGCTTTCCCATTGGGTCGATCTTCATCTGAAGATCGCCAATGACGTTGCTGCAGGAACCAGCGGCAATACGGAGCACGAGCTTTGGCAGCAAAAGGCGGGTATGGAAGCCCGCCGCGTCATGCAAGAGCTAGAAGCAGAAGCGGGATATGGCACCGACCTAACCGCGGCTGATTACGTTGATCTTGTTGGTGCGCTTCTGGCTGCTGGTGAAGTCCGCGACCGCGACGCCCCTCATCCTGACATCATGATTTGGGGAACACTAGAGGCCCGCGTTCAAGGCGCCGATCTGGTGATCCTTGGCGGGTTGAACGACGGGACATGGCCCGAAGCGCCCCCGCCCGATCCATGGCTGAACCGCAAGATGCGCAATGATGCGGGGCTATTGCTGCCTG
Source organism: Sulfitobacter donghicola DSW-25 = KCTC 12864 = JCM 14565 (assembly GCF_000622405.1). Classification (NCBI taxonomy): domain Bacteria; kingdom Pseudomonadati; phylum Pseudomonadota; class Alphaproteobacteria; order Rhodobacterales; family Roseobacteraceae; genus Sulfitobacter; species Sulfitobacter donghicola. The sequence continues at coordinate 1,417,096 of NZ_JASF01000005.1, forward strand.
AGCGGCGTGTGGGGCTTGCCGCGCATGATTACCAACAGGCCGTCTGCGCGAAAGAGGTCTGGATCACGCGGTCGATCCGATCCGAGGATGCCGAAACCGTGCCATCGCGTTGGGTGAACCGACTGGGCAATCTAATGGGCGGCTTGCCAAATCAGGGGGGTGTCACGGCATGGAAAGCGATGATCAAAAACGGTGATTACTGGCTGGACCAAGCCCGCGCTTTGGAAGCCGTTGAGCGTACGCCTAACGCTCCGCGCCCATCTCCGCGCCCGCCCTTAGCCGCGCGGCCACGCAGCCTGTCCGTTACCCAGATCAAAACGCTAATCCGTGACCCCTACGCAATCTATGCCAGACATAGCCTGCGTTTGCGCCCGCTAAACCCGCTGGTTCAATCGCCCGATGCCCCGCTGCGCGGGACGGTTACACATGCCGTGATGGAGCAATTCGTGAAGTCGGTGATTGCCAATCCCGACAACCTAAGCCGCGCGCATTTGTTGAACGTAGCCCAAGAGGTACTACAGGAATTGGTCCCATGGCCCGCTGCGCGCACTATCTGGCTGGCCAAATTGGCCCGCGTGGCCGATTGGTTCATCCTCGCCGAGGCAGAGCGCCTAGCCGTGGCCAACCCGATCGCTTTTGAAAACGAAGCGCGGGGCACTTTGGATTTAGCCGATATCGGGTTCTCTATCACCGGTGTCGCTGACAGGGTCGATCGGAATGAAAACGGTGAGGTCCAGATTTACGACTATAAAACGGGCAACCCTCCTACGGAGAAACAACAGCAGCTGTTTGACAAGCAACTGCTGATCGAGGCTGCGATGATCGAGCAAGGTGCGTTCAAAAACGTAGGGACCGCACCCGTTTCCAAGGCCACCTTCATCGGACTTGGGAATCCGCCCAAGGAAATTGACGCGCCCCTATCCGAAGAGCCTCCACATGTCATCCTCGCCAACCTGCGCAAGTTGCTGACAGCCTACCTAGAACCAGATCAAGGTTTCACATCGCGGCGCATAGTGGAGAAGATTAAATTTGACGGCGATTACGATCATCTTGCCCGTTACGGTGAATGGGATGATTCAGACCCGACAACGCCAGAGGATCTGACATGAGCGGCCTACCCGAGTGGAACGATGCAACCCGCGCCCAGATCACTGCGGCACGCCCTGACATGTCAACATGGCTCAGCGCGAATGCGGGGTCTGGTAAAACACGGGTGTTAACAGACCGCGTAGCGCGTTTGTTGCTAGAAAGCGTAAAACCACAGCACATCCTGTGCCTGACATATACCAAAGCCGCCGCATCCGAGATGCAGAACAGATTGTTCAAACGCCTAGGCGAATGGGCCATGATGGAGGACGACTCCCTACGCGAAGGGCTGCGCGATCTGGGAATTTTAAAAGAAGTTTCGTCAGAGCAACTGCGCGAAGCACGTACCCTTTTTGCCCAAGCAATCGAAACACCAGGTGGTTTGAAAATTCAAACCATCCACTCGTTCTGCGCATCCTTACTGCGGCGGTTCCCCTTGGAAGCTGGTGTAAGCCCCCAGTTCAAAGAAATCGAAGATCGCGCGGCCGAATTGTTGCGCGCCGAAATCCTAGACACCATGGCCGAAGGGCAAGATGCCGCGTTGGTTGCCGACCTCGCCGATCACTATACTGGCGAAAGCTTTGCCTCGCTCACGCAGTCTATCACCAGCAATCGAGAGCTGTTTGTCGACCTGCCCCAAGACTTAAACAAGCTGTTCGACCTCCCTGAAAACTTTGACATCAGCAACCTACCCCGCGACATAATGGATGAAGCCGTTGCGCGGTGGATGCCTGATGCGATTACTGTGCTTTCCGCACAAAGCACAAAAACCATGATCGCTTTGGCTGATAAGCTGCGCGGTATTAATTTTGACGAACCCTCGATTGCGGATTTGAACAAATTGAAGTCGGCAATGCTTACTAAAGAGATGCAGCCTCGCAAGAACTTTCCGACCAAGGGCGCGCAAACTGATCTGGGAAAACTACTCACCCCGTTCGAAGATCTCGCCCAGCGCACATTTGAATCCCATGACCTACAGATGCGCGCGCGTAATGTAGCCCGCACGGGTGCGCTTCATCGGTTCGCGAGTGTTTTCATCGGGCGTTATGAAGCCGAAAAACAGCGCCGCGGCTGGCTGGACTTTGACGATCTGATCCTGCGTGCACGCGCTTTGCTGAACGATCCCAAAGTGGCTGCTTGGGTTTTGTACCGCATTGATGGTGGCATTGATCACATCCTTGTTGACGAGGCGCAGGACACCTCGCCGCGCCAATGGGATGTTATTGAAAAGCTGGCTGATGAATTTGCCTCGGGCGAAGGCGCGCGCGAAGATGAAATGGCACGCACCCTGTTTGTTGTGGGCGATAAAAAGCAATCCATCTATTCGTTTCAGGGCGCTGACCCGCGTGAGTTCGACCTTAAACGCGAAGCGTTTCAAGAAAGCCTTGAAGCCGCGAATATGAGGTTCCAGAACCAGAGCCTTGATTATTCCTTCCGCTCATCCCCTGCGGTTTTGCGTGTGGTGGACCGTACCTTTAACACCCTGCCCGATCCGCGCATGGATGAACCCATGACGCATTTAGCATTCAAAGATGCCCTGCCTGGCCGTGTTGATCTATGGCCCGTAGTCGATTTGCCAAAAGACGAAAGCACCAAACCGGATTGGACCGATCCGATTGATAGCAAAAACAAGCAACCCAATACAGTGGTGCTGGCAGAACAAATCGCCGAGCAAATCAAACATCTTATCGAAGGGGAGCACTATATCCCCGACGAAGCAAAAGACCGCAGCATGGTTCGCCGCCGCATCACCGCTGGCGATTTCCTGATCTTGGTTCGGGGTCGTATGACGGGGCTGTTCTCGGAAATCATCCGCGCCTGCAAAGCCGCAGGTTTGCCGATTGCTGGCGCTGACCGCCTAAAAGTTGGCGCTGAATTGGCTGTGCGCGATATTGGTGCGCTGCTGTCGTTCCTTGCAACGCCTGATGACGCGCTTTCACTGGCGACTGCGCTGCGATCACCTTTGTTTGGCTGGGATGAGCAGGCGTTGTTTACGCTGTCGCATCATCGCCCGCTCAAACAAGATTTGTGGCAATACCTAAGAACCCAAGAGGATCGTTACCCCGAGACCCTTGATACTTTGCATGATCTGCGCAGTCAGGTCGATTTCTTACGTCCGTATGATTTGATCGAACGTATCCTGACCCGACATGACGGGCGAAAAAACCTACTGTCCCGTTTGGGCACCGAGGCCGAAGACGGGGTTGACGCCTTGTTAGGTCAGGCACTGGCCTATGAACGCACCGAAGTGCCGAGCCTGACGGGTTTCCTTGAGTGGATGCAGGCCGATGATCTAGAGATCAAACGCCAGATTGATAGTGCTTCAGACCAAATTCGCGTGATGACTGTGCATGGCGCAAAGGGTCTGGAGGCGCCGATTGTGATCTTGCCCGATACAGGCACCAAAAAGAACGATATCCGCGACGACATCATCAAAATGGATGGCGTTCCCATTTGGAAACCCAATGCAGCCGAGATGACCGATGGTATCACCGCGGAAATTGATGCTCTGAAAGATGCCCAAACACAAGAAGGGCTGCGCCTGCTGTATGTTGCGATGACGCGTGCGGAAAAATGGCTGATTGTCGCGGCGGCTGATGCTTTGCCAAAAGATGGCAACAGCTGGTATCAGATGACTGAAGAAGCCTTGGGGCATTTGAACGCCGTTCCGTTTAACGATGGCCCAGCTGACGGGATGCGCCATGAAGAGGCCGGATGGGATGATCTGCCTGTCGTCGAAATAGAGCGATCCGAGACAAAAGAGGCAGTATTAGAGACTGTTTTTTCAACAAACCCTCCTCCTGCGCCTGTTAAACAGGTCGTGCTTTCTCCCTCAATCGACCTGGGCGGTGCAAAGGCGCTGGCAGGAGAGGCGGGAATGGATGAAGAGGCTGCCAAAGCATACGGGTCTTTGGTTCACATGCTGTTGGAGAACCTAGCTTCCGTTGATCCAGCCCTATGGGATGCCGCATCGGAACAACTGTTAAATCACATCGACCCTGCTTTGGCTGCGACGGCGGTGGAGGAAGCAAAAACAGTGTTGGAAAATCCGGATTTGGCCCATGTATTCCATAGCGATACCTTGGCCGAAGTTGCCATAACAGCAGAATTGGGCGAACAACGTCTTTATGGTGTCATTGACCGCCTCATCGTCGCGGATGACTATATTCTTGCCGTTGATTTTAAAACAAACCGAACGGTCCCAAAAACTGCCAACGATTGCCCTGAAGGGTTATTGCGCCAAATGGGTGCCTATGCCCACGCGTTGCAGGCGGTTTACCCTAATCACCGAATTGAGACAGCGATCTTGTGGACGCAAACGGGATCATTGATGTCATTGCCGCACGAAACTGTGACATCTGCACTTGAAAGAACCGGCTACCTTGACGCAGACGATACGTCTTCTTAGGTATCAATCAAACCCGAACCCATGGAGAGCTCTATGCCAACCGTTGCAGTTACAGACGATACATTCGACACCGAAGTGAAAAATTCCGACATCCCTGTTGTTGTGGATTTTTGGGCTGAATGGTGTGGCCCGTGCAAACAAATCGGACCAGCTTTGGAAGAGCTTTCCGCTGAAATGGACGGCAAGGTAAAGATCGTCAAAGTAAACGTTGATGAAAACCCGAACTCCCCCGCGCAGATGGGTGTTCGTGGCATTCCTGCCTTGTTCATCTTTAAGGGTGGTGAGGTTGTATCCAACATGGCAGGCGCGCGTCCAAAGGCAGCCCTGCAAAGCTGGATCGAAGAATCCATCTAAACCGTTTCAACGGTGAGATAGAAAAGGGCGCTCTGAACGGGGCGCCCTTTTTATATTGGCCAACCAAAATGTTTTAGGCGGGCTGCAATGCGTTCTTCTGCATCGGGGCGCCCTGCGTTGATGCTCTTTTCTTGTAAGAACCAATGAACATAAGCTGCATAGTCAGGCGTCGCCTTTTCCACTTCGGCAAAACCCGTCGCTAGGTCTTTCAGATCAGCCTGAACCGCGATGTGGTGGAAATCTGCCTTGCGAAACAACAGCGCCGATTTGCCGAAAAAATACCCGTTGAACGCCACGCTAGAGTTTTGGGTTACCACATAATCGCATCCGGCCAACAATTCCTCCATGCCGCCCATCTGAACAGACAGCCGATCATGGGTTTCCTCTAGCCTTTCCAAGGCCTCAATTTCAGCACTGGAATATCGCTCATTTGGATGTAGGGCGGCGATGATCGGCTTGTCCGTCTGGGCAAGGCAATGGGTGATCATGTCAATCGGGCTACAGATTTGAAACGGGCGATGATCCAGCAGCTTTCCCTGCAATGCGACATAGACGAACCCATTGCGCACTGCGGATATTGGCGCATCCGAAAACAGGCGGTTTTGCCAAAACCCGTAAAACCGCTCGGCTTCTGTTGCCTGTTTCGGGTCTGGAGTAAACGGAGCTTGCGCCACGTCCCACGACCACCGCTCGGCGCTTTTTTCGATTTGCCAGAATGGGTAGTGATAGGCGCGACGAAAACACAAACCCTGCGCATCTGGTGGCGTTTTAATATGGCTTAGGGACCACCCGCGCCCCGCAGGTACACCGCCTGCATCAAACGGCTCAAAAGCAATGTGATGACCAGCGCGCATCAGAACATTGGAGAGCTTTCCAATGAAATTATGTTTGCCCAACTGCGCGCTTTTGCACAGCTCTGGCTCCATATAAAACGTGATGGTTTCAGCCTTTTTCATACGCGGGACGCTAACGCCCAGCGCAAGGTTCAACAAGGGCTGCCCTTGTCCCACGTGCCCTGCCACGCCATATAGAATGCAACAAACGGAGGCATCATGACACAAGACGAATTTCCCGGTTGGCACGGTACAACCATCATCGGCGTGAAAAAGGGTGGTGAGGTCGTGATTGCGGGCGACGGGCAAGTGAGCCTTGGTCAGACCGTGATCAAAGGCACTGCGCGCAAGGTCCGCAAACTCAGCCCAGGTGGCTATGATGTTGTGGTTGGTTTTGCGGGCTCTACAGCCGATGCATTCACCCTGCTAGAGCGGTTAGAAGCCAAGCTAGAAGCAACGCCAGGGCAGCTAGCACGGGCAAGCGTTGAGCTGGCTAAAGATTGGCGGACCGACAAGTATCTTCAGAAGCTCGAAGCCATGCTGATTGTGACTGACGGTAGCGAGTTGCTGATTATTACAGGCGCGGGTGATGTTCTGGAGCCCGAGCACAGCATCGCCGCTATTGGATCAGGCGGGAACTTTGCCCTTGCGGCTGCGCGTGGCCTGATTGACAGCGACCGAGATGCAGAAACCGTCGCGCGTGATGCCATGAAGATTGCATCAGACATTTGTGTTTATACCAACGGCAACCTGACCGTAGAAAAGATCAAAGCATGACTGACCTTACTCCTCGTGAAATCGTATCCGAACTGGACCGTTTTATCATTGGCCAGAACGACGCAAAACGCGCTGTTGCGGTTGCGCTGCGCAATCGGTGGCGGCGCAAACAACTGGCAGACGATCTGCGGGATGAGGTTTACCCGAAAAACATCCTGATGATCGGGCCCACTGGCGTTGGTAAAACAGAAATCTCGCGCCGTTTGGCTAAGCTGGCCCGTGCCCCGTTCCTGAAGGTCGAGGCCACCAAATTTACCGAAGTTGGTTATGTTGGCCGTGACGTTGAACAGATCATTCGTGATCTGCTGGACGCCGCCATTGCCATGACCCGCGAACACATGCGCGAAGACGTAAAGGCCAACGCGCAAAAAGCCGCAGAAGATCGGGTGATTGACGCCATCGCTGGCCCTGATGCCCGCAGCGGTACCCGCGATATGTTCCGCAAGAAACTGCATGACGGCCAATTGGATGAAACCATCATCGAGTTGGAAGTCGCCGATACCTCGAACCCATTCTCGACCATGGAAATTCCAGGACAACCTGGTGCTGGCATAGGGATGATGAACCTAGGCGATATGTTCGGCAAAGCCATGGGCGGCCGCACCACGAAAAAGCGCCTGACCGTTGCGGAAAGCTATGATGTTTTGATCGGCGAAGAAGCCGACAAACTACTGGATGACGAAACAGTCACCCGCGCCGCAATCGAAGCGGTTGAGCAAAACGGCATCGTGTTTCTGGATGAGATCGACAAAGTCTGCACCCGCGCTGATGCCCGTGGCGGGGATGTCAGCCGAGAAGGCGTGCAGCGCGATCTGTTACCCCTGATCGAAGGCACCACTGTCAGCACCAAACATGGCCCTGTGAAAACCGACCATGTGCTGTTCATCGCCTCTGGCGCTTTCCACATCGCCAAACCGTCTGACTTGTTGCCAGAACTGCAAGGCCGTCTTCCGATCCGGGTTGAACTGCGCGCCCTCACCGAGGAAGACTTTGTGCGTATCCTGACCGAGACAGACAATGCGCTAACGCTGCAATACACCGCGCTGATGGGTACCGAAGAGGTAAACGTCACCTTTACCCCTGAAGGGATCGCCGCGCTGGCCAAGATCGCGGCTGACGTGAACCAATCCGTTGAAAACATCGGCGCGCGGCGTTTGTACACTGTGATGGAACGGGTGTTCGAAGAGCTCAGCTTTTCCGCGCCGGATCGCAGTGGCGAAGCGATCACCATTGATGCTGGTTTTGTAGACGCCAATCTGGGCGAGCTGGTTAAATCAACCGATCTAAGCCGCTACGTGCTTTAACCCCTTTCCATTCCCCCATGCGCCTGCAACCTAGGCGCATGGGGTATTTTCGTTTTCTCATCACCAACAGGTTGTTCTTGCTGGCGGGCTTTTTGCTCACCTTTACGTCGTCGTTTGGGCAAACCTATTTCATCTCGCTATTTGCAGGCGAGGTTAAGGGGGCCTTTGGGCTGAGTGATGGGGCGTGGGGCGGTATCTATACCATCGGCACAACCCTGTCGGCGGTCACAATGATCTGGGCCGGTGCGCTGACGGATCGGTTCCGCGTTCGGCAGCTTTCCCTTTGGGTTATGGTGTTGCTGGTGGTTGCCTGTATCGCCATGGCCGTTAACCCCAGTGCAATCTTACTGGTCTTTGTCGTTTATGCCCTGCGTTTGATGGGGCAGGGTATGCTATCGCAACTTGGGGCTGTGGCAATGTCGCGCTGGTTTGTGGCTGCGCGTGGTCGCGCGCTGTCTCTTTCCTCGATGGGGTTTGCTGCGGGGCAGGCGATTTTGCCGATAACCTTTGTTGCGCTTCTTAGCACATGGCATTGGCGCAGCCTTTGGGTATTCGCCGCCGTGTGTATCGCCATCCTAATCCCTGTTATTCAGCTGTTACTCCGACAGGAGCGCACCCCCCAATCCATGGCAGATGAAACACAAAGCCTAGGAATGCAGGGCCGGCATTGGACCCGCAATCAAATGCTGCGCCATCCGTTGTTTTACATCCTCATTCCTTTGGTCTTGGGTCCGGCAGCATGGGGGACGGCATTGTTCTTTCAACAGGTACATCTGACCGAGGTAAAGGGATGGAGCCTTGGGGCCTTTGTGGCGCTGATGCCGATCTATACCATTGCCAGCATTACGTTCACCTTCATCACGGGATGGGCCATTGATCGGTTTGGCGTGAAATGGATTGTGCCGTTTCAGATGGTCCCTTTTGGGGTCTCGTTTCTAGTGCTTACTTATGCGGACACGATTTTTATGGCTGGCGTGGGGCTCGTCATTTTTGGGGTAGGGCAAGGGATGCAGGGCACAGCAACCGCTGCGTTTTGGGCCGTATTCTATGGCACCCGAAACCTAGGCGCGATCAAAGCTGCAGCCACAGCCCTAATGGTTTTTGGTTCTGCAATCGGGCCAGGAATTACGGGGGCGTTCATTGATTACGGTGTCAATTTCCCCGACCAGATGATCCCGATTGCTATCTTCTATTTCATAGGCGCGGTGATGGCTGGCCTTGGCGTGTTGCGCTATCAGCGTGATCTACCTGTGGCGGCGTAAATACACATAATATGCGCCACCACCACCATGGCTGACATGCGCCTGAGCAATCTGAAGCACAACTGACTTCATCGGTTGCATCGCCAACCACTGCGGAACCTGATGCCGCAGAACACCCAAACGGACAGGGATTGGCCCGCCGTCATCGCGCTGTTTCCCTTTGCCCGTCACAACAAGGATCAGACGTTTTCCTTGCGCATGCGAACGCATCACAAAGCTGAGCAGGGCAGGGTGGGCGCGCTCTAACGTCATGCCGTGCAGGTCAATCTTACCCTCTGGCCGCATCTTCCCACGTTTGAGTTTACCAAAGGACTTGTTGTCCATCTGAACCGGAGATTTACGAATGTGGTCATGGATTGCCGGTGCTAGATCATGACCTGCCGCGCGGGCCTTACCACTGGGTTTACCCAGAATAACCGACTTTGCCTTGCGAATGTTTCCCGGCTCTGGTGCTGTTTGGCTGATCTCTTCGTCAAAGCGTTTTACCTCGAGGTTGCTGCGCTCCAACCGCTCGGTATTTGCACGAATACGGTCCCACAGCTCCTGATCCTCGGCGGTTAACCCGCGCCGTTTCATATCGCGCTTTCCGGTAGCAATGCATAGGCGCGCTGGATCGGCATCAATACGATCAACCGACCTGGATCGCGCAGGGTACCCGCCGCACGGCCTGCTTCATCCCCTGTGCCAAAGAAAACATCGGCGCGCTGGGCGCCTTTGATCGCTGATCCCGTGTCTTGGGCGATCATCAACCGCCGCAGTGGTTTCTTGCCATCCTTTTCGATCCAAACGGGCGATCCAAGACGCACAAACGATGGATCAACCGCAACCGTGCGCATGGTGGTGATGGACCTGTTCATCGCGCCAAGCGGCCCCTTATGTGCGGGGACTTTGCTAACCTCGCGAAAAAACACATAGGATGGATTGTGATAAAGCAGCTCTTTGCCGTCCACAGGGTTTCGGCGCACCCAGTTTTTGATCACCTGCGCGCTGACTTGATGGGGTTGGTAAATGCCCTGCCGCACCAGTTCCTGACCGATTGAGCGATAGTTGTGCCCATTTGACCCCCGATACCCGACACGCACTGCTTGGCCATTCGGCAGACGAATGCGTCCCGACCCTTGGATTTGCAAAAAGAACAGCTCAACCGGATCATCGACATAGGCGATGACCAATCCGCGCCCATCCATCACACCGCTTTCCAAAATCTCACGGCGCGGTAGCCAAGGACGGTTCGTTTTTGCCTCTTTCGGCATCTTATAGACGGGGAAACGGTACCTGTCGGTTCGGGTCAAAGAACCGTCCAACTCTGGTTCGAAATAACCTGTGAAAAGAGCCTCTTTGCCGTCATCCATCACAACAGGGCGAAACAACAGCTCGAAAAATTCCCGTGGATCTGGGCCGGATTGAGCATAGGAACAAACCGCCCCCCAATCGGGGTCTTTCATATCTTTGCAGGTGTTTAGGAAGGTTTCCAAAGCCGCCGCATGGTCGTCTTCGGCCCAGCCTTCTAGCTCGTCAAAGGAGAGGACTTGGTATTTGACTTCAGACGCCAAAGGCCCCGCTAACAGCGAGGCCCCGATAATGGCACTGATGCGGAATGCGCATACTACCCGTCTGTAGAAACCAAGAACCAATTCGGATCATCCGAGCCCATGATGCGGGCAAACACCCACGTATCTTTTTGCTTTTTAGCATCTGTGATGCTGCCTTCAACAATCTCGCCTTCTTTATCGCGGACTGCCTGTGTCAACTCTGCCACAAACCGAAGGGTCATTTCAGCTTCGTTTGTGTCAGAATCCAGTGTCACGTTTTCCAACGCCATCTCACGAACACCGATAAATTCAGCGTCAATCGTCAGACCCTGATCTTCGCGCGCTGCGACACCGTCAACAAAGCTTTCATAGATATCTTCGGACAAGAACGCTTTGATGTCGTCCAGCTCTCCGCGTTCATAGCCCATGACGATCATTTCATAGGCGCTGCGACCGCCTGCCAAAAATTCTGTCACATTGAACGAAGGTTCGATGCGTTTCATCTGGGCCAAAGCCTTCGCCTGTGGCGTGGATTCGTCGAAATGATCGGTGATGTCCAGATCCGGACCCCCTTCGATCACTTCAAAAGCTGGGCCACTACGCTGTGCAGGTTGCATAGGCAAAGGCGGCTTTTCAAAACCTTCCCGTGTGCCTAGCACGTTTTTCAATCGCAGGATCAGAAAAACTGCGATAGCGGCAAGCACCAAAAGCTGGATAAGCGGCGAATTCATAGAGACCTCTTGAAGGCTAGGCGTGGAAACAATCGTCTGAGCACCTTATGTAGGTGTGAAGGGGGCTCAAGTCCACTGTAGCCCTGAGGAAAGGAAATAATAACATGTGGCTTTTGATCGCATTTATCGCCGTTCCGGTGATCGAGATTGCGTTGTTCATTCAGGTTGGCGGGTTTATCGGCCTTTGGCCAACGTTGCTGATTGTTATTTTGACAGCGATCGCTGGGACATATCTGGTTCGAAGTCAGGGACTTAGAGCGTTGGGGCAGTTGCAAAGCTCTTTTGGAGAGCTGCGCGATCCGACAGAACCTTTGGTTCATGGCGCGATGATTTTGTTTTCAGGCGCTCTTTTGCTGACACCCGGTTTTTTTACTGATGCAGTAGGATTTGCCCTGCTGATCCCGGGGGTCAGAACGGCAGTTTTTCAGGCGATCCGTGCCCGCGTGAATATCCAAACATTTGGAGCGGCTGGGATGAACCAACATTCTAGCCCCCATCGTCACGATCATCAGGGTGATGTGATTGATGGCGAATTTATCGAGATACCAGACGATGATGCACCCCGCGGAAACTCAGGCTGGACAAAGAACTAAGGCGTTGAGCGCTTTGCCCCAACCTGTTAAGCCATCACAATTATATTCCAACCTCCAAAGAGGAGACTTTTATGGCCGAGGCCGAAGCAACACCGCCAACATCACCGCAGCTGCGCGTTTTGGGGCAATTCATTCGCGACATGTCATTTGAAAATATCATGGCTCAAAAAGGTGCGCCTAGCGACGTGCAGCCTGATGTTCAGGTTCAGGTGAACCTTGATGCGAAAAAGCGCAGCGCCGAAAACCAATATGAGTCTGCGATCAAATTGAACGTAACTTCAAAGGCAAAAGGCGCAGACACGACGCTTTTCGCGCTAGAGATCGATTACGTCGGTATCTTTGACATTCAGGACGTTCCCGAAGAGCAGTTGCACCCGTTTCTGTTGATCGAATGCCCTCGCATGATTTTCCCATTCCTGCGCCGCATCGTAAGCGATGTAACGCGTGACGGTGGTTTCCCACCGCTGAACTTGGAAACCATTGATTTTGTTTCGCTTTACCGCAACGAAATCGCGCGCCGTCAGGCAGAAGCAGCTCCTGCTGACGCATAAAAGCCTAGTCTTTTAGCCACAATGCATCGCCGCCCAACTTGCTGACAAACTCAGCATGGGCGGCGTTTTCTTTTTCACTGAGACGTGACGCAAGCGGTGTTGGCCGCGGGCGGGGCGACCACTCGGCGCTTGGTTCACCTGCTTTTGGGGCAGCCTGCGTTGACAGCCCGAAATCGGGTTGCTTACCCCCGATAAGCTCTAGGTAGACCTCGGCCAGAATTTCACTATCCAGCAAGGCGCCGTGCAGCGTTCTGGACGAATTATCAATGCCAAAGCGACGGCACAGAGCATCCAGTGACGATGGCGATCCGGGAAATTTTTTGCGCGCAATTGCGAGGGTATCAATCGCCTGCTCCCACGGGAGTTGCCGCAGCCCCATTTTAGCCAGCTCAAAGTTCAGGAATTTCATATCAAAGGCAGCGTTATGGATGATCATCTTGCTGTCGCCAACAAAATCCAGAAACGCCTGACCTACTGCTGCAAATTTGGGCTTATCCCGTAAAAATTCATCCCCCAAGCCGTGTACTTCAAAGGCTTCAGCAGGCATTTCGCGTTCGGGGTTGATATACTGATGATAGGTCTTTCCCGTTGCCACGTGACCCATCAGCTCTACCGCGCCGATTTCTACAATGCGGTCACCTGTTTGCGGATCAAACCCTGTGGTTTCCGTATCAAGAACGATCTCACGCATTTAGCTGGCTCCGAATGGTTGAAACGACCTTTTGAACCTGCGACGTCGCGTGTTCAAGCGTGTCTGTCTGAATAACGTAGGTAGATTTTGCACATTTCTCTGCGGCGGGCATCTGTTTGGCTTTTATCGCCAGAAACTGATCACGGGTCATCGTGCCCCGTTCCAATACCCGTGCTTCCTGCGTTTCATCATCCACAAATACACATGCGGTTGCATCCATTGCTGCATCCCCCCCCGTTTCAAACAAAAGAGGGATATCCAGAACGACGATATCAGATTTAACATCGGCCAGAAAATCAGCGCGATCCTTGGCGACCAAAGGATGCACAATGGTTTCGATTCTTTTGAGTGCGCTTGGATCGCTCTGGATGATTTGTTTGAGGGCAGGGCGGGAAACCTCGCCGTTTACGAAGGATTCAGGGAAAACCTTTGAAAACGGCTCAACCGCCAGACCGTTTTTCGAATAAAGACGATGGACCGCCGCGTCAGCGTCCCAGACAGCGCATCCCAGCTCTTGGAACATCTTTGCCGTCGTCGATTTACCCATACCGATCGATCCGGTAAGCCCCAAAAGAAACATTAGCGCAAAGCCGCCGCTCGGCTGGCGCGGTCAACTTCGGGACGCTGGCCAAACCAACGCTCAAACCCTGGCACGGCTTGGTGCAGCAGCATGCCCAAACCATCAACCGTGATGCATCCGTATTCTTCGGCAGTTGTCAGCATCTTTGTTTTTAGCGGCGTATAGACCAGATCAGTCACAACTGTTTCGGGCCGCAACCCATCCAGCGGTACGCGCAATTCTGCTTTACCAATCATGCCGAGAGAGGTTGTGTTTACCAACAAAGAAGCATCATCAACCATATTGCCTGCTTGGACCCAGTCATAAACGCGCACGCGGCTGCCAAAGTCCTGTTGCAGTTTTTCTGCACGAACCCGCGTGCGGTTTGACAAAAGGATCTCTGGAACGCCTGCTTCTAACAACGATGAAATCACCGCACGGGCAGCACCGCCAGCGCCCAAAACAGCCGCCGGCCCAGAGCGCGGATTCCAATGAGGTGCACCAGATTTCAGGTTTTCAAGAAACCCGTAACCATCTGTATTATCTGCATGAATTTTCCCGTCTTTGCGAAAAATCAACGTGTTAGCTGCCCCAATCAGGATCGCGCGATCTGTGATCAGATCCGCGATTTCCATAACCTTTTCCTTATGGGGGATCGTCAGATTTACACCAACAAAACCCATCTTGGGGAGAGTCCGCAAAACGGTTTCCAAATTTTCAGGCGAAACATCCATAGGGATATAGTGCCCAGCAATTCCATAGTGCTTTAGCCAATGTTGGTGAAGCTGAGGAGATTTGGAATGTGCAATCGGCGAGCCAATGACCCCAGCCAAAGGAATACGGGATAGTTCGGTCATTGGGCGATATCTCCTCGCAACGTAAGGTAGTTCAGGATTTCCAGCAAAGGCATGCCAAGAACATTAAAGTAATCTCCTTCAATGCGCGAGAACAGCCTGACACCTTCTTCTTCGAGCTTATAGGCACCTACGGCATGTTGGATGCTGTGCCAGTTCCGCTCGACATAGTCTGATAAGTAATCATCGCTTGCGTCACGCATCCGCAACCGAACGACACCGATATGGCGCCATTGCGGTTTTCCATCTTCATAAATGACAGCCGCAGACAAAAGCGTATGGCGATCACCCCGCAACGATTTCAGCTGTTCTAGTGCTTGGTCTTTGGTTTCTGGCTTGCTCAGCAGATTACCATTATGTTCCAGCACCTGATCACAGCCGATGACCAAAGAACCGGGGTTCTTTTCGCTGATCTTTGCTGCTTTTAAATCGGCTAAAGCATCCGCAATATCACGGGGCTTTAGATCCTCGGCTAAGAGAGACGCTTTGATCATCTCTTCGTCAACCCGCGCAACCTGAACCTTGTGGTAAACCGCAGCTTGGCTAAGCATCTTGGTCCGAATAGTTGATCCAGAGGCGAGGACGATGTGGACACTCATGGGGATAACTCCTGCATGATCCTAAGAATTTATTAATGACAACTTGTCCGCAATTTGCCCTGCAGGTTCAAGTGGGGGAAAACCACATTCCTTCGGCGAGTTTTTGTGCCTTTCCTCCACCGTGGAAAAGGACAATTTCTGATGTTCAAAAGGTCACCTGTACAAAATTCCTACACTCAGTTTTCCACAAACCCTTCTGACTATCATAGTTTCAAGTATCTGTTTTATAATAGATAAAATACGATTTTTAGAGTTATCAACAATGCAGAGAAACATTGTGGGCTTAACTTTGAAATTGGGGATAAGAATTTAATCCACAGAAATCTCGTTCCCTACTTAAAACAACAATCTTTCTTTCTTTCTTTATTATTATAAAGAGAGGGTAAGGAACGGAGTGAACAACATGGGTGATTTTCTGATCATGGCCTACCCTTGGGTGAAGGGCTTTCATATCATCTCTGTCATCTCATGGATGGCAGCCTTGTTCTATCTTCCCCGTTTAATGGTTCACCATACGGAACAGGTCGGCCTAGAGGGTAAGACCCACAAGATTTTTGCAATGATGGAATACAAACTGGCAAAGGTCATCATGAATCCTGCAATGATGTCGACGTGGCTGTTTGGTCTGCTTTTGGTTGCAACACCCAGTATTGTTTACTGGGGTGACATTTGGCCATGGACGAAAGGCGCATCTGTCATTGCAATGACAGTTTTCCATATCTGGTTGATGCGCCGCATGCGGGGGTTCCAACGGGGCGAAAACACAGTGACAGGGCGCCAATACAGGATGATGAACGAGGTTCCGACCTTGCTTATGATTATCATCGTATTCTCGGTGACGGTTAAGTTCTGATTGCGCCGTAGATTGACAGGTTGCCTGCTGGCGCGTAAAGAAACTGCACGACCTCGTCCGAGGATCGAAAAACCCGAATTACATTCCAGACGGACCAGCCAGCGTATGATCGCGGGGCTAAGGATATTTTCATGACACTTGAGAAACTCAATCTTGCCGACCTAAAGGCGAAATCTCCGAAAAGCCTGCTGGCCATGGCCGAAGAGCTAGAGATTGAAAACGCATCCACCATGCGTAAAGGCGAGATGATGTTCCAAATTCTGCGCGAACGCGCGGATGAGGGGTGGGAAATTTCTGGCGATGGTGTGATTGAAGTGTTGCAAGACGGGTTTGGTTTCTTGCGCTCTCCCGAAGCGAACTACCTTCCTGGTCCAGATGATATTTACGTGTCACCTGACATGATCCGCCAGCACTCCTTGCGCACTGGGGATACCATCGAAGGGTTGATTAAAGCCCCAGATGATAACGAGCGCTACTTTGCGCTTACTCAGGTTACGCAAATCAACTTTGAAGAACCAGAAAAGGCCCGTCATAAGGTTGCGTTTGAAAACCTCACGCCGCTTTACCCTGATGAGCGTCTGAACATGGAAGTAGATGATCCGACGGTCAAAGACCGTTCAGCGCGGATTATTGATCTGGTTGCGCCAATTGGTAAGGGCCAGCGTTCGCTGATTACTGCTCCGCCACGGACAGGTAAAACGGTTCTGTTGCAGAATATCGCCAACTCGATCGAGAAAAATCACCCTGAGTGCTATTTGATCGTTCTGTTGATTGATGAACGGCCAGAGGAAGTTACGGACATGCAGCGCTCGGTTAAGGGTGAGGTTGTGTCCTCTACCTTTGATGAGCCGCCATCGCGCCACGTGGCTGTATCTGACATGGTTATCGAAAAAGCCAAGCGTCTGGTCGAGCACAAGCGCGATGTTGTCATTTTGTTGGATTCGATTACCCGTCTGGGCCGCGCGTTCAACACTGTTGTGCCGTCTTCTGGTAAAGTTCTGACAGGTGGTGTGGATGCCAATGCTCTGCAGCGCCCTAAACGGTTCTTTGGTGCTGCCCGTAACATCGAAGAAGGTGGATCGCTGACAATCATTGCAACCGCGCTGATTGATACAGGATCACGGATGGACGAAGTGATCTTTGAAGAATTCAAAGGTACTGGTAACTCGGAAATCATTCTGGATCGTAAGATTGCCGACAAGCGCGTCTTCCCTGCGATTGATATTCTGAAGTCGGGTACGCGGAAAGAAGACCTGCTGATCGACAAGGTTGACCTGCAAAAGACATTTGTCTTGCGTCGTATCCTCAACCCAATGGGGACAACGGATGCGATTGAATTCCTGATTTCGAAGCTGAAACAGACCAAGACAAATTCAGACTTCTTCGACTCGATGAATACGTAATTAACACATAAATTCAAAGGCTTAGGTCTATGGATACTATTTTCGCCCAAGCTACCGCACTGGGCCGCGCAGGGGTGTCCATTGTGCGGGTTTCTGGTCCGTTGGCCCATGAAATCTGTACCGATCTGGTTGGGAAGTTGCCTGAGGCGCGTTCATCTGCGCTTAGAATGGTGCGGGATACTGCTGGGGAGTATATAGATCAGGCGCTTGTTTTGCGATTTGACGGGCCTGATAGCTTTACAGGTGAAGATGTTGTCGAACTTCACCTGCACGGCAGTATCGCAATCATGCGCCGTGTTCTTGATTTGCTCGGAAGTTTTGACGGAGCGCGATTAGCGGAAGCGGGAGAGTTTACGCGGCGCGCCTTGGATAATGGCCAGATGGATTTGGTGCAGGTCGAAGGGCTGGCTGACCTCATCGAAGCGGAAACAGAAGCCCAAAGAAAACAAGCTCTCCGTGTTCTATCAGGCGTATTAGGGTCAAAAGTAGATGATTGGCGCAGGTCATTGATCCGTGCGGCTGCGCTGATGGAAGCGACCATTGATTTTGCTGATGAAGAGGTTCCTGTCGACGTCAGTGACGAGGTCCGCGCTCTACTTCAACAGGTCGATCACGAGCTAGAAGCAGAGATCAAAGGCACCAAGTCGGCTGAAAGAATACGCACAGGTTTTGAGGTTGCTATCATTGGCGCCCCTAACGTGGGTAAGTCGACATTGCTAAATCGTTTAGCTGGCCGAGAGGCAGCGATCACGTCTAATGTGGCGGGCACGACCCGTGATGTGATCGAAGTTCGAATGGATATTGGGGGCCTACCAGTGACGCTGCTAGATACCGCCGGTATTCGGGAAAGCGAAGATGAGATTGAGACATTGGGCGTTGAATTGGCTCTTAGGCGGGCGAATGATGCTGATTTGAGGATTTTCCTTTTGGATAGCGGGGATAACCCACCATTTGAGCCTAAAGAATGCGATATCATATTGTATTCAAAAGGAGATTTAACCGATGAGCCTTATCCTTCAATATCGGGAAAGACGGGTAAGGGGATAGAGGAAACTCTGGAAAATATCCAAGGTATTCTGGAAGAACAGGCGTCAGGCGCAGGTTTAGCCACGCATGAACGGCATGCGCGTGCAATGCAGGACGCAAGAGGTGGTCTTTTAACGGCCATAGGATTGCTTGATCGGGGTCCTGATTTTTATGATTTGGCAGCGGCGGAACTTCGCTTGGGAATTCATGCCTTGGAGGTCTTAGTTGGTCGCATTGATACGGAGAATCTGCTAGATGAGATATTCTCGAGCTTTTGTATTGGTAAGTAGGGATTGTTTCACGTGAAACATTTTGATGTCATTGTTGTTGGTGGAGGTCATGCAGGTGCTGAGGCAGCCCATGCTGCTGCACGGATGGGTAAAAGAACGGCTTTGGCGACGATGACAAAAGACTCGATAGGGGTCATGTCATGCAATCCGGCAATTGGGGGCTTAGGGAAAGGTCACCTTGTTCGAGAAATTGACGCCTTGGATGGTGTTATGGGACGGGTTGCTGATCGGTCTGGGATTCAATTCAGGTTATTAAACCGAAGAAAAGGCCCAGCGGTGCAAGGGCCAAGGACACAAGCAGATCGAAAGCTCTATCAAACGGCGATGTTAGAGGAAATTGAAGCCCATCCCTTGATCACAATAATCGAGGGTGAGGTAGTTGATTTCCTGATGGATGGGGAAAGAGTATCTGGCGTGGAACTAGCTGATGGTTCCGAACACCCCTCGGCCGCTGTGATTTTAACGACAGGAACCTTTTTAAGAGGTGTTATTCACATTGGTGACGTCCAAAAAGAGGGCGGCAGAATGGGGGACCCATCTTCTGCTAAGCTTGCTAAAAGAATGGACGATTTTAACCTAGGCCTTGGCCGGCTTAAAACGGGTACTCCTCCACGGTTGGATGGCAGAACCATCAATTGGGATGGGCTGGATATGCAGGCCGCTGATGACGTCCCGACTTTGTTTTCGTTTATGTCAACAAAAGCAGAAGCACAGCAAATATCCTGTGGAATTACCCACACGAACCAAAAGACACATGATATTATTCGCGAAAATCTTTCGCGTTCTGCTATGTACGGTGGGCATATTGATGGCATTGGACCGCGATATTGTCCCTCGATTGAAGATAAAGTTGTCCGTTTTGCGGATAAAGAATCCCATCAGGTTTTTTTAGAGCCGGAAGGCTTGGATGATCCGACTATATATCCGAATGGGATATCTACTTCGCTCCCTGTTTCGGTGCAGGAAGAATATGTTCGGTCCATTGTTGGCTTGGAAAAGGTCGAAATTCTCCAGCCAGGTTATGCGATTGAATACGACTACGTTGATCCACGGGTACTAAGCCAGACGTTGGAGCTTAAATCTGTCCCGGGTTTGTACCTTGCTGGGCAGATAAATGGCACAACAGGTTACGAAGAGGCCGCCGCCCAAGGGTTGGTTGCTGGTTTGAATGCTGCATTGGCTGTTTCTGGCAAGGAACCCGTGATTTTTAGCCGTACCAATAGCTATATCGGCGTTATGATTGATGATCTGACAACACGTGGCGTTGCTGAACCCTATCGAATGTTCACCTCTCGTGCTGAATTTCGTCTTTCGTTACGGGCTGATAACGCAGACCAGCGCCTTACAGAAATGGGTATTGAGCTTGGCTGTGTGTCGCATGATCGGCGAGTAGCGTTTCTGCAAAAGATGGAAGACCTTCAAACCTGCCGTGGTATTTTGGAAGCGAAAACGTTCACCCCGAAAGAGGCAAAATCCGTTGGTATTTCCATTAATCAGGATGGGCAAAGACGAACTGGCTTCCAACTTCTGTCCTTTCCGGATGTGAATTTTGAACATCTCCGGTCTTTGAATAGTGATCTTGTCACTGTCGACGAAAAAATTGCAGATCAAGTGTCCAAAGATGCCCTATATTCCAATTACATTAGCCGTCAGGCAAAGGATGTGGCCTTGCTGCGCAAAGATGAAGCTGAAAAGATACCAGATTCCTTTGATTACGATGGGATAGATGGTTTATCTAACGAACTGAAATCCAAGCTTAAAGCAGCTGAACCGGAAAACCTGGCTCAGGCGGCGCGTTTGGATGGTATGACGCCAGCTGCTTTGACGTTGATACTTGCGATGATACGCAGGGGACATGGGAAGAAATCAGCCTGATGATCACTGATAGCCTGAAAGATGTTTCACGTGAAACAATGGAGCAGCTTCGAGCTTATGAAGCTCTCGTTCAGAAATGGACGAAGAAGATAAATCTTGTTTCATCTAAAGATGCTGGCCAAATTTGGGAACGGCATATTGTGGATTCTATCCAGATATACAGCCTTGCACCTGATAACGGGGAT
Organism: Sulfitobacter donghicola DSW-25 = KCTC 12864 = JCM 14565; assembly: GCF_000622405.1. Classification (NCBI taxonomy): domain Bacteria; kingdom Pseudomonadati; phylum Pseudomonadota; class Alphaproteobacteria; order Rhodobacterales; family Roseobacteraceae; genus Sulfitobacter; species Sulfitobacter donghicola. Next base: position 1,437,863 of record NZ_JASF01000005.1, read on the forward strand.
TGGCTTGATATTGGGAGTGGGGGCGGCTTTCCGGGGATTGTTGCGGCGATCCTCGCAAAAAGGGAAAACGCAGATCGTTCCTTTACTTTGATTGATAGCGATCAGCGAAAATGTGCGTTTCTTCGAACAGCAGCACGCGAATTAGGCCTAAATGTCAAAGTTCATGCCGAACGGGTCGAAAAAATTGCACCTCTGAATGCGAAAATACTGTCTGCTCGGGCACTTGATAGTTTGGACGGGTTATTGGCCTTTGCCGAACTGCACCTATCCGCTGATGGCATAGCGCTGTTTCCAAAGGGTGCAAATTGGGAAAAAGAGCATGATGAGGCCAGCGAAAACTGGACCTATCAGATGGAAGTCATTCAGAGTGAGACCAACCCCGAAGCCACAATTTTAAAGATCAAGGAGTTATCGCGTGCCTGACTTATCCAGACCGCAAGGTCCAAAGATTATTGCAGTTGCGAACCAAAAGGGGGGCGTGGGGAAAACCACAACAACCATTAATCTCGCAGCAGCATTGGCCGAGCAAGGTCAAAAAGTTTTGGTGATCGACCTAGATCCGCAGGGTAACGCATCAACTGGTCTAGGTATCGGGCTAGATAATCGTGAATTCACCACATATGAGCTTTTGTTAGAGGACATTGATCTAGGAGAAGTTATTCAGAAAACTGAAACGGAGAACCTGTTCATTGTTCCAGCAACAGTAGATCTCAGCTCAGCTGACCTTGAGCTTTTATCGAATGAAAAGCGTAGCTTTCTGTTGCATGATGCCTTGCGTCAAACCCAAATGGATACGTTCGGGTTCAGTTATATCCTGATTGATTGCCCACCGTCTCTCAACCTGTTGACGGTAAATGCTATGATCGGATCAGATTCCGTTTTGGTTCCTTTGCAGAGCGAATTTTTTGCGCTCGAAGGTCTCTCCCAGCTTATGCTGACAATTCGCGAAGTTAGGCAGACAGGAAATAAGGATCTGCGGATCGAAGGGGTGGTTTTGACCATGTACGATCGTAGAAATAACTTGTCCCAGCAGGTAGAACAGGACGCCAGAGATAACCTTGGGGATTTGGTTTTTAAGACGATGATCCCCCGAAACGTCCGAGTTAGTGAAGCTCCTAGCTTTGCAATGCCTGTTTTGGGCTACGACAGCCAGTCGAAAGGCGCGCAAGCCTATCGCGATTTAGCGAAAGAACTGATGACGAATAATCAAATTGCAACGAAAGAGGTCCAAAATGTCGAATAAGCAGGAACGCAAACGCGGACTAGGTCGAGGCTTGTCTGCGTTGATGGCTGATGTGAATGAAACGGAAACGGTTGCGGCCAAAGGCCCGGCTGCTGCGGATCAATTGGTTCCAATAGAACGGATTGCCCCAAATCCAGATCAACCCCGAAAGCAGTTTGTACAGGATGATCTGGATGATCTTGCAGCGTCGATTAAGGAAAAGGGTGTCTTACAGCCTTTGATCGTCCGTGCCCTTAGCAGCGGAAACTATGAGATTGTCGCGGGTGAGCGCCGTTGGCGGGCTGCGCAAATGGCCCAGCTCCATGAGCTACCCGTAATTGTGCGGGAATTCAGCGATATCGAAGTGCTTGAGGTTGCGATTATCGAAAATATTCAGCGCGCAGACCTGAATGCTGCCGAAGAAGCAGCCGGTTACAAGCAGCTGATGGAGAAATTCGGCCATACACAAGAGAAAATGGCCGAAGCGCTGGGTAAAAGCCGTAGTCACATTGCCAATCTTCTTCGCCTTCTAAATCTTCCGATGTCTGTTCTCGAGCTTTTAAGAGAAGGTAAACTGAGCGCGGGCCATGCTAGGGCGCTTATCCCTGCGCAGGATCCTTTGAAACTGGCGCAGCAGGTTATCAAGGGGGGGCTTTCTGTTCGTGCCACAGAAGCTCTGGTCAAGAAAGAACTGTCAGGCGGCGCAAAGCCAAAACCAACAGGCTCTGATAATTCTGAGGAAAAAGACGCGGATACCAAAGCCTTAGAAGGCGATCTTTCTGCGAACCTTGGAATGAACGTGCGCCTTTCGCACAAGCCGGGTCAAGAAAATGGCCAGCTTACGGTTCAGTACAAGAGTTTGGATGAGCTGGACGAGCTTTGCAGATTGTTGAGCGCGACCTAACCGTTCAGCACTTCGGAAATGACTGAATTAAGTACCTTAAAGCCTTGATCTGAAACAATTAATCTGTCTTTTGACGCGTGAACCATCCCGATCTTTTCAAGATGGGTTATGGTTTGCGCGTTTACAGGCTTGCCAGACAGGTTTTCATAGCGGTTTAGATCAATTCCGTCTCGCAAACGCATACCCATCAAGAGAAATTCAGTTGCTTCGTCAGATTTAAGGAGCGTTTCTCTGCTTTGTTCTGGCTGCTCTTTGGCAACCGCGTCTAACCACCGTTTAGGATTACTATAGCAGATGGTGGCATGACGGCTGCCATTTATGGTGAGGCGTCCGTGCGCACCAGGCCCAATCCCCAGATAATCACCATACCGCCAATAAATCAGATTATGCCTCGATTGGGCGCTGTCTGATGCATGGTTGGAAACCTCATATGCTGGCATTCCAGCGCTGCCGCAGATGTCTTGTGTTAGATCAAACATATCGGCGCCTAGATCTTCGTCGGGCAGGCCTTTTAGCTTTCCCAAAGCGTATCGATCACCAAATGCGGTGCCGTCTTCGATTGTGAGCTGATAGAGTGAAAGATGGTCTATTGATAAGGTTAGAGCCTGTTTTAGCTCTGCTTCCCAATCGCGCAGGGTTTGGTTTTGACGGGCATACATCAGATCAAAACTAACCCGCTCGAATGTATTTCGGGCGATGTCAAAGGCTGCCAATGCCTCGGAGACCGTATGAATTCGGCCCAACCTTTTCAGGTCAGTATCGTTGAGGGCCTGTATCCCCATCGAGATCCGTGAAACGCCGCCGTCGCGATAGGCCACAAACCTGCCAGCCTCAACAGAACCGGGATTTGCTTCTAAGGTGATTTCCAGATCATTGGCCGTGGGCCAAAGGCGTTTGATTTCCGCGATGACGTCGGCAACTGTTTCAGGGTCCATCAGGCTGGGAGTACCGCCGCCAAAGAAAACGGATGTTACCGTTCGGCCAGACGTTTCGATTGCATAGCGTTTCAGTTCGGAAAGATAGGCGGCTTTCCATGCCGCCTGATCAATGCTGCGGGAGACATGGCTGTTGAAATCGCAATAGGGGCATTTCGCCTCACAAAACGGCCAATGGATATAAATCCCAAAACCGCCTTGTTGCCAATCTTCGGCCATGTCCTGTCTCACTCAAAACACTGGGAGAGAAGTTTTTTGAACGCGTCCGAGCGGTGGCTCATAGAGTTCTTTTCATCATGGCTCATCTCGGCAAAGGTGCGGGTTTCACCCAAGGGCTGGAAAATTGGATCGTATCCGTGGCCCGTTTCACCGCGCATGGGCCAGACAAAGGTTCCGTCAACAAAACCCTCAACAACTTCGTCATGCCCGTCCGGCCAAGCGAGAACAAGCGTCGCACAAAAACGCGCTGCCCGTGGGTGAGGGGCGTTGGCCTGTTCCAAAAGATCATGGGTTTTATTCATCGCCATAATGAAATCGCGGCCATTGGGCGTTTCTGCCCAATCTGCCGTATAAACACCTGGTGCATTATCCAACGCTGCGACCTGAATGCCGCTATCATCGGCAAGGGCAGGGAGGCCCGTTGCTTTTACCGCGGCATGCGCTTTGATCCGTGCATTGCCGATGAATGTATCTTCGGTTTCTTCTGGCTCTTCCAGTTGCATCTCCTTGGCACCAACAACGGTGATGCCAAGGGGCGCGAAAAGCTCGCTCATCTCTTCGAGTTTGCCAGCGTTATGCGTGGCAATCAGAATGCGGTCCCCTTCAAATTTTCGGCTCATGCGCAGGCCGCTTTCTGGATCGCGGTAAGTTCGGAAATGCCTTTTTCAGCGAGGTCCAGCAGTTCGTTCATTTGCGCGCGTGAATAGGTAGATCCTTCGGCGCTCATCTGGGTTTCGATCATCTGGCCGCTTTCGGTCATGATAAAGTTACCATCAACGCCAGCTTCGGAATCTTCGGGGTAATCCAGATCCAGAACAGGCTGTCCCGCATAGATACCGCAGCTGACTGCCGCCACCGGATCAACCATCGGGTCGGTGATGACATCGCCAGCTTTCATCAATTTGTTAACGGCAAGGCGCAGGGCGATCCAGCCGCCTGTGATCGATGCGCAGCGCGTTCCGCCATCGGCCTGCAAAACATCACAGTCGATGGTGATTTGACGTTCGCCCAATGCAACCCGATCAACACCCGCCCGCAGCGAGCGACCGATGAGGCGCTGAATTTCGACCGTACGGCCGCCTTGTTTGCCCATGGCTGCTTCGCGGCGCATCCGCGTGTTGGTCGCGCGCGGCAGCATGCCGTATTCTGCTGTGACCCAACCCAAACCAGAGCCTTTGATAAAAGGCGGAACGCGTTCATCAATCGTTGCGGTACAAAGAACATGGGTATCGCCCATTTTGATCAACGCAGAGCCTTCGGCATGTTTGGTAAAACCGACTTCCACGGATACGTCGCGCATTTCGTCTAGTTTCCGACCGGATGGGCGCATGGGATATTCCTTTTGTTTGATTTAGCCTTCGGGATACCGTCCGATCCCTTGCGGATGCAACCCCTGCAGCTTTAATGTGGGCGCATGACAGATACATCGGGTCTTTTGCAGGAAATGAATGATCGCTCGCGCGAGGTTTTTCGCCGCGTGGTCGAAGGGTATCTGGCGAATGGTGATCCGGTGGGGTCGCGTACGCTGACCCGCGATTTTTCTGAAAAAGTCAGCGCGGCAACGATCCGCAATGTTATGCAGGATCTTGAGCATCTCGGCCTGTTGGACAGCCCCCATGTGAGTGCGGGACGCATTCCTACGCAAATGGGTTTGCGAATGTTTGTGGATGGGCTGCTAGAGGTCGGAAACCCCGACGACAATGATCGCGCCCAGATTGATGCCACCTTGGGGCGTAACGAAGATGACGTTGGCGGGATTTTGGATCGTTTGGGAACGGCCCTATCTGGCGTAACCCATGGCGCGTCATTGGTTCTGGCCCCCAAACACGAGGCACCGATCCGCCATATCGAATTTGTGTCGCTTGCCCCTGATCGCGCATTGGCTGTTTTGGTGTTTTCGGATGGGCATGTGGAAAACAGGCTGTTCACGCCTCCCGTTGGGCAAACGCCCAGCTCGATGCGTGAGGCCGCGAATTTTCTGAACTCATTGGTCGAAGGCAAAACGCTGAGTGAGCTTCAGCGGACGATCAAATTGGAAATGAACAAGCGGCGTCAGGAGATTGATGCTTTGGCCGCTGAGCTGGTCGAAAGCGGGCTGGTGATTTGGGAAAGCGGCGAGGAACATCCCGAACGTTTGATCGTCCGAGGGCGGGCAAATCTTTTGACTGAAAGCGGCGAAGTTCAGGATTTGGAAAAGGTTCGCACGCTATTTGACGACCTTGAACGCAAGCGAGATATCGCGGATTTCTTGGAACTTGCCGAAGATGGGGACGGGGTTCGCATTTTTATTGGCTCAGAGAACAAACTTTTCTCACTTTCGGGTTCATCTTTGGTGGTTTCGCCTTATATGAACGCTGATCGAAAGATTATTGGCGCGGTTGGTGTAATTGGACCGACTCGCCTGAATTATGGACGTATCGTGCCGATTGTGAACTACACGGCGCAACTGGTTGGGAAATTGATTTCCGATCGGAGTTAGAGGTGGAAGATGGCAGACCCAAACGATTTTTTAGATGATCCCGAAGCGGCAGAAGCAGAAGCATATGCCTCGGAGATGGAAGAGATAGACGAGGGCGAACTGGCTCTTGAAGAAGTCATGGCAGAGCGTGACGAGTATAAAGACCGCTTTATGCGCGCGCTGGCTGACGCAGAGAATGCGCGCAAACGCTCCGAAAAGGATCGTCGTGATTCCGAAAACTATGGCGGTTCTAAACTGGCGCGCGATATCTTGTCCGTTCATGACAACATGAAACGTGCCCTAGAAGCAGCAACCGAAGAACAGCGGACGATTTCCGGTCCTTTGCTGGAAGGTATCGAACTAACCATGCGCGAGCTGCTGTCGGTTTTCAAAAAACACGGCATTTCACCGATCGCGCCAGAAGTTGGTGATCGCTTTGATCCGAAACTGCACCAAGCAATGTTCGAAGCACCGGTGCCAGATACCAAAGCGGGCGACATCATTCAGGTCGCGGCCGAAGGGTTCATGCTGCATGACCGTTTGTTGCGCCCTGCGCAGGTTGGCGTTTCTTCGACACCTGGCTGATAGGCCCCGTTCTTCAGTGGCTATTGAAATTTGAAAGGGGCGGTCAGGTTTTGGCCGCCTCTTTTAGTTGATAGATCAGGTCCAGCGCTTCGCGTGGGGACAGATCATCTGGAAGAATGTCTTGGACCAGACGTTCAACGGCGGATTCTTTAGCTGGGGCAGGTGGCGCGACAGGAGTTGTGGAAAACAGCGGCAAATCGTCGATCAGCGTTTTTTGGGTGGCACCGCCTTCGCGCTCGCCTTTTTCCAATGCTTCCAACACGACACGCGCACGCGCGATCACTTGCTCGGGTAAACCAGCCAGCTGCGCAACCTGAACACCGTATGATCGATCAGCCGCCCCTTTTTTCACTTCGTGCAGGAAGATGACTTCGCCTTCCCATTCCTTGACCGTGACAGTGGCATTATCCACACCGTCCAGTTTTCCCGCCAGTGCGGTCATCTCGTGATAGTGGGTCGCGAACAGGGCGCGCGCGCGGTTCACATCGTGTAGATGTTCCAATGTAGCCCACGCAATAGACAAGCCGTCATAGGTTGCCGTGCCGCGCCCGATTTCATCCAAAATAACCAGCGCCCGATCATCGGCTTGGTTCAGGATCGCGGCGGTCTCGACCATTTCGACCATAAAGGTTGAACGCCCACGGGCCAGATCATCCGATGCGCCAACGCGGCTGAACAATTGGCTGACCAACCCGATATGGGCGGAGCGGGCCGGAACAAAACTGCCCATTTGCGCAATCAACGCCATCAAAGCGTTTTGGCGAAGATAGGTGGATTTACCCGCCATGTTCGGACCAGTGAGCAGCCAAATCGCTGCGTCACTATCAGCGCTTAGGTTGCAATCATTTGCCACGAACGGTGTACCCGATTGCTGGGCCAATGCTGCTTCGACTACGGGGTGGCGGCCACCTTGAATGTCAAAGGCACGAGAGCCATCAACCGTCGGACGCACCCAATTTTGCGCTTGGGCCAGATCAGCCAAAGCCGTTGCCAAATCCAGTTCAGCCAGAGCGGCCGAAGTGCTGCCGATTTCACCAGATTTCTTCAGAATGGCCTGTCTTAGGCTCTGATATAGTGTTTTTTCAATCTCAACAGCGCGGTTGCCTGCGTTGAGGATTTTGGTCTCAAGCTCGGAAAGTTCTACCGTCGTAAAGCGAACCTGATTGGCCGTGGTTTGGCGGTGGATAAACGTATCTGAAAGCGGCGGCGAAAGCATCTTTTCCGCATGGGTCGCTGTGGTTTCGATGAAATACCCAAGAACGTTGTTATGTTTGATCTTTAATGCGGTAATTCCGGTCTGCGTGATGAAGTCAGCCTGCATTGCGGCGATCACACTGCGGCCTTCATCGCGAAGCTGCCGTGCTTCGTCCAGATCTTCGCGATAACCTGATGCGATAAACCCGCCGTCACGGGCCAGTAATGGCGGTTCGGCAATCAACGCTTCGTCTAACAAAGCAACCAAATCATCGTGGCCAGCAAGGTTAGACACAGAAGTGGCGAGCAGTTGAGGTAGCTCATGTTGCGCGAGGGTTTCATTCAGATAGGCGGCTTCGGAAATACCGTTTCGGATGGCCGCCAGATCACGTGGACCACCCCGATCCAGCGAAAGACGCGACAACGCGCGTTCAAGATCAGGCACAGCGCGCAGTCGCTCGCGAATATCTTGCGCGACGCGTGCGTTTGACGCGGCAAAATCAACGGCATCCAAACGGGCGTGAATCGTCTCTAACACGCGCGAAGGGCTGGAAATTCGACGCTCCAACAGGCGCGCGCCAACAGCTGTAACAGTGTGATCCATTACCGACAAAAGAGACCCCGCACGCCCGCCGGTTAGCGCATGGGTCAATTCAAGGTTCCTGCGGGTGGCAGCATCGATCTGAACGGTTCGGGCTTCGGTTTCTTTAATGGGTTTGCGCAGCAGGGGCAGGTTTCCCTTTTGCGTCAAATCCAGATATTCGATCAATGCACCCATCGCCGAGATTTCAGCACGGGTGAAGTTTCCAAATGCATCTAGGGAAGAGACCGAAAAGAGCGAACAAATCCGTTTCTCCGCACCGGTGCTGTCAAAACTGGCCCGCGCCAAATCCGTTAGAGATAGCCCAAATTCAGTCTCTAACTCGCGGAAATTTTCACTATCCCCATCCGCAACCAACAACTCAGAAGGTGACAACCTAGCGAGTTCAGGACCAAGCCGAACAAGGGGTAGGGTCATCACATGAAAAGCACCGGTTGAGATATCCACCCAAGCCAAGGCATGTTCATCACGCACTTCGGCAAAGGCAGCCAGATAGTTATGTCTGCGCGCTTCGAGAAGGGATTCTTCGGTCAACGTGCCAGGCGTAACAAGGCGAACAACGTCACGCTTAACAACGGATTTGTGGCCGCGGTTTTTGGCTTCTGCTGGCGTTTCCAGCTGCTCGCCCACGGCGACGCGAAACCCTTTTCGGATCAAGGTAAGCAGATAACCTTCGGCTGCATGAAAGGGGACACCACACATCGGGATGTCGTCGCCGTTGTGCTTGCCCCGTTTCGTTAGCGCGATGTCTAACGCCTCGGCGGCCGCGACGGCATCGTCAAAAAACAGCTCGTAAAAATCGCCCATGCGATAAAAGAGAAGGGCATCTGGATATCCGGATTTAATCTCCAGATATTGTGCCATCATCGGTGTAACATTGCCTGCACTCATCCGCGTCTCCTTCGCATTGTATTGTCCTTACAAAACCAAAGGAGAGTAGGAAAGGGGGCCATGGTTGTAGACGGTTTTCGCCATTGTGATACAAAGGTGTGTAAAAAGTCCCCTAAGAGACGCCGAGCCTGTGAGAAACAAAATTGATCTGAACGCTGATCCTCAGGATCTGTTCCTCAACCCTTGGCAGGATGAGGGCCTTAAGCTGTTGCAAAAGCCCGAATTTATCTGGCGTGAACGCCCTTTGGCTACCATCTCGGGCTTTGCGGTCAGCTCTTACCCAGAGATAAATCAACGGATTCGATCCTTTGTTGATACAGCACGAAAACAAAGAACCCTTCGCTCGGCGGTCGAAATTAATACGGTTCCGGTTGTAATCGACAATGCGGATTTTCGAAAAAATTCCCTTTATGCTAGTGGAAAGCTAATCCTTTCGGGGGCTTCGGGCACTCGGTTGTTGAATGCTTATAGGTGGGAACACGAAGAAGAGGCGTTTGATCCAGAGGAAAAGTTGGCCGCGTTTTTCACGGCCTGCCAAGATGGCAACAAAGGGAAGTCCCTTCCGATAGAGGGGACTTTTCTGGAAAACGATGTTCATTTCGCAATCGAGTGTCGGAACACGTTTAACTTTTACCACTTCATCGTTGAATCCCTGTCTCAGCTGTCTGTTCTGGACGAGGTCGGTTTTCAGGGAAATGTGTACTTCCATTATCCAAACAAGGAAGAGAAACGCCGCGCCTTTGTTGAGGGGTTTGTATCGGCGCTATTTCCTGAATTTGCGGGTAGGGTTTTCTTTGAGCGGGCTCCAAAGGAATACAACATTGTGTTGACGGCCTTTGATATGACGTTCGCCTTGGCGCAGGCCCCAAAAGCCGAGATCGAAAGCTTACAGGAACTGACAACCCGTGGCAGCGGCAAATTGGATCTCGGCAGCGCTGATGGGCAGCTGGTCTTGGGCATGAATGCCGTTAGCTCTGTTCTGATTGCGTTGCGCGCGCGGGCGTTAAAAGCGATTGAGGGTCACGACTTTAGCTATTTGCCCAAACGGTTTTTTGTAGGGCGCAGCGATAGTGGAAGCCGAAGCAGACCAATGCAGGGTGAAGACGAGCTTTTGGGCGCCTTGAAACCGCTTGGCTTTGAAAAAATAGCCTTCGAAGACCTGTCCCCGTTAGAGCAAGTCGCCATTATGGCACAAGCCGAGGTGATGATCTCGTGCCATGGTGCGGGATTCACCAATATGCTTTTTGCTAATCCGGATGCATTTGTCATCGAGCTAGGGACGCTACAAACGGCTCGCTATCGTTGGAAAGACTTTTGGCCGATCGCGAATACTTCGAATTGTCGCTATGTTAGCTTCTTTGCGGATTTCAACGCGGATGATCCATTGTTGGAGCCAAAGTTTGAAACGGACGGTATTGTACCCGTCAGCCTATCCCAAAGCGCGGTTGACCAAATCGCGACATTCATTGGGGCGGCGTTGGGGTACCAGCCAGAATTTTTGACACCCGAAGACTTGTTGCAAACGTCTAGGCGCGTGCTGCGCAGTGGCGCTGGCCAGCGCGCGATTGAGTTGCTTGAAGCGAACAGCGATATCGTTATCGGGAACCTCGATTTATGTCTGCTCAAAGCCGACTGTCACAAGGAACTGGGCGAAACCAAATCTGAATTGGCGGCCCTTAACCTCGCGTTCGAGGCGGATACCGACAGGTGGCAAACTTTGATCCGCATCTTTTGGTGCGCGAGCAGTTGTGAAAGACCACAAGTTGTACGTTGGGCTCTTTCCCTTCTCGAACGTGATTTTCCGGACAGATATGAGGCTTTTGTTAGCAATCACGAGTGGGTTCGCTTCGTAGCGTGATTGTGCGGAGCGGCGCAGACCGTTATGACGGGTGAAACAAAACGAAAGTGCCAACCCGTGACCAAAACAAAAGTAACAGCCGAAGAGGCGCTTGCCTTCCACCTTGACCCAACACCGGGCAAGTTTGAAATCACCGCCACTGTCCCGATGACAACGCAGCGCGACCTGTCTTTGGCTTATTCTCCTGGTGTTGCTGTTCCTTGCGAAGCGATCGCCGAAGACCCCCAGTTGGCGTATGATTATACCAACAAAGGGAACCTTGTTGCTGTTATCTCAAACGGGACAGCCGTTTTGGGTTTGGGAAACTTGGGCGCATTGGCGTCCAAGCCGGTGATGGAAGGTAAGGCGGTCCTGTTTAAACGCTTTGCCGATGTGAACAGCATTGATTTGGAACTGGATACCGAAGACACTGAAGCCTTCATCAGCGCGGTAAAACTGATGGGCCCGACGTTTGGTGGGATCAACCTAGAAGATATCAAAGCGCCCGAGTGTTTCATCATCGAACAACGTCTCAAGGAAGAGATGGATATCCCAGTCTTTCACGATGATCAGCACGGTACGGCTGTTATCTGTGCCGCTGGCCTTTTGAATGCGCTGAAACTGTCTGGGAAAAAGATCGAAGACGTTCAGATTGTTCTGAACGGCGCAGGTGCGGCTGGGATTGCCTGCCTTGAGCTGCTCAAGGCGATGGGCGCGCAGCATAACAACTGCATTATGTGTGATACGAAAGGTGTGATTTATCAGGGCCGTACCGAAGGTATGAACCAATGGAAATCTGCCCACGCAGCAGACACCAAAACACGAACCCTCGCCGAGGCGATGGTTGGTGCGGATGTTTTCCTAGGCGTTTCTGTCAAAGGTGCTGTCACGCCAGAGATGGTTGCCAGCATGGCGGATGATCCTGTGATCTTTGCTATGGCCAACCCCGATCCAGAGATCACCCCCGAAGAGGCACACGCCGTTCGCGCGGATGCAATCGTTGCAACAGGGCGCAGCGACTATCCCAATCAGGTGAACAACGTTTTGGGCTTTCCCTATCTGTTCCGCGGTGCGCTTGATATCAACGCCCGTGCGATTAACGACGAGATGAAGATCGCTTGCGCCCATGCATTGGCGAACCTCGCCCGCGAGGATGTGCCTGATGAAGTTGCGCTGGCCTATGGCAAAAACCTTAGCTTTGGTCGTGATTATATTATCCCCACGCCTTTTGATCCGCGCCTTATTCACCGTATTCCACCTGCTGTCGCCAAAGCGGGTATGGACACAGGTGCCGCGCGCCGCCCGATCATCGACATGGAAGCCTATGAAGAGGGGTTGAAATCTCGCCTAGACCCAACTGCGAACATCATGCGCGGCATTAACGCGCGTGCGCGTGCAAATCAGGCCCGTATGATCTTTGCCGAGGGTGACGATCCCAAGGTGTTGCGCGCTGCGGTTATGTATCAGCGTCAGGGTCTTGGTAAGGCATTGGTTGTAGGTCGCACCGAAGACGTAAAAGAAAAATTGATCGCCGCTGGCATGGGCGATGCAACCCGTGAATTGGAGGTCGTGAACGCGGCCAAGACCCAGCATTTGGACCTGTATAAATCCTACCTTTACGAACGCCTTCAGCGTCGCGGTTTTGACCGCAAAGACATCCACCGCCTAGCTGCGCGTGATCGCCACGTTTTTGCATCCCTGATGTTGGCGCATGGGCATGGCGATGGATTGGTTACGGGTGCTACACGCAAATCCGCCCATGTTCTGGACCGCATCAACCATGTGTTTGACGCAAACGCCGAAGGCGGCGCTGTTGGGATTACAGCCGTCCTTCATAAAGGTCGGATTGTGTTGATTGGGGATACTTTGGTTCACGAATGGCCCAATGCCGTTGATCTGGCAAACATCGCCGAAAGCGGTGCACGTGTTGCGCGGCATTTGGGGCTGGAGCCTCGGGTTGCCTTTGTTAGCTTTTCAACCTTCGGCTATCCAGTTTCGGAGAGAGCGGAAAAGATGCACCTCGCGCCTCAGGTTCTGGATAGTCGCGGTGTTGATTTTGAATACGAAGGCGAGATGACCGTTGATGTTGCCATGAATGCCGAAAGCCAAAAGAACTATCCATTCTCTCGCCTCACGGGGCCTGCGAATATTCTGGTTGTTCCTGCGCGCCACTCTTCCAGCATTTCGGTTAAGCTGATGCAGGAAATGGCGGGTGCTACGGTAATCGGCCCGATCCTGACGGGCTTGGATCAATCCATTCAGATTGCTTCGTCCACCTCAACGACGAATGACATTCTGAATATGGCGATCCTCGCAGCGTGTAAGGTAGGCGGATGATCTGGAACCTCGGCTCGATTAACATCGACAATTTTTACGAGGTTCCTCATTTGCCCATCGCGGGAGAGACGCTCGCCGCCCAAAGCTATGGCTTTGGGTTGGGGGGTAAGGGCGCGAATATGTCTGTTGCGGCCGCGCGGGGAGCTGCACGCGTTTCACATATCGGCGCAATCGGACCCGACGCAGGTTGGACGGTTGAGCGGCTGTTGGAATACGGCGTGGACACGCCACATATCGCCCAGATTGAAACCCCGACAGGACATGCAAACATTGTTGTGGATGGTTCTGGCGAAAACAGCATTGTCCTGTTCCAAGGGGCGAATGTTCAGCTAACCGAAGCGATCATTGGCAGCGCCCTTAGCGAAGCATCAACTGGTGATTTCCTGTTGATGCAAAATGAAACCAATGGTCAGGAATACGCGGCAACAACTGCGCAGTCCTTGGGCCTTAAGGTTGCTTATGCAGCCGCGCCATTCGAGGCCGAGGCGATTGCGCGTATCCTTGATCGGATTGATTTGCTGGTTTTGAACGAGGTCGAAGCCGAACAACTTGTCGAGGCGTTAGGAAAACCCGTAGAGGCACTGGGCATTTCAGATGTTGTTGTGACGCTAGGGGCAAAAGGCTGCAAATGGGTCTCTAACACAGGGGAAAAGGTGTTTGATGCCTATCCCGCCGATGCGGTTGATACCACTGGCGCGGGCGATACGTTTACCGGATATCTTGTTGCGGCATTGGATCGTGGCATGGATATGCACGCCGCGATTGATCTGGCCCTAAAGGCGGGTTCTTTGATGGTGACGCGCCGCGGAACAGCGGATGTGATCCCGGATTTGAAGGAAATCCAGGATCACTTTGGCATTTAACCCGCAAATGGTGCGGCTGAACCCCACAGCTCTTTGACGCGCTGATCACGGCCACAGGCATTTCGATAGGCCTTATAGGCGTTGGCCTTTGATTTCGGGCCAAAGCGGGTGACGACGATCTTTTTGCTTTTTGAATAATCTTGGTGATAGGCGTCTGCCGGATAGAATTTCGCGGCCCCAAGGACTGGCGTTACGATTTTTTGGCCAAGGTCTGATTGGGCCTTTTCCTTGGATTTGATCGCAGCGGCCTTTTGGCTTGGCGTTGCGAAAATTGCTGTTCGATAGCTGGCACCGCGATCGCAAAATTGCCCGCCTGCATCTGTTGGATCAACGGATCGGAAAAACATATCCAAAAGCTGGCCTGCGCTGACGACATCAGGATCAAAGGTGATTTGAACCGCTTCGTAATGGCCAGTGCCGCCCGACGTTACCTGCTTGTAGGTAGGGTTCGCGGCCTTGCCACCGGCAAAACCGGATACGGCTTCTTTTACGCCTTTAACTTTTTCAAAGTCGGCTTCGACGCACCAAAAGCATCCTCCGGCAACGGTTAAGGTTTCCGAACCTGCCGCCGCTGAGGGTGACGCCTGTGCAAACAGGCCAATGGCGATCAAACCTGCTAGGGCGAAAGACTTGAAGTTGTTGATCGTGCTCATGTTGCTCTCCTTTTTCGGGGATGCTGGCGATTGGCTGAGGGTTTCGCAACAGATGATTGATGTTCTCACGTGGTGGTGATTTCAGTTTACCGCTGCGGCCCTAGTGGTAAGGGTTAGACAAGCACGCCTTTGGCAAAGGAATTTAATATGCGTATCGCGATGTGGTCAGGGCCACGAAACCTAAGTACGGCAATGATGTATTCATTCGGCGCACGTGATGATTTTGCTGTGATGGATGAGCCGTTTTATGCGCCATACCTCAAGACCTCAAAGATCGAACACCCCATGACGCAAGAGATCATCGCAGCCCATGAAAGCGATCCGAAAAAAGTTGCTGATAGCTGCCTAAAAGGTGGCACGCCGCATTTGTATATGAAGCATATGCCCCATCACATGTTGGATGGTTTTCCGCTGGACTGGGCAAAGGAATGCGTGAACATCCACCTTATCCGCCACCCTGCGCGCGTCATTGCAAGCTATGCTGCCAAGCGCGAAGCACCGACGTTACAGGACATCGGGTTTGTCCAGCAGTCAGCGCTGTTTGACCGGCTCGGTGGGATTGTCATTGATAGTTACGACATCAGGGAAAACCCCGAGGCGATGCTGCGCAAGCTATGCGAGGTGATCGAGCTACCTTTTGATCCTGCAATGTTGGCATGGCCCGCAGGCCCCCGAGACGAAGATGGGGTATGGGCGAAACATTGGTACGGCGCCGTGCACAAAAGCACAGGATTTGCGGGGGCAGAGGGGCCTTTGCCCGACGTGCCTGAGGATTTACAGCCTGTATTGAAAGATGCGCTAGAGCATTATCACGGGTTACAGGACCGCTGCCTTTCCCCGTGAATGGATGCAATTGAATGCTACATGTTTAGCGTTCTTAAATAGTATCTATGCAATCTTGATCGCATAGACCGGTTTCCGGTTAAGTAACGAGTTGGCGACCCGAGCAATCATCCGTTCGGGTCGTTCGTTTTCTCTTTAACAAGTAGAATTTGTGAAAAGATCCGGCCAAAGGATGATTTGACCGGATCTATCAATCACTTGAATCGTTGGTCGCGTGCCGCCAACAATTTCAGGCGCAGCGCGTTCAGCTGAATAAAGCCTGCCGCGTCTTTTTGATCGTATGCACCAGCATCATCTTCAAAGGTCACATGTGCTTCGGAATACAGGCTGTGGTCTGACCAACGGCCAACTGTGCGCACATGGCCTTTGTACAGTTTCAGACGAACGGTGCCTGTCACATGTGTTTGGCTTGCGTCGATAGCGGCTTGCAACATGGTGCGCTCTGGCGAGAACCAGAAACCGTTATAGATCAGCTCGGCGTATTGCGGCATCAGCTGGTCTTTTAGGTGCATCGCGCCACGGTCCAATGTGATGGATTCGATTGCGCGGTGCGCTTCCAGCAGCAATGTACCACCGGGTGTTTCATAGATGCCGCGGGATTTCATACCAACGAAACGGCCTTCAACAAGGTCAAGACGGCCACAACCGTGTTTGCCGCCCAATTCGTTCAGCTTGGTCAGAACTTCGGCAGGGGATAGGGCTTCGCCATTGATGGAAACCGCATCGCCGCGCTCAAACCCGATTTCGACGTATTCAGGTGTATCGGGCGCTTCTTCGGGGCTGACCGTGCGCTGGTAAACATATTCTGGCGCGTCGATTGCTGGATCTTCCAGAACCTTACCCTCGGAAGAGGTGTGCAACAGGTTCGCATCAACCGAGAAGGGGGCCTCGCCGCGTTTGTCTTTTGCAACGGGGATCTGGTTCATCTCGGCAAATTCCAGCAGCTTGGTACGGCTGGACAGGTCCCATTCACGCCATGGCGCGATGACTTTGATGTTTGGGTCCAGCGCGTAAGCGGCCAGTTCAAAACGAACCTGATCGTTGCCTTTGCCTGTCGCGCCGTGCGCGATGGCGTCAGCACCTGTTTCATGTGCGATTTCCACAAGGCGTTTCGAAATCAGCGGACGTGCGATGGAGGTGCCCAAAAGGTACAGACCCTCGTAAACGGCATTTGCACGGAACATCGGGAATACAAAGTCGCGCACAAATTCTTCGCGGACATCTTCGATATAGATATCAGACGCGCCCATCATTTCTGCCTTGGCGCGGGCCGGTTCCAGCTCTTCTCCCTGACCAAGGTCAGCCGTGAAGGTAACAACCTCACAACCATATTCGGTCTGGAGCCATTTCAGGATGATCGAAGTATCAAGGCCACCGGAATAGGCGAGCACAACTTTCTTTGGCGCGGACATGTTATATTCCTTTGTCGAGTTTCGCGGCTGGCCTAGCTGGTTTTGCGGGTTTGGGCAAGGTTGATGGGTTGATTGACCGTTCGGTAATAGACACCTATCCAAGACCTTGATGCATCAAAGGGCAGGATCACATGAGTGAAGATTTCCAAATGGGCGCAATTGCGGCCACTCGCGCGATGCGAAGCGTGTTTCCCGCAACGCCTCTTTTAAAGAATGAGCACCTGTCAGAACTCTATGGTGCCGAGATTTACCTAAAGCGTGAAGACCTAAGCCCTGTGCGGTCATACAAGCTGCGCGGCGCGTTCAACGCGATGCGCAAAGTGATCCCCGAGCATCAGGTTTTTGTCTGCGCTTCAGCTGGCAACCACGCCCAAGGGGTTGCCTTTATGTGCAGCCATTTCAAAGTACGCGGTGTGATCTATATGCCTGTCACGACGCCGCAGCAGAAAATCCAAAAGACCAAGATGTTCGGTGGCGAAAACATCGAGGTGCGTTTGGTTGGCGACTATTTTGACAAGACGCTGGAAGCAGCACAAAGTTTTTGCGCAGAAGAGGGGGCGTATTTTCTCTCTCCTTTTGATGATGATGACGTCATCGAAGGACAGGCCTCGGTCGCGGTTGAGATAGAGGACCAATTAGGCGGTGTGCCAGACCGCATTATCCTTCCTGTTGGTGGGGGCGGGTTGTCCTCGGGTATTCGCGCCTTTTTGGGTGACCGATGCAAATACACCTATGTTGAACCTTTGGGTGCGCCCAGCCTTGCGCGTTCATTGGAAGAAGGCGCGCCTATAGACGTGTCGCCAATCAATACATTTGTAGATGGCGCGGCCGTTGCGAAAATCGGGGCGCGTACGTTTGAAAAACTAAAAGGCGCAAGCCGCGAGGATGTTGTCCTGCTATCCGAGGATCGTATCTGCGTGAGTATCGTAGAAATGCTCAACGTGGAAGGGATCGTTCTAGAGCCCGCAGGCGCCTTAAGCATCGAAGCGCTGGGCGAAGTTGCGGAAGAGATCAAAGGCAAAACCATTGTTTGCGTCACCTCGGGCGGGAACTTTGATTTTGAACGCTTGCCAGAGGTAAAAGAGCGCGCGCAGCGGTATTCTGGGCTAAAGAAATACTTTATCCTGCGGATGCCCCAGCGTCCTGGCGCGTTGAAGGAGTTTCTGAATATTCTGGGGCCAGATGATGATATTTGCCGTTTCGAATACCTCAAGAAATCGGCGCGCAACTTTGGTTCGGTTTTGATCGGGATCGAATCCCCAACGCCCGACGCTTTCCCGAGGTTTCTGTCTTTGCTGGATGACGCAGGGTTTACCTATACAGATATTACGAATGATGAGACGCTTGCCCAATTCGTGATCTAATTATTTTCGGGGGGAAGCATGGATATTTCTGGTAAAACGGTTGTCGTCACGGGCGGGGCCAGCGGGATTGGCGCAGCGCTTGCGCGCCAAGCAGTAGAGGCAGGCGCAAAAGTCTGCATCGCGGATCGTAACCTTGAGCTAGGCCAGAAAGTCGCGGCTGAAATTGGCGGCATGGCTGTTTCATGTGACGTGACCCAAGAAACCCAGATCATCGCGGCCATTGATGCGGCCGAAGCGGCCTATGGTCCGGTGGATGTTTTTGTATCGAATGCGGGGCTGGGAAAAGGTGACCCAACCCATGCGGCATCTGCGTCTGATGCGGATTGGATGTTGAACTGGAACGTTCATGTGATGTCCCATGTTTGGGCCGCACGGGCGTTGCTCCCCGCGATGATCGAACGGGGATCAGGCCATTTTGTAAATGTCGCATCGGCGGCGGGTTTATTGAATCAAATTGGCGACGCTGCATATTCGGCAACCAAACATGCAGCCGTCAGTTTTGCCGAATCGCTGCTGATTTCACATGGGGATGACGGGATTGGCGTCTCGGTTGTTTGCCCTCAATACGTGGCGACGCCTCTGTTGGGGCTAGGCGATGCAGATGCCGAGGGTAATTTGCTCACTGCGGGTGATGTTGCCAAATCCGTTTGGAAAGGTGTTTCAGATGGCACGTTTGTTATTATGCCCCATCCAGATGTCGCAAAATATTATGCGCTGCGCGGGGCAGATACGCCGCGCTGGATCAAAGGGATGCAATTGCTGCGCGCCAAAGCCATGCAGGAACATGGCGGGATCGACGTGAGCAGTTTTTACAAGCTGATTTAGGTCAGCTTGCCATTCTCTAGGCCTGATAAAAAAGCATTTTTGCTTTCTTCATAGCATTTGAGGATGGGTTCCAGTTCGATCCCTGCCGCGTCGCCATTTGCGGCGCGGGTTTCGCCGATTTGGCAAAGGTTAGCAAAGTCGGCAAACCCCAAGTTTAACGCACTCCCTTTAAGCGCATGAAGATCAGCCCCCAAGGTATCTCTGCTCCCCTTGGGGGGCAGTCCGCTGATCATTTCTGCAACCTCTTCAATGAAAATTTCAAC
Organism: Sulfitobacter donghicola DSW-25 = KCTC 12864 = JCM 14565; assembly: GCF_000622405.1. Taxonomy (NCBI): domain Bacteria; kingdom Pseudomonadati; phylum Pseudomonadota; class Alphaproteobacteria; order Rhodobacterales; family Roseobacteraceae; genus Sulfitobacter; species Sulfitobacter donghicola. The sequence goes on from NZ_JASF01000005.1 coordinate 1,457,269, forward strand.
GACCTCAGGAAAATCATCTTTTCCTATTTCGTCTCTAAGCGAGTTGATTTTCAGCCAATCAATCATCGGAACCTCCAATTTTGCGATTTAGGCTATCCCGAATTCGTTAAAGTGAAGTGTCCTCTTTGGCTAAATCGAGGTTCACGGCCTGTTAAGGTCATGTCGATACGAATTTGCACAGAAGCCACGTGGAAGAGCTATGTCCATCGCACCCTTACCAAATGTAAATCTGTCAGCATCGCCTCAAGGGCGAGCCATAAAGAATGTCTTGGTTGTAGATGATAGCAAACTGCAACGTAAAATCCTGACACTGGCCCTGAAACGCTGGGGTTTTACCGTTTCCGAAGCTGCCAGTGGCGAAGAGGCGCTGGAGATGGCCAAAGAATGTCGTCCTGATCTGGTGCTAAGTGATTGGATGATGCCGGGCATGACGGGGCTGGAATTGTGTCAAAAATTTCGGGCTATGGATGATGATGAATACAGCTATTTTATTCTTTTGACGTCCAAGAGCGAAAAGGAAGAAGTCGCGCGCGGACTGGATAGTGGCGCCGATGATTTCCTGACAAAGCCGGTTGATAATAATGAACTGCGCGCGCGAATTGCTGCCGGTGAGCGACTGGTTGAAATGCAGCGATCCGTTGTGAAATCAAACCGCGCCCTTAGCGATACATTGGACGAGTTGCAGCAGCTTTACGACAATATCGAAAGCGATCTGCAGGAAGCCAAAAAGTTACAACAATCCCTGATCAAGGAACGGTTTCGTAAACTGTCGACTGGCGATTTATCCTTGATGCTTAGGTCGTCGGGACATGTCGGGGGGGATTTGGTCGGCTTTTTTCAGGCAGGATCAGAGCATGTGGGCCTATTCGCAATAGATGTATCGGGCCATGGAATCAGCTCTGCGTTGATGACCGCGCGTTTGGCGGGCTATTTGTCCAGCGCGGCACCTGATCAAAACGTTGCCCTGCATAAAAACGAGCAAGGGAAATATGTGCCGCGCGCTCCGGATGAGGTGGTTGCCGATCTGAATAATCTGGTTCTCGATGAGATGGATACAGAGCATTATTTCACCCTGCTCCTCGCGTTTTTAGAACTTGATACAGGGCATCTGATCATATCTCAGGCTGGGCATCCGCATCCCGCCGTTCAAAGAAAAAATGGCGTGATTGAGCAATCAGGCGCGGGTGGGTTTCCTGTTGGGTTGCTTTCAGGTGTTTCCTTTGAGCGGTATGAAATTACTCTGAATAAGGGGGATCGCATTCTGATCCTATCAGACGGGGTGACCGAATGCCCTGGCCCAGACGGTGACATGTTAGAAGAAGAAGGCCTTGCCACACTCATGCAAGAACTGAAAACCACGCGGGGGCCGGCATTCCTCGAGGCCCTTATTTGGAAGCTGTCAGAGTTTAACGGCAGTGGCGATTTTCCAGATGACGTGTCTGCAATTCTGTTCGAATTTCAGGGCCGTGAATCTAGGTAGGCTTCCAGCATCATTCGATCGCCCTCATTCCCCAAAGAAGCCAAGGCATCTTTGGCATCAAGGATCATGGTTACGTGGTGGGCTTCGATGGGTTCATGAAGCTGACGGGTGGGGCGCGCAACAAAGACTGTGCACAGCTTTTCAGCCCAAAGGTCATATTCAGGCATAAAAACAAATCGTCGAAAGGCGCCTAAGCGAATTGGATTTGAAATCGACCAACCAATCTCTTCGCGGACTTCGCGGTAAAGGGCCTGTTTTGGGCTTTCACCGGGGTCGATACCGCCTCCGGGCAATTGAATGTCGATTTCCCCATTCACCTCTGCGGTCAGCAAAAACCGCCGTCCAATTGGCAAAATAACATAGGCACCGGGCCGCAAAATATACCGCTGACCCCTTTGCGGAACCTCTCCGACACGTCTGATCATCATCAACCCCTTTTTGTCTTGGCTTGCCCGCCCTACATAGACACGGTATGCCAAGCGCTTCGCGGTAAGGATAGATGAAAATGACAGATGCAAACATCAATGGGTGGGACGATACGGTTCTGCCATTCCAGCTTGATAACTCGGATATTCGCGGGAGGATTGCCCGTTTGGATACCGCTTTGGGCGGAATCCTTGAGCAACATAACTATCCCCCGCAGGTCGAAGCATTGGTTGCGGAGATGGCTCTGCTGACGGCGCTGATTGGTCAAACCATGAAACTGCGTTGGAAATTGCAATTGCAGGTTCAGTCAAACGGCCCTGTTCGTATGATCTCGACAGATTATTACGGCCCCCAAGAGGATGGCGGTCCCGCGCGAATCCGTGCCTATGCCAGCTATGACGCTGATCGTTTGACGGATGGCTATCCGATTGATCAGGTCGGTGACGGCTATTTTGCGGTTATGATTGATCAGGGTGAAGGCACAAAACCCTATCAAGGTATTTCGCCGCTTTCTCGTGAAGGGTTGGCAAAATCAGCCGAGGGTTACTTTGCCCAATCCGAACAGTTGCCCACACGGTTTGAACTGACCTTTGGCAAATCTACCATGGCGGATGGGGTTGAAGAGTGGCGCGCTGGTGGTGTGATGCTTCAGCACATGCCAAAGGCATCACCCTTTGCGGCGCAAGCAGAGGGTACAGGCGAGACTTTGCAGCCTGTTGATTTGCTAAACGATGATGAAACAGAAAACTGGAACCGCGTGAATATTCTGCTGGATACAGTTGATGATCTGGAGCTGGTTGGCCCAACGGTTGAACCTTCCCAAGTGCTGCTGCGGTTGTTCCACGAAGAGGCACCGCGTGTCTTTGACAAACAGCGCGTTCACTTTGGTTGCAGCTGCTCTGAAGATAAGGTCCGCCAAAGCCTGTCCATCTATTCGGCGCGGGACCTAGAGACAATGACAACAGAGGATGGTCGAATCACGGCTGATTGCCAGTTCTGTGGCGCGCATTACAACCTAGATCCAAAAACGGTTGGTTTTGAAGCCGAAGGCAATGCGTAATCAACTTGAACACTTTCGGAAGTCTTTGGCCCAGACGGGTGTTCAGTCTTCCGATTTTGATCTGAACCCTGAAACAGTTCTGCCAGCGGGTCGCAAATTGCGCCCTGCTGGCGTGCTTGCCCCCATCGTTGAAACAGAAAACGGGCTGAGCCTTTTGCTGACGAAACGCTCAGCCGCTCTCAAACATCACCCGGGGCAAATTGCCTTTCCGGGGGGAAAGCAGGATGAAGGCGACAAAGATGTCATCGCCGCGGCTCTGCGGGAAGCCGATGAAGAAATCGGATTGCCCCCTGATACCGTCGAAATTCTGGGAACGCTTCCCCAACATGAGACGATAACCAGTTTCATCGTTACGCCCGTTGTGGGTTTTGTGAAATCCGATTTTGTCGTTCGCCCAGAACCTGGTGAAGTGGATGAAGTGTTTGCGGTTCCGCTCACCCATGTTTTGAATCCTGATAACTATCAGATTCAATCGCGCAGGTGGCGTGGGCAGAAGCGCCACTATTTTGTGGTGCCTTTCGGACCCTACTACATCTGGGGCGCGACTGCGCGTATGCTTCGCTCATGGAGCGAGATTATACAAAACTGAATTCGACAGATGCCCCTTGGCTAAACGTCCCTTCTGCACGCGCGGTTTGCGATGCGATTTTGGCGGGTGGTCATCAGGTGTATTACGTTGGTGGCTGCGTTCGAAACGCCCTTTTGGGTGAACCGATGAGCGACGTTGACATGGCGACAAGTGCTACGCCTGATCAGGTGATCGCATTGACCAAGGCTGCAAATCTCAAACCCGTTCCAACCGGAATTGATCATGGCACCATCACGGTTGTTTCTGATGGTGTCGGTTATGAGGTGACGACATTCCGCCGTGATGTGGAAACGGATGGCCGCCGCGCTGTTGTGGCGTTTTCCACCGACATTCTAGACGATGCACGCCGTCGCGATTTTACCATGAACGCATTATATGCAGATCGTGACGGGGCGGTGATTGATCCTTTGGGTGGATTGGATGATCTGCGCATGCGTCGTGTTCGGTTCATCGAAAACGCAGAGCAACGCATTCGCGAGGATTACCTCAGAACCCTGCGGTATTTCCGCTTTCATGCGTGGTATGGTGATACCTCTGAAGGGTTGGACGCAGATGCGCTTGCTGCAATAGGGTCTAATTTGTCGGGGTTAGAGACACTTTCTGCGGAGCGGGTTGGAACGGAAATCAAAAAACTTCTTGCTGCAGATGACCCATCTACTGCTTTAGCCGCAATGGCCCAAACGGGTGTATTAGGGACTATTCTATCGGGCGCGGACCCAAAACTTACCATGCTGATGATCCATGGCGCCACGCATGTGAATGTGACGCCGGATTGGATAGGGCGGCTGGTTTCTATGGGAGGGGCAGATGTTCCTTCTAGGCTCAGGTTGAGCAATGCAGAGAAAAAGAAATACGAAACGATCTATCACGCTGCCTATGATGGCCCTTCGTTGCTAGGGGTCGCATACGAGCACGGAAGCGAGATTGCAGTACAAGCACATTTGATCCAATCCGCAATCGCTGAGACCTTACCGAATCCCAGCTATGTTCAGGCTCTAATAAAGGCTGCTGAACAGGTTTTTCCGATTTCCGCGAGTGACCTCATGCCCCAATATCAAGGCGCGGCATTAGGGGCGTGTCTGGCGGAGCTCAAAGCGGCGTGGATATCCTCTGCATTCGAAATGCAAAAAGCAGAGCTGTTAAAGGCTGCAAACCTTTGAATCGTGGATGGTCTTTCCCTTGAATGACAGGATAGGCTTGCGCGAAACGGTCATAGGTCATTGCAATGTTCCGACTATTTGAAAATCTCGTAGATCCCTACACAGAATACCCCGAAGAAGATCACCCGCCGCAAACTTTGTGGCCTTTCTTTTTGGGGTATAGCCAGCCGTTCAAAAAAGTCTTTGCCTTGACGGCGTTTATGTCGATCCTTGTGGCTGGGATTGAGGTTGGTCTGATCTATTACATGGGGCGGATCGTCGATGTATTGGATCAAGGCCCCGAGCAAATGTGGGCAAAGCACGGAACCGAGCTGATCATTGTCGGTTTGCTGATCGTTTTCTTGCGACCAATCCTTCAGGTTCTTGATGTTGCGCTGATCAACAATGCGATTTTGCCTAACTTTGGCACGCTCATCCGATGGCGTGCGCATCGGCAGGTTTTGCGTCAATCGGTTGGCTGGTTTGAAAACGACTTTGCTGGCCGGATCGCAAACCGGATCATGCAAACTCCGCCCGCTGCGGGCGAGGTGGTTTTTCAGGCCTTTGATGCGCTGTCCTTTTCGCTGGCCTATTTGATTGGCGCGGCGATTTTGCTGACCACTGCTGATCCGCGATTGTTATTACCGCTGGCTATTTGGTTTGCTGTTTACCTTCTGCTGTCGCGCTGGACGATCCGCCGGGTTGGTCCAGCGTCCAAGGCGGCGTCGGATGCGCGTTCGGCTGTGACGGGGCGTGTGGTGGATGCCTATACGAATATTCACTCGGTCAAGATGTTCGCGCACCACGACCGAGAAGAGCTTTACGCCAAAGAGGCGATTGAAGAGGCGCGGCGCACATTCCAACAGGAACAGCGGATTTTCACCACGATGGATTTTTCGTTGGTCATGCTCAACGGTCTTTTGATCGTCGGTGTTGTTGGCTGGGCCTTGGCGCTTTGGCTGCAGGGTGCGGCCAGCGTGGGGACCGTTGCCGCGGCCGCTACTTTGACGCTTCGGCTGAATTCCATGACGGCGTGGATCATGTGGGCGCTGTCCTCCTTCTTTCGCCAGCTTGGCGTGGTGGCAGAAGGGATGGAGACGATCGCCCAGCCCGTTAAGCTGGTTGATGCCCCAAATGCCCAACCCTTGAAACTGGTCGATGGGCGCATAGAAATGTCCCAGCTTTCCCATCATTACGGGCGCAAATCAGGGGGGCTTAACGCGATTGATCTGACAATTGAACCGGGTCAAAAGATTGGCCTGATCGGGCGCTCAGGCGCTGGAAAATCGACCCTAATCAAGCTTCTTTTGCGATTTTATGATGCTGAGGCTGGCGTGATCAAAATTGATGGTCAGGATATTTCTACTGTCACACAGGACAGTCTGCGCAGGCAGATCGGTATGGTCCAACAAGATAGCGCGCTGTTGCATCGCTCGGTTTTGGAAAACATCAGCTATGGCCGCCCCGATGCAACCAAAGCCGAAGTGATAGAGGCCGCCCGCCAAGCCGAAGCGCATGAGTTTATTCAAGAGCTGCAAGATCCCGAAGGGCGGACGGGCTATGCGTCGCGGGTTGGTGAGCGGGGCGTAAAGCTATCGGGGGGGCAGCGGCAGCGAATAACTTTGGCGCGTGTGATCCTGAAAGATGCGCCAATCCTTTTGTTGGACGAAGCGACAAGCGCGCTGGACAGCGAAGTCGAAGCCGCGATCCAAACAACTCTTTATGGCATGATGGAGGGCAAGACCGTTATCGCGATTGCGCACCGTCTTTCCACCATCGCGCAGATGGATCGGATTTTGGTATTGGATGAGGGGCAGATTGTCGAAGACGGCGATCACGAAACGCTTTTATCCTCAGGGGGGCTTTATGCTCAGTTCTGGGCGCGGCAATCTGGCGGGTTCTTGCAAATGGAAGATGAAAACACATGAACATGGCTAATCTGATTCAACCGTTCAAACCAGCGAACGGCCCTCCGCCTCAGACATTGGGTGCGTTCATGCGGTGGTGCCTGTCGGGCGCGTGGCCTGCGCTTTGGCTTGCGGCGGCGTTTTCGGCGATCGCGGGCGCGCTCGAGGCGGGAACCGCGTTGATATTAGGCTGGGTGATTGATGCAACGGTCGCCAGCGGGCCTGATGCATTTTTTGACGGTCGCAATGCGGCGATGATTGCGCTGTCCATCGGGTTTTTCCTGATCGCTAGGCCCTTGTTCTTTGGCCTGTCCGCGGCATCCAACGCGATCATTGTTCAGCCGAATGTTAACCCGCTGGTTTTGTCACGCCTTCACCGTTGGTCACTGGGGCAGAATGTCAGCTTTTTTGATGATGATTTTGCAGGCCGTATTGCGCAAAAGCAGATGCAGACCGCGCGTGCGGTGACGGATGTTGCTGCCGAGATGATTAACGTCGTGGCCTTTGCATTGGCATCCCTGTTTGGCGCGGTGTTTTTGCTGGTTGCGATAAATGGCTGGGTTGCGGTGGGTTTGGCGGTTTGGCTTTGCCTGTATTTTGCTCTGATCAATTGGTTCATGCCGCGCATTCGGCACCGCTCGGCGGGGCGGGCTGGTGCGCGTTCGCTGGTATCGGGGCAGGTGGTTGATACGATCACCAACATCAAAACAGTGAAATTGTTTGCCCATGATGATCACGAAGACCGCGCAGCGCTGGATTCAATGGAAAGCTTTCGCAAACGCGCGCTTGAGTTCGGATATCTGGCCGCTGGCTTCCGCTTTGCTTTGATGAGCCTTGCTGGCATTTTGCCGGTTTTGCTAATTGGCGCGACGGTCGTTTTGTGGCGACAGGGGGCGGCGAGTACAGGTGATATTGCGGCGGCTGGTGCGATCTCGATCCGTATCGCGCAGATGACAGGATGGGTCAGTTTTACGCTGATGGCCATCTATTCCAACATTGGTGAGATCGAAGACGGCATGCGCACCCTTACGCCGCGCACGCGACTAGAGGATGCTGAAAACGCCAAACGACTGGATGCAACACAGGGTGAGGTGATTTTCGAAAGGCTCGGCTTTGCTTATGGGCGCAAAACTGGCGGGATCGAAAATATTGATCTGACGATTGGGGCTGGTGAAAAACTGGGTGTGGTTGGCGCATCGGGTGCTGGCAAATCGACATTGGTTTCCCTGATGCTACGGCTTTATGAGCCGGAGAAAGGTCGGATTTTGATCGACGGACAAGATATCCGCGGCGTGACCCAAGAAAGCCTGCGCCGTTCTATCGCAATGGTGACCCAAGAAACCGCGATGTTTAACCGATCAGCCCGCGAGAATATCTTATACGGTAAACCCGAAGGGTCAGAGGCTGATATGATCGCTGCGGCAAAACAGGCCGAGGCGCATGATTTCATTCTAGAGCTGGAAGACCACAAAGGCCGCAAAGGCTATGATGCGCATTTGGGTGAACGGGGCGTAAAACTGTCTGGAGGTCAACGGCAAAGGATCGCTCTTGCGCGCGCCATTATCAAAGACGCGCCGATATTGGTTTTGGACGAAGCAACCAGCGCCTTGGACAGCGAGGTCGAGGCGGCGATTCAGCTGGCGTTAGATCGGGTGATGGAAGGTAAAACCGTGATGGCAATTGCCCACCGCCTATCAACCCTGCGCGAAATGGATCGGATCATCGTTTTGGACCAAGGGCACATCGCCGAGGCAGGAACCCACGACGCGTTACTGGCCCAAAAGGGGCTATATGCTGGTTATTGGGAACGCCAATCTGGCGGCTTTCTGGATATAAAGCCTGTTGAATAGGGACTAGCCGACAAGCGCCAGCAGGGTTATGGCGGGGGTATGACAGAACACAACATTACTCACCTTGGTATCTATGGCGACGGGATCGCCGAAGGTCCGGTTTTTGCGCCTACGACTCTTCCGGGGGAAGTTGTTTCGGGGGTCTTGGACGGCTCGACCTTAACGGATGTCAAAATCATTTCTCCGGCCGATGATCGTGTTGCCGCGCCTTGTCGCCATTTCAAGGCCTGCGGCGGGTGCCAATTGCAGCATGCTTCGGATCGTTTTGTCGCCGATTGGAAGACGGACCTTGTTGCACAAGCTTTGGCTGCGCAGGGGCTCAGCGCAGAAATCAGGCCGATTGTAACGTCACCAGCCAAATCGCGCAGGCGCGCTACCTTTGCGGCACGTCGCACCAAAAAGGGAACCATGTCGGGCTTTCACGGTCGCGCGTCGGGGACCGTTGTGGAAATTCCCGATTGCCAGCTGGTTGAACCAGAACTGCTGGCTGCCCGCCCAATTGCAGAAGCCTTGGCCGTGATCGGCGGCAGCAGAAAAGCAACTTTGGCCGTAACCGTAACAACATCTCCGCGCGGGTTGGATGTGCAGGTGAGCGGCGGTAAGCCCTTGGATGGTCCGTTGCGGATTGCGCTTGCGGGTTTGTGCGAAAGCCGTGGTTTCGCCCGTCTGACATGGGAAGACGAAGTGATTGCCCAACGCTCCCCCCCCGTTCAGCGTTTTGGCGCTGCCGATGTCTGCCCCCCACCGGGTGCGTTTATGCAGGCCACCGCCCATGGCGAAGCGCAGCTGCTGGCCGCTGTGCAGGAGGCGGTTCACGGGGCCAAACGTGTCGTTGATTTGTTTGCAGGTTGCGGCACCTTTACCTTGCCGCTTGCCCAAAACGCCGAAGTTCTCGCCGTAGAGGGTGAGGCGCAGATGGTCGAGGCGATGGACAAAGGCTGGCGCATGGCGAAGGGTCTCAAAACAGTGACCCATGCGGCGCGTGATCTATACCGCCGTCCGCTGCTGCCGGATGAGTTCAAAAAATTCGACGCCGTTGTCCTTGATCCGCCCCGTTCGGGCGCCGAGGCGCAGACGGCTGAATTGATACGCTCTGATATCAAACGGATCGCCTATGTGTCCTGTAACCCGATCTCGTTTGCACGTGATGTTGCGCAAATGGTGGCTGCTGGTTTCACCTTGGACTGGGTCCAGCCGGTAGACCAATTTCGCTGGTCCTCGCATGTTGAACTTGCTGCGCAAATATCACGGGCCTAGCCCTTTGCGCAGTGTTTTGCCGTTTTTTGGCTTTTGACGTATTTGTGAACTGCCAATTTTTTGATATGGTGTAGTCAATAACGATCCGACAACGGATGAGGCGGCAGGCATATGAAACGAAGACATCTGATATTGGGTGGCGCAGCGGTTGCGACCTTAGGGGCGTGTAGCCCCAGCAAATTCAAACGATATAATGGTCCCGAGGTAACGGGTGTTGTCGTCAACAAGGGCGAGCGAAAGATGTATCTTTTGCATAAGGACCGCGTGTTGAAAGACTATGACATCTTTCTCGGTTTTGCCCCCGAAGGCCACAAGCAGGTGGAAGGGGATGGCAAGACACCAGAGGGGAACTATCGGATTGACCGACGCAACCCCAATAGCCGTTTCCATCTGTCTTTAGGAATTTCTTATCCAAACGCAGAAGACATTCGCGTTGCGCGGGCGTTGGGGAAATCACCCGGAGGTGAGATTTTCATTCACGGCCAACGTCACCCGATGCGGTTGGATAAAGGTGACTGGACGTGGGGCTGTATTGCTGTGAACAACAAGCAAATGGAACGTATCTATGCGATGGTCAAAGACGGCACGCCGATCTCGATCAACCCATAAACAATGGGGCTGACCGATTGGTCAGCCGCCCATAACCAGCGTCCACCAGATTTTACCATTTTCTTCCTGAAACCACGCAAATCCCATTTTGGTAGCATCAGCTGACATCAGGATACGACGTGTGTCGGGTTGGGACATCCACGCGCCCAGCGTCTCAAGTTCGGATTCATAGGTCTCGGAAATCACTTCGCCGACAAGCGCCCCTGGATAGCCAACGCGGCGGACACGATCAACAGGGGACGATCCGTCCGAGCCAAAGTGCCAAGGACGGTTTTGGATTTGCATATCACGTGAATGGGTCGCTGCCGCAGCTGTTAGCTGGGAATCAAGCGCAACCGGCCCCAAAGCCGCAGCACCACGCAAAGAGTTAACCGAATCAAGCATCCGGAAAGGAATCTTAGCGGTCTCGCGTTGGGTAATCTTGTAAGCAGTTGGCACAGGTTTGCCGTCAGCGCCAAGAGGGACAGTGGCGGGCTGGCAGGCGGACAAACCCACAACTGCAACCAGTAAAAGAGTAAAAAGACGGATCATTACGCTACTCCAAGCCTAAATTCATAAATTGGCAATACATGCTGAGGTGCAACAGTTCAAATACACTTCGCGGTGAACCGCCTATCTAACGCGGGTTTGATTTGAAAACGTGTCTTTGGCGCAATATATGGACAACATAACGTTTTTTAGCTGGAGACATGAAATGTCTAACCAAAAGTTCAAGATGAATACCCGCCGCGGGTTTCTTGCAGGAAGTGCTGCGATGCTGGCAGCACCGGCGATTGCGCAATCCACCACCGGCGTAAACGGTCAAGCCACAACTGAAACCGAGCGTGACATCACCGAAGTGGTGCGTCGCAATATTTCTAGCTTCCGAACGCTAGATTGGCAGCCGTATTTTAACAACACAAAGAACGGCGCGATCCTTGTCGATATCGACAGCCGTGCGGTTCACTACTGGTCCGAAGACCAGACGACCTACAAGCTATACCCGTCCAGCGTTCCGCTGACCCAAGAGTTGACGCGCCGTGGTCGGACAGAAATCATCCGCAAAGTCGAAGGCCCAAGCTGGCGCCCGACACCGTCTATGCTAGAGCGTAATCCCGAGTGGCCAAAGTTCATCGGGCCAGGCCCTGAGAACCCCTTGGGGACACATGCATTGTACCTGTCTTGGACGTATTACCGTATTCACGGAACCCACGATACGCGCAAAATCGGGCGCCGTTCATCCAACGGTTGTATCGGTCTCTACAATGAGCATATCGCGGAATTATTTGCCCAAGCGAAAGTTGGCACTCAAGTGTTGCTAATTTGACGACAGTCACTCGATTGTCATGAATAAAAGGTGAAAGTTTGTTCCAATTTTCGAATAGATGCTATTTACGGAACATCACGAGGTAAGTCTTAAGGCGCGTTTCATGCTGAGAATCGTGGCGTGCCATCTTCTGGAGGTTATTTACTATGAAAAAACTCGTTCTCGCAGCCGCACTTGCAGCAGCAGCTACTTCCGCTTCCGCGGGCTCCCTTGCGGACCCAATCATCGAAGCACCAGTAATCATCGAAGAAGCATCCAGCTCTTCTTCCGGCGTTCTGGTTCCAGTACTGCTTTTGGTTCTGGTTGCAGCAGCTTTGGCTGACTAATTTTCAGTCTATGACTGGAATGAAAAAAGGCGGCGCATTGCGCCGCCTTTTTTATTTGTCTGCTCGGTTTGGCAACTTGTCTTGCGTGGGCAGGATCAAACCCAACCCAACAGGTTTTCACGAATGACATTGCATAGCGCAGCGATATGCGCGTCATCATCATTCAGGCATGGGATATAGGTGAATGTCTCACCGCCAGCCTCTTCAAAGCTTTCGAAAATCTCTTCGTTGATTTCCTCAAGCGTCTCGATGCAATCGGCGGAAAACGCAGGTGCGCAGACGGCGATGTTCTTTTTGCCCTGCTCGGCCAGTCGCGCGACCTCTTCAACCGTATAGGGCTGAAGCCATTCCTCTGGTCCAAATTTGGATTGAAAGGTTGTTTTGATGTCAGTGTCTTCCCAGCCCAACCGCTCTTTCAAAAGGCGCGTCGTTTTCTGACACTGGCAGTGATACGGATCCCCTTCGGTCAAATACCGCTGTGGCAGGCCGTGATAGGAGCACACCAAAATATCCGGACGGGTTTCAAGCTCGGCGTATTTCGCTTCGATAGATTGGGCAAGCGCCTCGATATAGTCGGGGCGATCAAAATAGGGTTGCACCGTTCGGCTGGCTGGTTGCCATTTTTCCTTGCTCAACGCCTCAAAGAATTTGTCACATGCCGTGGCAGAGGTGGCGCCAGCGTATTGAGGGTATAGCGGGAAAAAGAGGATTTTGTCGCAACCTGCGGCAACCATTTCCTGTACTTTGCTTTGCGTCGAGGGGTTGCCATAGCGCATGCAGAAATCAACCATGACGTCTTCGCCATAGGTCTTTTCCATCTCGGTAGTGATTTTAGCTGTTTGCGCTTTGGTAATGGTGAGAAGGGGGCTTTCGCCTTCCTCTTCGTTCCAGATTGATTTGTAGGCCGCGCCAGATGCAAAGGGGCGCTTGGTAAGGATTACCAGCTGCAAAAGCGGCTGCCAGAACCAAGGCGAATAATCCACGACCCGCTGATCGGATAAAAACTCGCTTAGATAGCGGCGCATTGACCAATAGTCATAGTTGTCAGGTGTCCCCAAGTTGGCAAGTAATATGCCGATTTTCGGGCGAGGCATCTTTGGATGATCTGCTGCGGCGTGAACGGGGCATGTTGCGGTCATGGTGCTATCCTGCTTGATGTGCTCTTTGACATAGTTGGTTTCTACGCTGGGTCAATCGTGCAACGGCTTTTCTGGAGTGCCGAGGGCATCGGCCAGTCGCTGTTGTGCTGATCCTGGTCTTAGGGGCTGTGGTTGTGAGGCATCCGGCGCCCAACCTGTTAAGACCTGTAATTCAAAGCTGGCTTTTAGGCGGCCGGAAGGGGCTGAAAAATGCTGGGCATATAGCTCTTGTGCCTTGTTGAAAACGGCGCGGCTGGTCGGTTTGCGAAGGCGCGCATTGAGGGCGTTTGTTTCCCCCATGGCGCGCAGATCATGCATCAGGTGCCAAATATCGCGATACTCAACAGTAAGGGTGGCAGTGTCTGCAACTGGCAGCGCGAAACCGGCCCGCTGAAGTAACCCACCCAAATCGCGTAGCTCGGGCATTGGTGCGATGCGCGGGGAAAGGCCACCCGTTACGGCGATTTCTGCTTCGCCCAGCGCGCGGCGTAATTCTTGTAGGGTATCACCGCCAAAGCTGATGGCGATGAACAGGCCATCGGGCCTTAACGCGCGGCGACATTGGATCAACTGCCCTACAGGGTCATTCGCCCAATGAAGGCCCATCATATGGGCAACCAAATCCTGCGAATGCGCTTCGAGATCTAGCGTTTCAGCATCAGTTGTAACCGTGGCGTCGGGGTATTCATTGGCCCAAAACTCGGGGAACCCAGTAACAACGGCCTGATCTGTAAATGATTTGTTAACCATGAGCAGACGATCCTGTAGCTCATCAGCCGCTGCTTTGTGCAAAAACAATCCATCTGTGGTCGCACGGGCGCGGCGGGTGTTCAGCGTATTAATGTCTGTCATGGGCGTTGTCATGAAAGGTACATAAGCTGGTGTTGGCGCAACTTCAAACAGCAGTATCGATGATCTATCCCCCGCGCTGCACAACATGTGGCGATTTGGTAGAAAGTGATTTCGGCCTTTGCGGTCCTTGTTGGCGCGAAACCGCGTTTTTGGGTGGGGCGATTTGTGATGCCTGCGGTGTTCCGCTGACCTCTGGTGGCAAGGATGGGGTGTTTCATTGCGATACTTGTATGCAGGATCCGCCGCCTTGGGTTCAGGGGCGTGCTGCGGTGATTTATCGCGGCAACGGTAGGAAACTGGTTCTGGCGTTAAAGCATGGTGACAGGCAGGAATTGGCGCGGCCAGCTGGTGTCTGGATGGCCAATATGGTGCGCAATTTGGTATCCAAGGACACATTGGTTGTGCCTGTGCCGCTGCATTGGTCGCGATTATTGCGCCGCCGCTATAACCAATCTGCGCTTTTGGGCGCAGAGGTGGCGAAAAACCTCGGCGTTTCCTTTTGCCCCGATGCCTTGCTGCGCCGCGTTCGAACGCCTTCGTTGGAGGGGCTGAGCCACGAGGCGCGGATGGTGGCATTGGAAAAGGCGATCACCCCCCACCCCAAAAGAGGGCACCGTCTGGATGGTAAGCCGATCCTTTTGGTCGACGATGTGATGACATCTGGCGCAACGCTAAAGGCCTGCACAAATGCCTGTTTTGACGCGGGTTCTGGGCCTGTTCGCATCCTGACACTAGCAAGAGCGGTAAAAGAAGCTTAAATCCTTGTTCAACCAATGTTGAAAAGGACGAGACTATGAAGCCTGTCGAAATCTATACCTCCCCTCTTTGCGGGTTTTGCCATGCCGCGAAACGTTTATTGAACCAAAAGGGTGTCAGCTTTTCCGAGGTGGACGTTCTGGCCAATCCTGACCGCAAGTCAGAGATGATCCAACGTGCAAACGGTGGCCGTACGGTTCCGCAGATTTTTATCGGCGAAATCCACGTTGGCGGTAACGATGATCTGCAAGCGCTGGAACGTGCGGGCAAGCTTGACGCGTTGTTGGCAGCATGAAGGCGGCCATCCTTCAGCTGAACGTAACGGATGATCCGGCGGGCAATCTGATCTCGACCCGCGCGATGCTGAAGGATGCGGCCAATCAGGGGGCCGAGTTTGTTCTCACCCCAGAGGTGAGCAATTGCATTTCGACCAGCCGCAGCCACCAAGACAGCGTTCTTTATTTTGAAGAAGACGATCCAACACTTGCTGCTTTGCGCCTTGATGCAAAACAGCTGGGCGTTTGGCTTTTGATTGGGTCGCTTGGGCTCAAGACGGGGGATGATGACGGGCGCTTTGCCAACCGATCATTCCTGATTGACCCTAAGGGTGAGATCGTCGCGCGTTATGACAAGATTCACATGTTCGACGTGCAGGTAACGCCGACCGAAACATGGAAAGAATCAGCCGCCTATCGCCCTGGTGATCGGGCTGTTATGGCGCGCACGCCGTTTGCAAATATCGGCATGGCAATCTGTTATGATGTGCGTTTCCCCGAACTGTTTCAGGCATTGGTCGAAGCAGGCGCGCAGATCCTAACCGTCCCTGCGGCGTTTTCTCCGGTTACAGGTGCGGCGCATTGGCATACTCTGCTACGGGCAAGGGCGATTGAAACGGGTTGTTTTGTGATCGCGCCTGCGCAAACTGGCACCCACGCGAGCGAACAGCACAAGACGCGTGATACCTACGGGCATTCGCTGGTTGTTGCCCCTTGGGGTGAGGTTATTCTAGACGCAGGAACTGCGGCTGGCGTTTATGAGTTTGAGTTGGATTTGGCGCTTATCAATGAGGCGCGCGCCAAGGTCCCGAGTATGAGTCACAAGCGCCCCTTTAAAAGGCCGGAATGAGCGAAGATTCCAATACCCTTGCAATTATGCTGTTCAGCGAGATTCTGGGGACAGACCAGATTTTGCGGAGCAGGCTTAGCAAGGTGCTGCCCAAGGGGATGGAGATTTCTCATTTCTCTGTATTGAACCACCTTGCGTGGCGCGAAACAGAACGCTCTCCTGCGCAACTGGCCGAGACATTTCACGTCACCCGTGGCGCGATGACCAATACTTTGAACAAGCTAGAGTGGGCTGGCTATGTTCACATTCGCCCCGATTGGGATGATGCGCGGCGTAAAATGGTCACGATCAGCCCCGCAGGCCGTCAGGCGCGTGAAACCGCACTCAGCTCAATTGCGCCGATGATTACAAATGTTGTTGAGCAGCTCGGCGAAGACAAAGCGCGCGCCGCGCTCCCCATTTTGAGAGAGCTGCGCACGCAGTTAGGTTAGGTTTTGGGTTTCAGGCTGGCCGTGACGTAGTTCACGCTTAGATCTTTTGCCGACAGGCTCCAGCTCCAAAGAATGGGGTTAAAGACGAAACCCTTGCGGTCAACGGGTTCTAATCCAGCGTCTTCCAGCAATTTGTACAATTCGTCTGGCGTGATGAATTTGGACCATTCATGTGTGCCTTTCGGCAGCCAGCGCATCACGTGTTCCGCGCCGATAATCGCAACAAAATAGGATTTAGGATTGCGGTTGATGGTTGAACAAATATGCAGCCCGCCGGGTTTCAGCAGCTGACGACACGCGGTGAGATAGCTGATGGGCGAGGCGACATGTTCGACCACCTCCATGTTCATCACAACATCAAATTGTTCACCCGCTTCGGCCAATGCTTCGGCGGTGGTGTGGCGATAGTCGATGTTCAGATCGGATTGTTCGGCGTGGATTTTTGCAACAGGGATATTTCCCGCCGCCGCATCCGCGCCAACAACAGTAGCCCCTAGGCGCGCCATAGGTTCGGAAAGCAATCCACCGCCGCAGCCGATGTCCAAAATACGCAAACCCTTAAAGGGTTCAGGCGCAGACAGGTCGCGATCAAACTCGCCCGCGATTTGCGAGGTGATATAGTCCAACCGGCACGGGTTAAGCATGTGCAACGGTTTGAATTTACCCTCGGTATCCCACCACTCGGCGGCCATTGCTTCAAATTTAGCAACTTCTTCGGGGTCTACCGTGTTTTGATGCGCTTGCATTTTGGCGCTCCTGTATTCAATGTCTGCTTTCGTACTATATAGGCTCGTAATGGATAAGACCCCTGATCAAAAGCGCGCAGTGCAATATCTGTATCCGCCAATCGACCCGTTCGATCGGCGCATGCTTGCTGTGGGGCAGGGCCATAACATCTATGTAGAGCAATGCGGCAACCCCAATGGCATTCCTGTCGTTGTTTTACACGGTGGTCCGGGTGGTGGGTGCAGCCCCTCCATGCGGCGATATTTCGATCCGGCAAAGTATCGCGTGATTCTTTTTGATCAGCGCGGCTGTGGCCGATCAACGCCTTTTGCTTCGGTGACGGACAATACGACGTGGCATCTGGTCGAAGATATCGAACTGATTCGCGAAACGCTGGGGATTGCGCAGTGGGTGGTCTTTGGCGGCAGCTGGGGTGCGACTCTTTCGCTGATCTATGCGCAGACGCATCCGGCAGCCGTGCGCAATCTGGTGTTGCGTGGCGTTTTCCTGATGACCCAGTCTGAGCTGGATTGGTTTTATGGTGGCGGCGCTGGCAAATTCTGGCCCGAGGTCTGGGAGAAATTTACAGCCCTCATTCCCGAGGATGAACAAGGCGATTATATAGAGGCCTATCATCGAAGATTGTTCTGCGATGACCGGATGGTTCAAACCCGATATGCACGGGCATGGTCCGGTTGGGAAAATGCGCTGGCCTCTGTTCAGTCGACGGGTCAGATGATTGATGGTCCGGGCGAGTATGCGCGCGCCTTTGCGCGGCTCGAGAACCACTATTTCATCAACAACGGCTTTCTTGAGTATGACGGCCAGATTTTGGCGCAGATGGATCGCATCGCGCATATTCCTGGCGTCATTGTGCAGGGCCGATACGATATGATCTGCCCACCAGAAAGCGCCTATTCAATCGCCAAGGCGTGGCCGAAATCTGAGCTGCGGATGGTGCGCAACGCGGGCCATGCCCTAAGCGAGCCGGGGATCAGCGCTGAGCTGGTCCGCGCCATGGATCAGATTGCATCGCTATGACCCGTAAACCCCTAGATCGTCGTGCATTATTTGCCAGCGGTGCTGCTGCCGCCCTTCTCGCCGCAGCAGGGGTGAGCGCAGGACCACTTCCGCAACGCGGAGGCAAGTTGCGCCTCGCCCTGTCTGGTGCCTCACGCAGCGATGATTGGCTGCGGGGTGATGGATTGTTCATGCAGATCGCGCGGGTCGGGCTGGTTTTCGAAACCCTCACCGAAGTGGCCGCAGACGGCACTTTGCGCGGTGAACTGGCTGTTGACTGGCGCAGTTCGGAAGATGCGCGGGTTTGGACCTTTGATTTACGCCCCGATGTGCAGTTTCACGATGGAGCACCCCTCACCGCAGATGATGTTGTCTTTAGCTTGGATGCGCTGGGCGCGGTTGAGGCCGTCACCGCGAACCAAGTGAAGATCACTTTGGATAGACCCGATGCGGCGCTGCCATTTGCGCTGGGCAAAGTTGGATATGTCATTCGCCCCCGTCACAACCTGCAGGGCGGTGTGGGGACGGGTATGTACCGCGTTCGCCATTTTGCAGCAGGTCAGCAGCTATTGGCAGAACGGGTTGAGGACCATTGGAAAGACGGACAGGCGGGTTGGTTCGACAGTGTCGAACTTGTCTCTATTCCCTCATCCGAGGTGCGCAGCCAAGCTGTGGCTGAATATCTGGTGGATGGCGCAGACATCGCTGATGGGCGTGCTTTGCGCGGGTTTGAGGATATCGCGCTGTTTGACGGGCATGCTGTATCGCGCAGCATTGCCATGCCATCGGCCCTTGGGCGCGGCCTGTTTGATGATCTGCGCGCACCCCTGCGGTGGTGGGGGGCTTGATGTTTAGCGCTTGCGCGCGTATATGAGCGATAACAGCGGCGCGCTCGGGTCCAAACCAAGCGCCCACCGAACCTCTGATACGGGCCGCGCGCCCGTTTTTTTGTGCCTGAAGGCAAGTGAATATGAACAACGATTTGATCGCAAAAGCAGCCATGGATCGTCGCCTCGCCGAGATCATCACCCCTGTCATCGAAGATATGGGATATGAATTGGTGCGCCTACGTTTGATGTCTGGCAAGACATCCATCCTACAGGTGATGGCAGATAAACCCGATGGCGGCATCGAAGTCGATGACTGCGCCCAAATCAGCACCGCAGTTGGTGCCGTATTGGATGTGGAAGACCCCATCGTTGATGAATACGCGCTAGAAGTGTCCAGCCCGGGCATTGACCGCCCGCTAACGCGGCTGAAAGATTTCGCGAATTTCGAAGGCTATGAAGCCAAAATCGAAACCGAAGAACTAATCGACGGCCGCCGCCGCTTTAAGGGTGAGCTGGCAGGCGTTGAAGGCGACGAGGTGCTGATCAACATCGACGTAGGCACCGTAGGCCTAAAGTTTGATTGGCTAACCGATGCCAAACTGGTCCTGACGGACGAGCTGATTACAGAAATGCTACGCCAGCGAAAAGCGTCTGGTGTGATTGACGAAACCCAATTCGATGAACTGCAGACCGACGAGTCTGATGAGGGAGAGACCTAATGGCCATTACATCCGCAAACCAGCTAGAGCTTTTGCAAACGGCAGAAGCGGTAGCACGTGAAAAGATGATCGATCCGGCGCTGGTGATCGAAGCGATGGAAGAATCGCTCGCGCGCGCGGCCAAGTCCCGCTATGGCGCCGAGATGGACATCCGCGTGGTGATCGACCGCAAAACAGGTCGCGCGACATTCACACGTGTTCGGACAGTTGTTGCGGATGAAGAGCTGGAAAACTATCAGGCCGAATTTACGGTAGAACAAGCCAAGCAATATATGGCTAATCCCGAAATCGGTCAGGAATTCATCGAAGAAGTTCCACCAGTAGAAATGGGTCGCATCGCGGCTCAATCCGCCAAACAGGTGATCCTGCAAAAGGTTCGCGAAGCCGAGCGTGATCGCCAGTACGAAGAATTCAAAGACCGTGCAGGCACCATCATCAATGGTCTGGTCAAGCGCGAAGAATACGGCAACGTCATCGTTGATGTAGGCGCTGGCGAAGCGATCCTGCGTCGCAACGAAAAGATCGGCCGCGAATCCTATCGCCCGAATGACCGCATTCGTGTCTACATCAAGGACGTGCGCCGCGAGCAGCGCGGCCCGCAGATTTTCCTTTCCCGTACAGCGCCAGAATTCATGGCCGAGCTGTTCAAAATGGAAGTGCCGGAAATCTATGACGGCATCATCGAAATCAAAGCCGTTGCCCGTGATCCAGGATCGCGTGCAAAGATCGCCGTTATCAGCTATGATGGTTCTATCGACCCTGTTGGTGCCTGTGTTGGTATGAGGGGTAGCCGTGTTCAGGCCGTTGTAAACGAGCTGCAGGGCGAAAAGATCGACATCATTCCATGGAACGATGATCAGCCAACGTTCCTAGTGAATGCCTTGCAGCCAGCGGAAGTGTCCAAGGTTGTTTTGGACGAAGAAGCAGGTAAAATCGAAGTTGTTGTTCCCGAAGAGCAGCTGTCTTTGGCGATTGGTCGCCGTGGTCAAAACGTACGTCTGGCCAGCCAGCTGACAGCTTTGGATATCGACATCATGACCGAAGAGCAGGAAAGCGCGCGCCGTCAGGCCGAGTTTGAACTGCGTACCAAACTGTTCATGGATAACCTTGATCTGGACGAATTCTTCGCCCAGCTTCTGGTGTCCGAAGGCTTCACTAACCTCGAAGAGGTTGCATATGTCGAAGTTGACGAACTGCTGGTCATCGACGGTGTTGACGAAGCAACCGCAGGCGAACTTCAGGCGCGTGCCCGTGACGTTCTTGAGGCGCAAAACAAAGCGGCTCTTGATGCGGCCCGTGCATTGGGTGCCGAGGATAGCCTGATTGAATTTGACGGCCTGACACCCCAAATGGTGGAAGCGCTGGCAAAAGACGACGTCAAAACGCTCGAAGATTTCGCAACCTGTGCGGATTGGGAGCTGGCTGGCGGCTGGACGACAGTAAATGGTGAGCGGATCAAGGATGATGGTGTTCTAGAACCCTTCGACATGAGCCTTGAAGAAGCACAGCAGATGATTATGACAGCGCGCGTTTTGCTGGGTTGGGTTGATCCAACCGAATTAGAGCCAGACGCAGTTGAAGAAGAATTTGACGCTGAAACAGACGAGGAAGCCGAGGCCTGATCGTAGGTCTCGGGGAGAGCCAGCATGGGACGCGGAGGCGCATCCAAGGACCGCGAAAGCGGCGCAGAACGCAAGTGTCTTGCCACGGGTGAGGTACAGCCAAAGTATCGTTTGATCCGCTTTGTTGTGGGGCCAGACGGTCAGGTTGTGCCAGATATCCTAGGCAAGTTGCCTGCGCGTGGCATGTGGGTTTCCGCCGATCGCGCCGCGATCGCGCTGGCGGCAAAGAAAGGGTTGTTTTCGCGTGGTGCGAAACAGCCGGTAAAGACACCGGATGATCTGGTGGAAGAAGTTGAAAAGCAATTGGCGCGCCGTGTGGTGGACCTGATTTCAATGCAACGCAAAGCGGGTAAAGCCGTGGCAGGGTATGAAAAGGTCAAAGGCTGGTTGCAAACAGAAGAGGCGCTGGTGCTGATCCAAGCTGTGGACGGATCGGGACGCGGCAAATCAAAACTAAGCACGCCGCACTACGGGCACTATATCGGGTGCCTTACTGCGGATGAATTGGGTTTGGCATTCGGACGTCAAACTGTGATACATGGGGCGCTTGCCTCTGGTGGACTCACTCTACGTGTTGTAGAGGAGGCTCACAGATTGAATGGCGTGCGCAAAAACGAGGCTGGCAACGGCCAGCCGAAAGGATAGACGAGCTAGATGAGCGATAGTGACGGTAGAAAAACATTGGGCCTTGGTGGCTCTCGCCCCAGCAACGTAAAGCAAAGCTTTAGCCACGGGCGTACCAAGAATGTCGTGGTTGAGACCAAGCGCAAGCGCGTTGTGGTTCCCAAACCTGGTGGTCAAAAGCAAACTGGCCCTGGTGCTGGTCCTGTTGGCGACCCTTCCAAACGTCCTGCGGGTATCACTGATTCCGAGATGGAGCGTCGTTTGAAGGCTGTTCAGGCCGCAAAAGCACGTGAAGTCGAAGAGGCAGCCGCCCGCGCAGCCGAAGAAAAGGCCCGCGCAGAAGAGCGTGAACGCCGCCGCGCCGAGATCGAAGCAAAAGAAGCTGCCGATCGCGCCCGCGAGGAAAGCCTGAAAGCGAAAGCCGAAGAAGAGGCGCGCGCCAAGCGTGAAGCCGAAGCTGCTGCAAAAGCGGCAGCCGCTGCTCCGGCACCTGCGCCTGCTCAGGCCCGCACACCAAACAAACCCGCGCCCGCCGCGACCCCTCGCAAGTCCGAGCGTGATCGCGAAGAGACGAACAAAAAGAACCGCCAGTCTGATGACCGTCGTTCCGGTAAACTGACCGTAAACCAAGCGCTGCGTGGCGGCGAAGGTGGCCGTCAGCGTTCCATGGCTCAGATGAAGCGCAAGCAAGAGCGCGCGCGTCAAAAGGCAATGGGCGGCTCGGTTGAGCGTGAAAAGGTTGTACGTGAAGTGCAGCTGCCACCAGCAATCGTTGTGTCTGAATTGGCCGCACGTATGGCCGAGAAAACCGGCGCTGTTGTTAAGGCGCTGATGACCAACGGCATGATGGTTACGCAAAACGAAACGATTGATGCAGACACCGCAGAGCTGATCATCGAAGAGTTCGGCCACAAGGTTGTGCGCGTTTCCGATGCTGACGTTGAAGACGTGATCAACATCATCGAAGACGACGAGGCCGATCTGCAAGGTCGCCCACCGGTCATCACGATCATGGGTCACGTTGACCACGGTAAAACATCCCTATTGGATGCGATCCGCAATGCAAAAGTTGTCGCTGGCGAAGCAGGCGGGATCACGCAGCACATCGGTGCCTATCAGGTGACAACCGATAACGGCGCTGTGCTGTCCTTCCTTGATACACCGGGCCACGCGGCGTTTACCTCCATGCGTTCCCGTGGTGCTCAGGTAACGGATATTGTTGTTTTGGTTGTTGCGGCGGATGACGCTGTGATGCCTCAGACAATCGAAGCGATTGCGCACGCCAAGGCGGCGCAGGTGCCGATGATTGTTGCGATCAACAAAATCGATAAACCCGCGGCTGACGCTGACAAAGTGCGTGCCGCTTTGCTGCAGCACGAAGTCATTGTCGAGAAAATGTCTGGCGACGTTCAGGACGTTGAAGTTTCTGCCATTACCGGTCAGGGCCTTGATGAACTGCTCGAAGCGATCGCCCTTCAGGCCGAGATCCTTGAGCTGAAAGCGAACCCAGATCGTGCCGCCGTTGGCGCCGTGATCGAGGCGCAGCTTGACGTTGGTCGCGGCCCTGTTGCCACGGTTCTGGTTCAGAACGGTACATTGCGTCAGGGTGATATCTTTGTTGTGGGTGAGCAGTACGGTAAAGTCCGTGCCCTGATCGACGACCAAGGTAACCGCGTCAAAGAAGCTGGCCCATCCGTACCGGTTGAGGTTCTGGGCCTGAACGGCACACCAGAAGCAGGTGACGTTCTGAACGTGACCGAAACCGAAGCACAGGCGCGTGAAATCGCCGAATACCGTGCAAATGCTGCGAAAGACAAACGCGCAGCAGCCGGTGCTGCGACGACGCTGGAACAGCTGATGGCGAATGCCAAAGCGGACGAAGACGTTTCTGAATTGCCGATCTTGGTCAAGGCAGACGTTCAAGGTTCTGCCGAAGCGATTGTTCAGGCGATGGAGAAAATCGGCAACGATGAGGTCCGCGTTCGGGTTCTACACTCGGGTGTTGGTGCGATCACCGAGACAGACGTTGGTCTGGCCGAAGCGTCTAACGCGCCGATCATGGGCTTTAACGTCCGTGCAAACGCATCCGCACGTAACACCGCAAACCAAAAAGGTGTCGAGATCCGCTATTACTCGGTCATCTACGATCTGGTTGACGATGTAAAAGCAGCGGCATCTGGCCTGCTCAGCAACGAGATCAAAGAAAACTTCATTGGCTACGCAAGCATCAAAGAAGTGTTCAAGGTTACTGGCGTTGGCAAAGTTGCAGGTTGTTTGGTGACCGAAGGTGTTGCACGTCGTTCCGCAGGTGTTCGCCTGCTACGCGACAACGTGGTGATCCACGAAGGCACGCTCAAGACGCTCAAACGTTTCAAGGACGAGGTCCCAGAGGTCCAGTCTGGTCAGGAATGTGGTATGGCCTTCGAAAACTACGAAGATATTCGCCCAGACGATGTCATCGAGATTTTCACACGCGAAGAAGTCGCCCGCACGCTGAGCTAAGCCTGCACATACAGAAATTAAAAAGGGGACGGTGCAAAACACCGTCCCCTTTTTGTTTTCGCTTTTTGTCGCGATTATTTCTTCTTTACCGGCACGCCCGAATAAACAGTGTCGTTCACTTGTACCGCGATGCGGCCATCAGGCATTGATCGGACAAAAGTACCTTGGATAGAGATCGCGCTCCCCAATGTTATAGTACGCAGCATATCAATCCTCCCCAGAATTAAGCTGCGCCTAGACTACTAATTATTGTTCACAAATCTACTACAATTTTGAAATAAACGCTGAGATTAGAGGCGAAACCCATGACAAATGGTTCTGATCTTATAACCAGTCCCGCAAAACCGCGATCAGGGGGATATCTGCAGCGGGCATCGGATAATCCCGCATTTCATTCGGTTTGACCCATTTCAAAACCTGCCCCTCACGAGGCTGCGGTGTCCCTTCCCATTTTCGACAGGCGAAAAGAGGCATCATGAGGTGGAAATCCTCATAGGAATGGCTGGCAAAAGTAAGTGGCGCAAGGCATGACGCCCAAGTGTCGATGCCCAGCTCTTCCTTCAATTCACGGATCAGCGCAGCCTCAGGCGTTTCGCCTGTTTCGATTTTACCGCCTGGAAACTCCCACAGCCCCGCCATGGATTTCCCCTCGGGGCGTTGGGCCAGTAAAACGCGGCCATCAACGTCAATCAGGGCCACGGCCGATACAAGAACCATCTTCATGATCGGTAATCAGCATTGATGGTGATGTAGCCATGGGTCAGATCACAGGTCCAAACAGTGGCGCGGCCTGTGCCGATGCCAATATCGACCCCAATCGCGATTTCGTCCTTTTTCATCTGCGCGGCTGCGGCCTCTTCGGAATAATCCTCGCTACGCCAGCCATCTTTGGCCACTTCGACATCGCCAAAGCGAATGCTGAGCCGATCACGATCGGCCGCGGCTCCAGATTTCCCAACGGCCATGACGATCCGGCCCCAGTTCGGGTCTTCGCCAGCAACGGCGGTTTTCACCAAGGGTGAATTTGCAATCGCCAGCCCATGAACCTTTGCATCTGCATCGGATGCGGCGCCAGTTACGGTGATTTCAACAAACTTCGTTGCGCCTTCGCCATCGCGGACGACCTGATGCGCCAGATCTTGCATGACATCGCGAAGGGCAGCGGCAAAGGCCTCATTGCCGTTTACGTCCACACCGCTGGCACCCGTTGCCGCGACGATCAGGCTGTCAGAGGTCGAGGTATCACTGTCTACCGTGATGCAGTTAAACGTCTTGTTGTTGCTGTCTGAAACCAAACCCTGTAAAGCGGTTTGGTCAATTTTTGCATCGGTAAAGATATAGACCAACATCGTAGCCATATCAGGCGCAATCATCCCTGAACCCTTTGCAATCCCAGCAATAGAGACCGATTGCCCGTTCACATCCACTGTGGCTGATGCGCCTTTGGGGAAGGTATCGGTTGTCATGATCGCTTGGGCTGCGTCGGCAATGTTGTCGGGTGATGTCGTCGCCGCCAAGGTTTCCAGCGACGCGGTGATACGATCGTGCGGCAACGGTTCTCCGATGACGCCCGTGGACGAGGTAAAGACCCGCGCCTGATCAATACCGCAAACCGAAGCAACGGAGGATGTGATCGCCTCTACCGAGGCGGTGCCGTGTTTGCCTGTAAACGCATTTGCATTGCCCGAATTGACAAGGATCGCCGCCCCCCCATCCGATGTCCCACCCAGTTTTTCCTGACAGTCCAATACAGGGGCAGCACGTGTCGCAGACCGCGTAAACGCGCCTGCAATCACAGTGCCTGCTGCCAGAGTAGCCAGCATAACATCGCTACGCCCCTGATATTTGACCCCTGCCGCAATGGTTGCGAATTGGACGCCCTGAATCACAGGCAGGGTAGGAAACTTGGCCGGAGCCAAAGGAGAAACGGCGGTGATCTGTGCCATGGTTGGGCTTACTCCAGCACTTCAAGTTGCTTGAGAACACTAGGGTTAACACCCTCTGCGCCGCTGCGGTCTACTTTGGCGATGGCGGTGACCTCTTCAATCGTGGCTTGCGCGCGGATTTGACGAATTTGCAGTTCGATTTCTTCGCGAACTTCCTCCAGAGGCGGCGCCTCTTGAACGCGGGTCTCGTTCAGCTTGATGACGTGCCAGCCGAATTGGGTTTTGACAGGGTCGGAAATGGCATCAACGTCCATTTCAATTACAGCGGCTTCAAATTCAGGCACCATCGCGCCTTTGCCAAACCACCCTAGCTGGCCACCATTCGGGCCAGAAGGGCCCGTTGATTTTTCACGCGCTACTGCTTCAAATTCTGCACCTTCAGCGAGTTCCTTTTGAACAGCGATTGCTTCCTCTTCGGTTTCGACAAGGATGTGGGACGCGTTGAATTCCGGTACTTTGTCAGCGCTGCCATAATCGGCCTCATAGGCTGCAAGCACTTCGGCTTCGTCCAGCGGAGCTTCCATGATGCCGTTGATGGCTTCGCCTGCGGTCAAAGAACGGCGTTCGTTTTCCAGCTGTAGTTCCACACGCTTTGGCAGCTCGCCGGTGAATTTTTGCTGAAGAGCGGTTTGCTGGATCAGCTGATCAAGGATCCCCTGAAACAGAACATCATCGGGCAATCCTTTGTATTGGTCCGGCAGGCTGGCCCAAGCAACGATCATGTGACCAACTGTGATTTCAGTGTCACCAACGGTTGCCACCACAACAGATGGGTCTGCAACGGCGGTCTCTTGCGCGCTTACGGGCAGGGCAAGTGTTGCAGCAAATGCCAAAGAGGCGAGAAAAGTGAGGGGTTTTTGCATGGATCGTCCTATCATTCCGGCGCGATTGGTCCGGTTACAT
Source organism: Sulfitobacter donghicola DSW-25 = KCTC 12864 = JCM 14565 (assembly GCF_000622405.1). Classification (NCBI taxonomy): domain Bacteria; kingdom Pseudomonadati; phylum Pseudomonadota; class Alphaproteobacteria; order Rhodobacterales; family Roseobacteraceae; genus Sulfitobacter; species Sulfitobacter donghicola. The sequence goes on from NZ_JASF01000005.1 coordinate 1,484,413, forward strand.
TGACACGCTACATGGTGGCCCTTACATCGCAAATGGGCGCGGCTTCGTGCCACCATTCTCTCTTTCTATTTATGGACTGGGGGATTGCGGGGCAAGCCGAACGCGTAGAACAATTTAAACTTCGGCTGGAGATCGCATGCTGGGACTTGGAAAAATCGCCAAAAAGGTTTTTGGCACACCAAATGATCGCAAGATCAAAGCGGTCCGTCCAATTGTTGAAAAGATTAATGCATTAGAGCCAGAGTTTGAAAAACTCAGCGATGAGGCGATTAAAGACAAAACAGAAGAGCTGGCAACCCGCGCCATGAAAGGCGAGAGCCTTGATGCGCTATTGCCCGAAGCCTTTGCAAACTGCCGCGAAGGTGCGCGCCGCACGTTGGGCCTGCGCGCATTTGACACGCAGCTGATGGGCGCGATTTTCCTGCACCAAGGTAACGTAGCCGAGCAAAAAACAGGTGAGGGTAAAACCCTGACCGCGACCTTTGCGGCCTACCTGAACGCGCTGACCCATAAGGGTGTGCACATCGTTACGGTGAACGAATATCTGGTGAAACGTGACGCGGAATGGATGGGCAAGGTGTTTGCCTCTCTTGGTCTCACCACAGGCTATATCGTTCCGAACATGCCCGACGATCTAAAACGTCACGCATATGAATGCGATATCACCTATGCCACCAACAACGAGTTGGGCTTTGACTATCTGCGCGATAACATGAAGGCCGAGCTAAGCGAGATTTACCAGAAAGAGCATAACTTTGCCATCGTGGATGAAGTTGACAGCATTCTGATTGATGAGGCGCGCACACCTCTGGTTATCTCTGGTCCATCTGATGACCGCTCTGACATGTATCAGACGATTGACGGTGTGATCCCATCGCTGGTGCCAGAACATTATGAGCTGGATGAAAAGACCCGCAATGTGACCTTTACCGATGAGGGCATCGAGTTCCTCGAAGAGCAATTGCGCGCCCGCGAACTGCTGGAAGAAGGGTTCACCCTCTACGATCCCGAAAGCACATCAATTGTTCACCACGTCAACCAAGGTTTGCGTGCGCATAAGCTGTTTGAAAAAGACAAAGATTATATCGTTCGCAACAACGAAGTCGTGCTGATCGACGAATTCACAGGCCGTATGATGGCGGGCCGCCGTTTGGGGGATGGCCTGCATCAGGCGATCGAAGCCAAAGAAGGCGTGGATATCAAACCAGAGAACATCACGCTCGCTTCGGTGACGTTCCAGAACTATTTCCGCCTGTACAACAAACTGGGCGGCATGACGGGTACGGCCCTGACCGAAGCTGACGAATTCATGGAGATCTATGGATTGGGCGTGGTCGAAGTCCCCACAAACGTTCCGGTTTCGCGCGTTGACGAAGACGATGCAGTTTACCGTACAGCGGCAGAAAAATACGCGGCGATGATCGAAAAGGTCAAAGAAGCCCACGCCAAAGGCCAGCCTTGTCTGGTGGGTACGACATCGATTGAAAAGTCTGAAATGCTCAGCAAAATGCTGGACGGCGAAGGCATCAAACACAATGTCCTAAACGCCCGCCTGCATGAACAAGAGGCGCAAATTGTTGGTGACGCGGGTAAACTGGGTGCGGTGACAATCGCCACCAACATGGCGGGCCGTGGTACCGATATTCAGCTGGGCGGCAATGTCGAACTGAAGGTACAAGAGGCCCTATCGGCTGACCCCGAAGCAGACCCAATCGCGATCCGCGCAAAGATCGAAGCAGAGCATGCCGACGAGAAAAAGCAGGTTCTTGAATCCGGTGGCCTGTATGTTCTGGCGTCCGAGCGCCACGAAAGCCGCCGTATTGATAACCAGCTGCGCGGCCGTTCGGGCCGTCAGGGTGACCCTGGCCGCTCTTCGTTCTTCCTGTCGTTGGAAGACGATTTGATGCGCATCTTTGGCTCTGAGCGTCTGGAAAAAGTTCTGACGTCGCTGGGCCTTAAAGAAGGCGAGGCGATCATCCACCCTTGGGTCAACAAATCGCTTGAGCGTGCACAGGGCAAGGTCGAAGGCCGTAACTTTGACATTCGCAAGCAGCTGCTGAAATTCGACGACGTGATGAATGAACAGCGTAAGGTTATCTTTGGCCAGCGCCGTGACATCATGGAATCTCAGGATCTGCATGAAATCACCGAAGACATGCGCCATCAGGTGATTGATGATCTGGTTGATCAATATATGCCGCGTAACACCTATGCTGACCAATGGGATACGCAGGGGTTTTACGCCGCTGTTATCGAACAGCTTGGCGTTGATGTGCCTGTTATTGCGTGGTGTGAAGAAGACGGCGTTGACGACGACATCGTTCGCGAACGCCTGATCGAAGCCACCGACAAGCTGATGGAGGGCAAGGCAGAACGCTTTGGCCCCGAGAACATGCGCAACATCGAAAAGCACTTTTTGTTGCAGACGATTGATGCCAAATGGCGCGAGCACCTTCTCACGCTAGAGCATTTGCGTTCGGTTGTTGGGTTCCGTGGCTACGCGCAACGTGATCCGCTGAACGAATATAAAAATGAATCATTCCAGCTGTTTGAGGGGATGCTTGATAGCTTGCGTTCGGACGTCACCCAGCGTCTTTCGCGGGTTGAGCCAGCCAGCGAAGAAGAGCAGCAGCGCATGATGCAGCAGATGTTGGAACAAGAACAAGCTGCGGCAGCCGCCGCTGATCTGACTGTAAATACAGCCGAAGCAGCAGCGGAAGGGTTTGATGAAAACGATCCGTCGACTTGGGGCAATCCAGGTCGAAATGATCTGTGCCCCTGTGGATCAGGGAAAAAGTTCAAACATTGCCACGGCGAACTGACATAGATTTCTCGTCTTAGAATCGTCACAATAACACTACAGGGTCGCCCCATTGCGGCCCTGTTTTCAGTTGAAAGATGGTCTCGACCCAATCCGTAACAAGGGAACGAGATGATGCGCTACCGCAAAGAGATACTAATGGCTGCCGGAACACTAAGCTGTGCCGTTGGCATTGGCTTTTTCATGCAGCAGTCCGCGACGACGGCTCCTTCCTCGCAGTACCAAGGCGCCACTCTAGCCAATGCTGATGCTGCTGTTTTGGATGTTGAAGAAATCGTCCTGACATCCGCTGAATTTGCGGATGATTTCGTTAAACCACAAAAAGAAGAGCCAGTCTCTTTTGCGCCAGAGCAAGAAATGGCAGCGCCAGCTTTGGATGACCTTCCCTCTGGTGTCGTTGCGGGCACCGTTGATGCGGAAAAACCGGCAATGGAAGACACCGCCGAGATGATCTGTGAAATCACCGCAAATGCGCGCCCAGTCGCAGCGGCAATGGTTAACCTGACAGTTGATGCCGCCTGCCTCCCGAATGAGCGCGTGACCGTGCATCACAGCGGGTTGCTGTTTAACCAGCTGACAGATGAAAACGGTGCCTTTGATATCACCGTCCCTTCCATGTCCATCGACGCGACATTTGTTGTGGCTTTCAACAATGGCGAAGGTGCCGTTGCGCAGGCTGTTGTGGATGAATTGGCGGATTACAATCGTGTCGCAGTACAGTGGAAAGGCGATACAGGTTTCCAACTTCACGCCCGTGAAAACGGTGCGGATTACGGTGATGAAGGCCATGTATGGTCTGGCGCGGCGCGAGATATGTCTTTTGCGGTGACGGGGCAGGGTGGCTTTATCGCGCTGCTTGGCGATCCAGAAGTGGCCGATGGTCTTGTGGCCGAGGTCTATACCTTCCCTAGCGATCAGGCCGATAAAGTGGACCTGAGCGTTGAAACTGAAGTCGCAAAAGCAAACTGCGGCTTGGAGATCGAAGCACAAACCTTGCAAACAAACAGTGGCAACGATATCACATCACGTGATTTGACGCTGTCAGTTCCAGACTGTGACGCCGCTGGGAACTTTCTTGTGTTGAATAATTTGTTCGAAGACCTGAAAGTTGCGTCTAACTAACGCAACCTCGAGGTCACATGACTAATGCGATATGTGCGGCGTTTTTCGCCGCGCTTTTCCTTTTTGGAACTACCGTATCTGCCCTCGCGCAGGACATCACGCTTACCTCTCGTGATAGCAAAATTGAGCTGAGCGGCACCCTGTTGGGATTCGACGGCGAATTTTATCGCGTCCAAACAGAATATGGCGAGCTGACTGTTGATGGGTCTGGTGTGTTGTGCAGCGGGCCTGCCTGCCCGAACCTGCAGGACTTTGTCGCCGAGCTACAGATATCGGGTGCTCCTACTTTGGGGGCGGTTGTGATGCCTGCCCTTATCGAGGCTTTTGCGCGCAAGAATAACTATGTAACCGAACGGGTAGAGGGCGAAGACTCGACGACCTTTACCTATCTGATCCGCCGCGAAAGCGACAAGAAACTGGCCGCGCGGTTTTTCTTTCGTGTGACAAACACGGATGAAGGATTTGCCGATCTATTGGCTGACGAAGCGGACATTGTGATGTCCCTCAGAGAGATCAGGCCAGAGGAGCGAAAACGCGCACGCGAAGCTGGCCTTGGGGATATGACAGGCATCAACCGTAGCCGCGTTTTGGCGTTGGATGCGATTGTTCCTGTTGTTTCTGGCAGCAATCCTATTCAAGGGATCTCACCGGCGAATTTGGCGCTGGTGCTAGCAGGGCAAATTACAAATTGGCAGGCGCTAGGTGGCCCTGATGTTCCGATTGATTTGCATTTACCTGGTGATGCCTCGGGGCTGGGGCAGGCGATTGTGGACCAATTGCTACAACCCGCAAACCTTAGCAAATTCTCGGGCCAAGCAACCCACCATGCGGCGCCATGGGACCTTTCCCAAGCGGTGGCTGCGGATACATTTGCCTTGGGCGTTACCAGCTACGCAGACCGCGGCGATACGCAGCCGTTGATGTTGACGGGGTCTTGCGGGTTTTCCATGCAGGCCTCGCGCCGCGCAATCAAAACCGAAGATTACCCGCTGACAGCACCGATGTTCTTGTATTTTCCAGCGCGCCGTTTGCCGCGTTTAGCGCGTGAATTTTTGGCGTTCACGCGGGGGCCAGCGGCGCAGATTGTTATTCGGCGATCAGGGTTTGTGGATCAGACGCCAGAGGAAATAGCTGTTGAGCAGCAGGGAAACCGTTTTGCAAATGCAATTGCAAAGGCAGGCACAGAAATAACATTGGGTGAACTACAGCGGATGACCGCGACGCTGACGCCTATGGCGCGGCTTAGCACGTCGTTTCGGTTTGAGGCCGGATCTATCCGATTGGATGCACAATCGCGTTCAAACGTGCAGCAATTGGCGCGCGCGCTGGAAGTTGGCCAGTATGATGCAAGGCGCCTGTTATTCGTTGGGTTCAGTGATGGTGAAGGCCCGTCAGAGGCCAACCGAGACATCGCGCTGCGCCGTGCCGATGCGGTGCGCCGCGCCGTGAGCGAAGCGGCCGTCGCGGCCAATTTGGGGCGTGTTGAGCTGGGCGTTGATGCGTTTGGCGAAGCAATGCCCATGGCTTGCGATGAAAGCTCGTGGGGGCGCCGCGCAAACCGCCGCGTCGAGGTTTGGGTCCGCTAAAGATACCCTTCGGACCGAAAGCTGAGTTCCTGTGATTTTCCGATGATGAGATGGTCGTGCAGCGTAATCCCAAGCGCGTCACAAGCCGCGTTAACGCGGTTTGTCATGTCGATGTCTGATTGCGAAGGTGTTGGATCACCCGACGGGTGATTATGCACTAAAATCAAGGCAGAAGCATTTAACTCCAAGGCGCGTTTGGCCACTTCTCTGGGGTAGACGGGGACGTGATCGACGGTGCCTTTGGCCTGTTCCTCATCCCCGATCAGAACGTTTTTTCGATCTAGATATAGCACCCGAAATTGTTCTGTTTCGCGGTGGGCCATCGTGGTGTGGCAGTAATCCAGCAGGGCATCCCAGCTGGATAAAACCTGCGTTTGTATGATTTTCGAACGGGCCATGCGGTGGGCTGCTGCCTCGATAATTTTCAACTCAATAACGACTGCATCCCCAACGCCAGAAATGTCGCGCAGCCGTGCTTCGGACGCGGTGATGACGCGGTTGAAATCGCCAAAACGCTCCATCAGCGCGTTGGCGAGGGGTTTTACATCGCGCCGTGGAATTGCGCGAAAGAGGATCAGTTCCAGCAGTTCATATTCCGGCATTGCCGCCGCACCGCCAGCCATAAATCGGGCACGAAGCCGTTGCCGGTGGTCTTTGATATAGGAGGGTTGTTTGCCGCTCACGGGTTGCGCGGTAGGGGCCTCATCCGTGAAAAATGGGAGGGATTGTTCGTGGAAGCTGGTCATAGGGTCAGCTTGTCTGGTGTTGGTTAGGGAATAGTTAATGAGGCCGAGAATTAACTGGAAATTAGGAGTCACACATTGTGCACCGCGCGTACACCGCAGGTGCATACAGGGCGGCAGAGGGGCAAATGCAAAAATGGCGCGATGATCAAATCAACGCGCCATTCGTTAGTTTCCGTCTTTCAGAACGGCGTCAGCCCTTCATGGATTCCCAGAAGGATTTCACAGAGGAAAAGAAGCTGCTGCTTTCTGGGTTGTTCTCTTCCGAGAGCTCATCAAATTCGCGCAGGATTTCTTTTTGACGTGCTGTGAGGTTCACAGGAGTCTCGACAGCCAGTTCGATGATCATGTCACCCGTTGCGCCACCGCGAAGGTGCGGCATGCCTTTGCCACGCAAACGCATTTGGCGGCCAGATTGGCTGCCTGCGGGGACCTGTACACGGCCGCGGCCACCATCGATGGTCGGAACCTCGATGCTGCCACCTAGAGCGGCGTTGCTCATGGTCACAGGGACACGGCAGAACAGGTTGGGGCCATCACGTTCGAATAGCTCGTGCTCTTCCACCTCGATAAAGATGTAAAGATCACCAGACGGACCGCCGCGCATGCCTGCTTCGCCTTCGCCAGCAAGGCGAATGCGTGTGCCTGTTTCAACACCCGCAGGGATGTTCACAGAAAGCGAGCGGTCTTTTTCCACACGCCCTGCACCATGGCAAACCTTACAAGGGTTTTTGATGATTTGGCCTAGGCCATTACAGGTGGGGCAGGTGCGCTCAACCGTAAAGAAACCTTGCTGCGCGCGTACTTTGCCCATGCCCGAACAGGTGGGGCAGGTTGTAGGTTCGGCGCCGCCTTCGGCGCCTGTTCCTTTACAGGAATCACAGCCGACCGAGGTTGGGACGTTGATCGATTTTTGCAGACCCGAAAACGCATCCTCAAGAGAGACACGCAGGTTAAAGCGCAGATCAGATCCGCGCGCTGCACGGCGGCCACCGCCGCCTTGTTGGCCACGCCCGCCCATGAAATCGCCGAACAAATCGTCGAAAACATCGGAGAAAGCAGAGGAGAAATCCCCCTGACCGCCGCCAAAGCCACCGCCCGGACGACCACCGCCGCCGCCGCCCATGCCGCCTTCAAATGCTGCATGACCATAGCGATCATATGCAGCTTTTTTGTCGGCATCTTTGAGCACTTCATAAGCCTCGTTGGCTTCTTTGAACTTGCCTTCGGCCTCGGGTTTGTCTGCGTTGCGATCTGGATGGTACTCTTTCGCTTTTTTGCGATAGCCCTTTTTGATTTCATCGGCGGAGGCGCCTTTGGCGACTCCGAGAACATCGTAATAATCACGTTTTGACATCAGTAGTACCCTTTACAGGAACACGAAGGGCCGGCCCGTCGATCGGACCGGCCCCTACATTGGTTCCGTTAGACGGATTTAGGAGCGCTTGTCGCCATCGAGGTCTTCGAAGTCGGCGTCGACGATATCATCGTCTGGGCCGCCTGCTGGACCTTCGTCGGCTGCTGCTGCCATGTCGTCTTCGCCAGCTTCCTGCGCGCTCTTGTAGATCGCTTCACCCAGTTTCATCGCCGCTTCGGTGACGTTCTGGATGCCAGATTTGATCTTCTCGGCGTTCTCAGTTTCCATCTCGTCTTTCAACGCTGCGATGGCCAGTTCGATCGCTTCGACGGTTGTTGGATCAACCTTGTCAGAGTGCTCTTCCACGGATTTCTCGGTGGAGTGGATCAGGCTCTCGGCTTGGTTTTTCGCTTCGATCAACTCGCGGCGTTCTTTATCCGCTTCTGCGTTGTCTTCGGCGTCTTGAACCATTTTTTCGATGTCGGCATCGGACAGACCGCCAGAAGCTTGGATCGTGATCTTTTGCTCTTTGCCGGTCCCTTTGTCCAAAGCACCTACCGAAACGATACCGTTGGCATCGATGTCAAAGGTGACTTCGATCTGTGGCATGCCGCGTGGGGCTGGTGGGATTTCTTCGAGGTTGAAGGCACCGAGGATCTTGTTATCGGCAGCCATCTCACGCTCACCCTGGAAACAGCGGATGGTTACGGCGTTTTGGTTGTCTTCCGCAGTCGAGAAGATCTGGCTCTTCTTCGTTGGGATGGTTGTGTTGCGGTCGATCAGGCGGGTGAAGACACCACCAAGTGTTTCGATGCCCAAGGACAGCGGCGTCACGTCGAGAAGAACAACGTCTTTAACGTCACCCTGAAGAACACCAGCTTGGATCGCGGCGCCAAGGGCCACAACTTCGTCTGGGTTCACACCTTTGTGCGGCTCTTTGCCGAAGAATTTTGTGACTTCTTCGATAACGCGCGGCATGCGGGTCATACCACCAACCAGAACAACTTCGTCGATGTCAGATGCGGCCAGACCGGCATCTTTCAACGCTGCTGCGCAAGGTTTCATGGAGGCTTTGATCAGGTCGCCAACGAGGCTTTCCAGTTTTGCACGGGTCAGTTTCATAACCATGTGCAATGGCTGGCCAGTGGAGCCCATGGAGATAAACGGCTGGTTGATCTCGGTCTGGGTTGCCGAAGACAATTCGATTTTGGCTTTTTCGGCAGCTTCTTTCAGACGCTGAAGGGCCATTTTGTCTTGGGTCAGGTCGACTTGGTTCTCTTTTTTGAACTCATCCGCGAGGTAGTTCACGATGCGCATGTCAAAGTCTTCACCGCCGAGGAACGTGTCACCGTTGGTGGATTTCACTTCGAACAGGCCATCGTCGATTTCGAGGATGGTTACGTCGAATGTACCGCCGCCAAGGTCATAAACCGCGATGGTTTGTGTTTCTTCTTTGTCGAGGCCGTATGCCAGCGCAGCCGCTGTTGGCTCGTTGATGATGCGCAGCACTTCGAGGCCAGCGATTTTGCCGGCGTCTTTTGTGGCCTGACGCTGGGCGTCGTTAAAGTATGCAGGAACGGTGATAACCGCCTGAGATACTTCTTCGCCGAGGTATGATTCAGCTGTTTCTTTCATCTTGCCCAAGATGAAGGCAGAGATTTGCGACGGGGAGTATTTCTCACCGCGGGCTTCGACCCATGCGTCGCCGTTGCCGCCGTTAATTACGTTGAAAGGCAGGTTTTTCTTGTCTTTGGCCAGATCCGCGTCGTCGTTACGACGGCCGATCAGACGCTTTACACCAAAGATTGTGTTGTCTGGGTTGGTGACGGCCTGGCGTTTTGCCGGCTGGCCAACGAGGCGCTCGTCTTCGGTGAAGGCTACGATAGAAGGTGTTGTGCGCGCGCCCTCTGCGTTTTCGATAACGCGGGGCTGGCTACCGTCCATGATAGCGATACAGGAGTTTGTAGTTCCAAGGTCAATACCAATTACTTTGGCCATGTGTTCGATCCCTCTTTTGCTCAAGGCGATTACACGAAGCGTAGGCCCGTTGTGGCACCATTGCTCCGATCCGGTTTGCGCTGAATACGGCTCGTCTCCAGCGGTTCGAGGGGTATATAAGGAGGGGGTGCGGTTGCTGCAAGCATGGCAGACACCAAGAAGTGATGATTCAGGAAATAATCGTGAAAATTGATCAAATAATTTGGATTTTGCGATGAAACTATCCGTTAAGGGGTTTGAAATTCATCCTGAGTTTCTGGATGTCGCGCAACAGCGCGCTGTTTTGGCTGCGATCCGTGGGGTTGTGGCGCAGGCTCCGTTTTTCCGTCCAGAGACGCCAATGGGCAAGCCTATGTCGGTCCGGATGACTGCTGCGGGGCAATATGGCTGGTTTTCGGACAAGTCGGGCTATCGCTATGCGCCTAGCCATCCATCGGGAAAACCATGGCCCGCGATCCCTGACGACGTGTTGGAGATCTGGAAAAGGGCCACGGGGCTAGAGCGGCAGCCCGAGTGTTGTTTGATTAACTACTATAGTGCGGACGCGAAAATGGGTCTGCATCAGGACCGCGACGAGGCAAATATGGAATGGCCCGTTGTTTCGCTGTCGCTGGGGGATGACGGATTGTACCGTATGGGGAATGTGACCCGCGGGGGCAAAACCGAAAGCATGTGGCTGCGGTCGGGGGATGTTGTGGTTATGGGAGGCGAGGCGCGTCTTGCTTATCATGGTGTAGATAAAATTCGGGGCGGCTCTTCCACCTTATTGCCCAAAGGTGGGCGGCTGAACCTGACGCTGCGTGTTGTGACCTGATCCGCGATTAGCTGGCCTGTTTTAGGGTTAGCGTCGCGCGCTCCAGCTGATGGAGGCATGTTTGCGGGTATAAAATTCGCCCATCAAACCCACCATGACCAAGACCAAGCCAACCCAAAGAGCATACATCGGGTCGCTATAGCGTGGGTTATAGTTCAGAAACGCAAAGCCTCGCGCCTGATCGATGGTGTGAAACAGCGGGTTCCAATCAAACATCGCCAGCATGAAGCCAGGAAGGGTGTTTGCAACAAACATCTTGCCAGAGGCAATCATATTGGCGCGTTGATAGATGGTAGAGAAAATGCTGACAGCCGTGGGAAACCACGGTTTGATCGCGAGAAGGACCAGACCCAATGCGGCACCTGTAAACCATGCAAGCATGAGCATACCGAAGGCGGCAAAGGGGTGTTCGACCTCAAGCGGTGTAAAGGCGACGTGATACACAAACAGGATCACCGCCAGCGACAAAACCTGAATATAGAGCGCCCCAAGAGCGGCCGAGCAGATCGAGATGATCGTGTTCATGGGCGCGTGTTGCATCATGGGGCTTGCAGGGCCCTCAGAGCCGACAACCGCGCCCAGCGCCTTTGAGTGGGTCATGTAAAGAAAGATTCCAGACATGATATAGATGAGAAAATCACCGCGCAGCGCGGCGCCGCGCAATCCCAGAATGGAAAACATCACATAAAAGGCGCCAACAAAAATCACCGCCTGCAAAATGTTTGTCGCGATCGCCAGAAAGGCGTTGTTATGGCTTTTGCGAACGGAACGGACGATAGAATGATAGATCAATTCCATCATCGTAAGGATGACGTGCGCTGTCGATCTGGTTTTGCGAACGGGTTGGAACATTTTGTACTGCCTTGCGGAAATGACCACGATTGCACGGAATTCTTGCCGATCCGTTTCATGCGCATCATAAGGTATCCAAAGTTTATATCAACGAAGGATGGCGAGAGTAGGGCATGGATTACGAAAAATTGACGCAGGTTATGCGACGGTTGGCATTGGAAGCAGGCGATAAGATCATGGAAATCTATGGTCAGGACGATTTTGATGTGAAGTCAAAGTCGGATGACAGCCCCGTAACGGCGGCTGATGAAGCGGCGGATAAAATCATTTCTGATGGTCTGCGGGCAGAATTTCCCGATGTTCTTTTGGTGACCGAAGAGCAATCGGCCACCCACAGCACGTCAGGCGATACATTTTTGATTGTTGATCCATTGGACGGCACCAAAGAGTTCATTCACCGCCGTGGGGATTTCACAGTGAACATCGCATTGGTTGAGGGCGGTGTACCAACGCGCGGCGTTGTTTATGCCCCTGCAAAAGACCGGATGTTCTTTACCCTTGCTGGGGGTCAGTCGGTGGAAGAAACGGGCGATTTTGCCAAAGACACTGTTGGCCCGATGAAAGAGATTTCAGTCTCTAACCCTGACAATTCTGCGCTAATGGTAGTGGCCAGCAAATCGCACCGCGATCAGGCGACAGATGATTACATCGGCAAATACGCTGTGAAAGATATGAAAAGCGCGGGTTCTTCGCTCAAGTTCTGTCTGATCGCTACGGGCGAGGCAGATATCTATCCGCGCGTTGGTCGCACGATGGAGTGGGACACGGCCGCAGGGCATGCGGTGCTGAAAGGTGCGGGCGGTGATGTGATCCGTTTTGATGATCACAGCGCGTTGGTTTACGGCAAAGAAGATTACGCGAACCCCTTCTTTATCGCCTATGCACCTGGTGTGGATTTAAAGCCTGCTTAAGGGCCTGAGGCTTTGGTATTGAATTGACATGAGCGTCCAGACAGTCAGCGTTATTATCGTCAGCCGCGAGCGGCCTGAAGCTTTGCGCCGCTGTCTGGCCGCTGTTGCGCAGTTGCAATACCCGCAGTTTGAAGTTGTCGTGGTTGCCTGCCCTGCAGGGATCGCGGTGACAGAGCAATGCAGCGCATTGTCCGAGATTAAATGCATCGCCTTTGACGAGGCGAACATTTCCAAGGCCCGAAACATCGGGATTGAACATGCCGCTGGTGAAATCATCGCGTTCATTGACGATGACGCAGTGCCAGAGCCAACATGGCTGCGCCATCTGGTAGCGCCCGCCCAACAGGGTGAGGTTGCTGCCATGGGCGGTTTTGTCAGGGGCCGCAACGGGATTACCTTTCAAAACAAAGCGCGGACATTGGATGCGCATGGCCTGCCGCAAAACGTCGAGATTGATGCGTTGCAAGCCACGGTTTTGCACCCGCCCAAGGGCCGCGCGATCAAGACGGAAGGCACGAATATGGCTTTTCGGCGGGATGTTCTGATCGACATCGGCGGGTTTGACCCTGCCTTTCGCTTTTTCTTGGATGAGACAGATGTGAATATGCGGCTTGCCCGCGCTGGGCATGCGACCGCGCTGGTGCCTTTGGCGCAGGTTCATCACGGTTTCGCCGAAAGCGCGACGCGCAGAAAAGACCGCGTTCCGCGTGATTTGTATGAAATCGGTGCCAGTTGGGGCGTCTTTCAGCGCAAACATATCCCAAAGGATGAAAGAGCGGATCACTGGCGGCTTCAATATCGATCTGAACGCCACCGGCTGTTGACCCATATGGTTGCCGGACGGTTAGAGCCACGGGATGTTCGCCGCCTGATGAAGCGATTGTCTAAAGGGTATAAAGAAGGCCAAGAGCGCAGCTTTGGCGGGGCGGCGATGGCCAAGCACGCGGTATTGCCGTTTCGGCCTGTAAAAAACGCGGCAAGGGCTGCACGGTTTTCGGCGGTTCGGGGTTTGCGGGGAAAGACCCTTCTGAAGGAGGCCGCGACACGGGTTGCGGCGGGAAACATTGAAACAGTGCTGATTTTGTCGCGAACGGCGTTGTTTCACAAAACGTTTTTTAATGAAGACGGTGTTTGGGTTCAGCGCGGGGGGATTTTCGGGCGTTCGGATCGGGCTGCGCCTCTCTTTCGGCTGACCAGCTTTCAACGCAAATTAGTCAAAGAGAAAGAGCGGGTTGCTCTTGTTCGGGGCTTGTTTGATGCATAATAACTCATCAGAGTTTATTTTCCCCATAAATTAAGGGCTTTTGCCATATTTGCGCCTTTCTTGCACGGCAATTGGGATTTACATTAAAAACGTGACGTTTTGCGGGTTATGCTCTTTGGAAAGCAGCCAATGACCGAGTTTGGCGGCGCAATAAACACTAAAAGAGGTCTATAATTAAATGGCTAACAAGGTCACGACAGCAGTATTTCCAGTGGCAGGCATGGGCACGCGGTTTTTGCCAGCGACAAAATCCGTACCAAAAGAGATCATGACTTTGGTTGATCGCCCGTTGATTCAATATGCAATCGACGAAGCGCGCGCGGCGGGGATCACAGAATTCATTTTTGTGACCTCAAGAGGCAAAGGTGCGCTGGAAGATTACTTCGATCTTGCCCCCAATCTGGAAGAAGAGCTGCGCCGCAAAGGTAAAGACGATCTTTTGAATATTCTTGAGCAAACGAATATGGACAGCGGTGCAATTGCCTATGTGCGCCAGCACAAAGCGCTTGGGCTGGGGCATGCTGTTTGGTGCGCGCGCCGTTTGATCGGGGATCAGCCCTTTGCGGTTATTCTGCCGGACGATGTGATCTCGGCTGACAAGCCATGCTTGCAGCAGATGGTTGAAGCCTATGAAGAAACAGGCGGTAACATGGTTGCTGCGATGGAAGTGGCGCCAGAAAAAACGTCTTCGTACGGTGTTCTGGATGTGACATCGCAGGAAGGAAACCTGTTGGATGTCAAAGGGATGGTCGAAAAGCCAAAGCCCGAAGATTCCCCGTCTAACCTTGCTGTGATTGGGCGCTATATCCTGTCACCTACGGTTTTGAAGAATCTGGATGCAATGAAGCAGGGTGCGGGTGGTGAAATCCAGCTCACGGATGCGATTGCTGCGGATCTAGAGAAAGACCGCAAGGTTTATGGCTACCGTTTTGAGGGGCAGCGTTTTGATTGCGGTTCAAAATCGGGTTTCTTGCAGGCCACGGTAGCGTATGGTTTGCAGCGTCCTGAATTGCGCGATGATCTTGCGGCCTACATCAAAGATATCGCGCCAAGCTTGAACTGATTTTAGGGTAGGAGGGTATGGAGCACGAAAACCTATCCCCTCCTGCGCGGCTATTGGATGTTACCCGCCTGCTAAGGCGCGCTGGCCGCGTGATGACGGGTGTGGACCGTGTTGAATTTGCCTATCTGGAAGCCCTGCTAGCGGATGCTGTTCCTGTTTGGGGGCTGGCCCGCACGCCGTTGGGTTATGTTCTATTGGATGAGGTCGGATTGTCGCGATTTCGGGATTGCCTGTCTGGTACTCTGCCGTACCCCACGCCGGATTTTCTATCGCGACTGATGCGCGGTGCGACTCCGATCGCACGTAGTGCTGTAACAGAGCTGCGCAAATTGTCGGTTGCCCGCTGCCTGCCTCATCAATTGCCCCGCATGTTGCAAAGCCGACTGCCTGCTGGGACTGCTTATTTGAACACGGGCCATAGCAATCTGACAAAACGGGTTTTGGGCGCTGTAGCGACGATCAAGAACGCCAAAACATCTGTTTTTATTCATGATGTTATCCCTCTTGAATATCCGCAATACCAGCGCGCAGGTTCTGTTGAGGTGTTTGAGGCAATGCTGCGGCGCGTCCATCGCTATGCGGATTTGCTGATTTATAATTCTGAAGATACCAAGAATAGAACCGAAGCGGTTTTTGCGTCATGGGGCGCTGTGCCGAATGCTATTGTTGCGCATTTGGGAACAATAAAGCCGGTGCCCATTGTTGCCGAAGTGCCCGCAGACCTACAGATCGAGGCCCCCTATTTCATCACGGTGGGCACCATCGAGCCGCGGAAAAACCACCAGCTTTTGCTGGATGTCTGGGATCGTCTGGGGCCAGATGCTCCGATGTTGTTGATTTGCGGTGGGCGCGGTTGGAATAACGAAAATGTGTTTGCCAGACTTGATGCGCTTGGCCCTGGTTCTAGGGTACAGGAGGTGTCAGGCCTTAGTGATGGGGCGCTTTTGTCGTTGATTGAGGGGGCGCATGCTTTGCTATTTCCAAGCCATGCCGAAGGTTTCGGATTGCCAGCGGTTGAGGCATTGCAATTGGGGACGCCCGTTTTGTGCAGCAATAAGGCGACATTTCGGGAAATCCTTGCAACTAGGGCTGTTTACCTAGATGATTCAGACGATCAGATGTGGGAAGATAACATAGTTAACTGGTCCCAACAGCCACGGGGCGCGTTACGGGTAGATGATTTTGATGCGCCGTCTTGGAAGCAACATTTCAAGATCGCATTAAGTTTTACCTGATAGGCGTCGATGATAGCTGACGGATCATGAAGATGAGGGCAGTGTTTGGGTGCGATCCAATCATATCGCTTGCGGCTCCAACGAAAGCGTTGGCGCATAAGGGCATTTAGAAAGCGGCGGGAATTGAAAACCGTTGTGGACCGGACCGATCAAATTCGGCCCGACGATATTCTATTGTTCTGTACCCAGCGTAACGAGAAAGTTCGCCTGTCCTATTTTCTGGATTACTATCGCAAGCAGGGCGTGAACCATTTCTTTTTCGTGGACAATGATAGCGACGATGGCGCGCTGGATTATTTGCGCAACCAGCCCGATGTGTCGTTGTGGTCTACGCGCGCCAGCTATCGCAGATCGCGGTTTGGGGTGGATTGGCTGAACTGGCTTCAGCGCAAATATGCGCATGGCCACTGGACGCTTACCGTCGATCCGGATGAATTTCTGGTCTATCCGTTCTGCGATACCCGTCCGCTGCGCGCGTTGACGGATTGGCTGGATGCGTCTTCGATCAAATCGTTTTCGGCGATGTTGCTGGATATGTATCCAAAGGGGCGTTTGGATGAACAGCCCTACCGTTCCGGCCAGAACCCGATGGAAATTGCATCGTGGTTTGACAGCGGCAATTATACGATGGCGCGCAATCACGCTTTTACCAATCTGTGGATACAGGGCGGCCCACGGGCGCGGGTCTTTTTTGCGGATCAGCCAGCAAAGGCGCCTGCGTTGAACAAGGTGCCTTTGGTTAAGTGGGACAAGAAATACGTCTATGTCAGCTCGACCCATATGCTGCTGCCGCGCGGATTGAATCAGGTTTACGATGAATGGGGTGGCGAAAAGGCCAGTGGCGTTCTGCTGCATGCCAAATTCATTGATACATTCGGCGCAAAAGCAGCAGAAGAGCTGGAGCGCGCGCAGCATTATGCGGGGTCGGTTGAATACAAAGCCTATGCCGATCGGGTAAAGGATAACCCCCAGCTGTGGTGTAAGTGGAGCGAGAAATACATCAACTGGCGCCAGCTAGAGATTTTGGGCCTGATGTCCAAAGGGAACTGGGCATGACCGCATCGCTGGGCATATCCATGCTGGTTCACACAGCGCTGGGGCGGGCCGAGCAGGTTGCGCGGCACTGGGCCTCGGCTGATGTGCCAGTGGTGATCCATGTTGATCGCAAAGTGCCCAATGCGACGTATGATAAATTTGTTGCCGCGCTGGCGGATGTTCCCAATGTGTTATTCTCAAAACGCTTCCGCTGCGAATGGGGGACATGGGGAATTGTCGCCGCGTCGCAGGCTGCTTCCGAGTTGATGCTGGCCAGTTTTCCGGATGTGCGGCATGTCTATCTTGCGTCGGGGTCGTGCCTGCCTTTGCGCCCTGTGCATGAATTGATTGACTATCTTGCCGAACGCCCGCGCACGGATTTCATCGAAAGCGCGACAACCGCCGATGTTCCATGGACTGTGGGTGGTCTGGACGAAGAACGTTTCACGATGCGCTTTCCGTTTTCATGGAAGCGTCACCGCTATCTGTTCGATAAGGCGGTGAACATTCAGCGGTCGCTAAACCTAAAACGGAAGATGCCGCATGGGTTGGTTCCGCATATGGGATCACAGTGGTGGTGCCTGACGCGCCAGACGCTGTCGGCGATTTTGCAAGATCCCGAAAGGCCGAAATACGACAAGTATTTTCGCCATGTCTGGATTCCGGATGAAAGCTATTTCCAGACTCTGTCGCGGCTGTATTCCACAAATGTGGAAAGCCGGTCTTTGACGCTGTCTAAATTCGACTTTCAGGGAAAGCCGCATATTTTCTATGATGATCACCTGCAGCTGCTACGGCGATCTGATTGTTTCGTTGCGCGCAAGATTTGGCCCTATGCAGACCGCCTGTATGAGGCGTTTTTGACGGACGCTGCTGGCGCGATGAAAAAGACCGAGCCAAATCCAGGCAAGATTGACAGGATTTTTGCAAAAGCGGTTGAGCGGCGAACGCGCGGTCGTTCTGGCCTGTATATGCAAAGCCGCTTCCCGAATGAAGATTGGGAAAACGGCGTCACGGCTGCTGAATACTCGATGTTCCAAGGGTTTTCAGAGCTGTTTGAGAATTTTGAGCCTTGGTTGAATAACGCGACGGGTGCGCGTGTGCACGGGCATCTATTCGCTCCTGAACGCGCGGAGTTCGCGGAGGGGCAAACAACCCTGAATGGCGCGCTGAGCGATAATCCGATTCAGCGGGATTATAACCCCGAGACCTTTTTGACCAATCTGATCTGGAACACGCGGGGCGAGCGGCAGTGCTTTCAATTCGGGCCGCTGGACAATCAGGATATCAACTGGCGCATCGCAAAAGATCCGAATGCGCAGATTTCGGTGATTACGGGTGCTTGGGCTGTGCCGTTGTTCCGCTCAAACATGGATTTTGTAGATATCAGGCGCATTGCGGCGACGCTTCAAAAGGTTGAAAGCGAACATATGGATGTGCTGCGATCGCCCTATACCAAGGCGCGTGTGCGCATTTGGACCATGGCTGAGTTTATCGAGGCCCCGATGGAGCCGTTGCAGGGTATTTTGGACGAGATCGGACAGGCGCGGATCAGGCGTTTGTCGGAAGCGCCCAAGATGGTTGATTTACACGGCTTTGGCCAATTCCTGCAGAATTTGAAAAATCAGGGCATGCACCCCTACCTTATGGGCGATTTCCCTGTTGAACGCGGCCCGACTTCGAACCCCGAAGTGCCGCGGAAACCTTATTTGGTGAAATAGAATGACAACGCGCTTTACCAGCTTTGTAGTGTTTGCAGAAATGCGCACAGGGTCCAATTTTCTAGAGGCGAACCTGAACGCGTTTGATGGCATCGCGTGCCACGGTGAGGCGTTTAACCCCCACTTTATCGGCTATCCGAATACGACCCAGATTCTGGGCGTGGATCAGGCCGCCCGTGATATGGAGCCAGCGGCGCTGCTGCGGGCGATCAAGCATGAGCAGGGTGTGATGGGGGGCTTTCGCTATTTCCATGATCACGACCCGCGGGTTCTGGACCTTGTTCTGGATGATCCGAATTGCGCCAAGATTATCCTCACCCGTAATCCGGTAGAAAGCTATGTAAGCTGGAAAATCGCGCAGGCGACTGGCCAGTGGAAGCTGACAGATATGAAGGCCCGCAAGGCGGCTAAGGCCGATTTTGTGCCAGCAGAATTTGAAGCGCATTTAGAGGCGTTGCAGAATTTCCAATTGCTATTGATGAATAGGCTACAAACCAGCGGCCAAACTGCGTTTTATGTGGCCTATGAAGATTTGCAGAGCGTTGAGGTGATGAACGGCATCGCTGCTTATCTGGGCGTGGCTGATCGGCTTGAAGGGCTGGATAAGAACCTCAAGAAACAAAACCCCAGCCCCCTTTCCGAAAAGGTGAGCAACTATGCGTTGCTAGAGCAAACGCTAAGCCGCCTAGATCGGTTTGACCTAACCAGAACGCCCAACTTTGAGCCGCGGCGCGGCCCGAATGTGCCAGGTTATGTGGCAGGGGTGCGGGCGCCGTTGATTTTCATGCCCGCTGCTGGTGGCCCTGACCAAGAGGTCCGTCGTTGGTTGGCAGCGTTGGACGGGCAAAAGCAAAATGCGCTGGGTAAAAAGATGACCCAGAAAGAGCTGCGCCAATGGAAGAGACAGAACGTCGGCCACCGCAGCTTTACCGTGTTACGCCACCCATTGGCGCGCGCGCATGAGGTGTTCTGCCACCGGATTATGAATGCGGGGCAAGGGAGCTATTTGCAGCTGCGCCGGACGTTGGTGCGCCGCTATAAACTGCCCCTTCCCGAAGAAGGCCAAGAGAATGACATTGATCTTGCGTCTCATCGCGCGTGCTTCATTGCGTTTCTCACGTTCCTAAAGGGAAACCTTGCCGGACAAACCGCGATCCGCGTGGATCCTGAGTGGGCCACGCAGGCGCAAGTTGTTCAGGGATTCGGTGAGTTCACTTTGCCCGACCTCATTCTGCGCGAAGAGGGGTTGGCGGCGCATCTCGATTCCCTTGCAAAGGAAGTTGGGTATACGGAGGCGCCACGGGTCGCACCGGCCTCGCACCGTGGTAATTTCACGTTGGAAGATTTCTATGACGCGGAAATAGAATCGCTGTGCGCGGATGTGTATCAGCGCGACTATATGATGTTTGGATATGGGCCTTGGCGCGCCTAAGGGTTAGGCCGCTTTAACAGTCTCTGCTTCGGTCAGGATTGTATAAAGAGTGTTGGCGCTAGGGTTTGCCCGTAGTTTGCTGCAAATCCCTGTATCGCGCAGGGTGCGTGACACAAGCGCGAGCGCCTTCAGGTGCTCAACCCCCGCGTTTTCAGGCGCAAAAAGGGCAAAGGCGATATCAACAGGCTGACGATCCACCGATCCGAAATCCACAGGTTTTTCGAGCAAAACAAACAGGCCTGTTACCTCTGACACACCTTCAAGACGGGCGTGGGGCAATGCAACGCCGTGGCCCACACCCGTGGGCCCCAGCGCTTCGCGTGCGATTAAAGCTTCGACAACAGTTTGCGCATGTAAGCCGTAGACAGTTTCAGCAAGCTCGCCAAGCTCTGTTAAGAGCCGCTTTTTGCTGGTGGTAGAGGAAAGCACCTTTACCGCCTCAGGCGTTATGAGTTTTGCAAAGTTCATTTGTCTGCTTTTCCCTATGGGTTCGCACGCGAGTGCTTAGCCCAGTCCCTAGGCAGGGTCAATCCAACCGATGTTTCCGTCATCGCGACGATAAACAACGTTAACCCCTTCCTTTCCTTCCTTTTTAAACACTAAAACAGGTGCGCCTGATAGCTCCATTTGCATGACGGCCTCTCCCACAGAGAGGGTGGCGATTTTTGTTTCCATTTCAGCAACAATCATCGGCTGTAGGGTTTCGGGCTCTTCCGCTTCGCCATGCTGATCCGAGGCCAGAATATAGGAGGAAGCCCCCAATAGTTCGACAGGTTCAGCCCGTTCGCGGTGGTGGTCTTTGAGACGGCGTTTGTAGCGTCTCAGCTGTTTTTCCATTTTTTCGGTGCAGCCGTCAAAAGCGGCATAAATTTCGGTCGCATGTGCCTTGGCTGACGCGGTTAATCCGGTGGATAGGTGGACGGTTGTCTCGCAGACAAATTCATGGCCGGATTTGGAAAAAATTACTTGGGCATCAGTCGGTCGTTCGGCATATTTTTGCACAGCTACATCTAGCTCTGATTTGACGTGCGTTTGCAGTGCTTCGCCGATGTCGATTTGTTTTCCGCTGATTTGATACCGCATATAATCTCCTTAAGGTTGTGATCTGAAACCGAAAATACGCCCTATGAGGGCGTTTTGACGAATTCAGGTGCGGGAAATGGCGGCTGGTTGCAGGTTGTTAAAAACCGTCTCACCCAAAGGTGATGCTGGTCTGTTGTACATGCATAGCCAATTCGCCATACCTAATTAGACGTCCAAAGAGACCTAAAAGTCAATCTACTTAGGCAGTACTTATCTGAATACGTGAAGTTAATTGATCAAGATATCTTAAAGTTTTCACCAAGATAGACGCGGCGGACATCGCCGTCCTGTACAACTTCGTCTGGGGTGCCAGACATCAGGACGCGGCCTTCGTGCAGAATATAGGCGCGATCAACGATTTCGAGGGTTTCGCGCACGTTGTGGTCGGTGATCAACACGCCGATTCCGCGTTTTTTCAGATCAGCAACAAGGTGGCGGATATCGCCAACCGAAATGGGATCCACGCCAGCAAAGGGTTCATCCAAAAGAAGGTATTTCGGATTGGCGGCAAGGCTGCGCGCGATTTCAACGCGCCTGCGTTCACCGCCTGACAGCGCAAGAGCGGGCGCGCGGCGCAGGTGTTCGATGGAAAACTCGGTTAGCAGCTCGTCCAGCCGCTCTAGCTTTTTGCGGCGGTTGTTTTCTACGATGTCGAGAATGGCCAAGATGTTATCCTGAACAGACATGCCGCGGAAAATGCTCATTTCTTGGGGAAGATAGCCGATCCCCAGCTGCGCGCGGCGGTACATGGGCAGGGTGGTCACATCGCGACCATCAATGGTGACCGAGCCTGCTTCGGGCGTGACCAGACCTGCAACGGAATAGAAGGTTGTTGTTTTGCCCGACCCGTTTGGCCCCAGCAGGGCAACGGCCTCGCCGCGCTGAAGCTCCATCGAGAAATCGCGCAACACGACCTTTTTGCGATAGGATTTGCGCAAATGCTCAATATGAAGCCCGCCGCTTCCTTTTGCGATTTTCAGATCAGGCTTGGCCATTAATTGTTGCTACCTGTCTGAAGGCGGGTGCGGACGTTGCCCGACATTCGCGCGGTTCCGTCTTTTAGGCGGATGGTCATTTTGTCAGCGCTGAGCGCGCTTGCGCCTTGGGCCAACAGGACATTCCCGCGCATCACGATTGTGCCCTCATCGATGCTGTAGTCTGCGCGTTGTGCTTCGGCGGCATCGGGGCCAGATACAAGGGTTACGCCGCCTGTTGCTTCCATTTTTGCGATGCCGTCTGCGGATTCACGATAAACGACAAGAACCTTTTGCGCGGAGAGCCGCATTTCGCCCTGACCGATGATAACATTGCCAGTGAAAATTGCTGTGCCGGTATCCTGATCTACGGATAGTTCGTCCGAGCTGACCTCAACCGGAAGGTTGGTATCCTGAGCGATGGTGCCAAAGGCCACGCTGGCACCTTGCGCGAAAGCGGACGTAGAAATCAGCGCCGAAAACAGCGCGATTAACAACAAACGAAGACCCATATTCGTAACCACTTTCTTGCTCAGTTAGGGGTGTATACCAGTTTCACGCCGTTGCTGAAAAGCATTTGCGTAGAATCGGCGTCTTTTGGTGAAAATACTCTCATGTTCCCTGCGGTTAGATCGCCCAATGGCCCTGTGGCTGTAACCTTATCTGGGGCGGAAATGTCCAAAGACAAGACCAAAGCATCCAGTTGTGAGGTATTGATACGGTATCCGCTGGAGGTGTTCAAAGTGACATGGCCGGTAAGAGCGGCGGTGTTTCCTGCGATATCTAGTTCGACCAGATCGGCCTGCAGATCAAACTTTGCACCTGTCGCTGTTTCCAGCGTTGCGGTGGCGCCCTCGGCGCGGTTTGTACCAACCTGACCTTCCAAGGTTATGAGGCGTTCGGCGGAAAATGACATCTGGTCGCCATCCGCCGTTGTGCCGGAAAAGAACGGCCCGGTGATTTGCTGATCGCGCAGGCGGTTCTGGATTTCCTTATTGGCAAATGGAATTGCCGTTTCGGTTTCCATTGCGCGGGATAATAGAAACAGCGTCGATAATAGCGCCAGCGCCGCCAGCGGGAACACCACCTTGAGAAAGGCAATGGTACGTGAATGGCGGTCACGGGTCTTCATGAGTGCGCAAAAATATCCGAATCTGGCCAGCCTGCCAGATCCAGTTGGGCACGCATGGGCAGGAAATCATAGCAGGCTTGGGCCATTTCCATCCGGCCTTCGCGTTCCAGCATGACATTCAAAGCATCCCGCAAACGGTGCAGGTACAAAACATCAGAAGCAGCATAGTCGATCTGCGCTTTGGTCAGCTTTTCTGCGCCCCAATCGCTGGATTGTTGCTGCTTTGAGATGTCGACGGATAGCAACTCTTGCAAAAGTTTGGCGAGGCCGTGACGGTCTGTATAGGTGCGGATCAATCGGCTGGCGATTTTGGTGCAATAGACAGGCGCGGTTACAGCGCCAAAGGCGTTCAGCATCGCGGCGATATCAAATCGGCCATAATGGAACAGCTTTAACACCTCGGGATCTTCTAGAAGCTTGCAGAGGTTCGGGGCCTCGGTCTGGCCACGTGCCACCTGAACCAGATGGGCGTTCCCATCCCCCGAGGACAGTTGCACGACACATAGCCGATCACGGTGCGGATGCAGCCCCATTGTTTCGCAATCAATCGCAACAACCGGCCCAAGGTCGAGCCCGTCTGGAAGGTCATTCTGGTATACGGTGTTTGTCATGGGCTGATCTATACAATGTGGGGGGCAGGGGGGAAAGCGCGCTGGGCCTAGTTGGGCAGGATATCGGCGATGGCTGGCCTAGGCAGCTGCGCCAACAGTTGATCCACCAACACATGGCAGCGATAGCCGACCCAATTTTCAGGGAGCAGACTGGCGGGGAGGTGAGGTTGTCTCAGCACGATCCTGCGCCAGTTATGAACAATCAAACAGCGCAGGGCGGCGACCTGAAGGCTGTCCAGTGTTCCCTCTCTGAGGTTTTGAGCCACGGTTTCAAGCACGGGAAGAAGGGCGTTGTAATCATCTTCCAATGATTGGGACAGGAGTTGTCGGGCCAGCCATTCGGGGGCTTGGCCCCCTTGAATGGTCAGTGCATTCAAGGGCGGATTTGCATCTGCCTCACCAAAATAGACGCGAGGGAGCAGCGCGACAAAGCCGCGCTTGGCCATTTTCTCACGGGAGTGGGAGGCGCTGGTTTCCAGTATTACCAATTGCCAGTTGGCATTTTTGGGGAGCGCGGGATTTGCATAAATGCGTGCGCTGGCTGTCAATGATTC
Organism: Sulfitobacter donghicola DSW-25 = KCTC 12864 = JCM 14565; assembly: GCF_000622405.1. Taxonomy (NCBI): domain Bacteria; kingdom Pseudomonadati; phylum Pseudomonadota; class Alphaproteobacteria; order Rhodobacterales; family Roseobacteraceae; genus Sulfitobacter; species Sulfitobacter donghicola. The sequence goes on from NZ_JASF01000005.1 coordinate 1,508,721, forward strand.
CGCGCGGCTTTTGGGGGTGAGCGCATGTAATCGGGTGCGGCCCTGTTTTTGCGACATGATCCAGCCGTCATTGCGTAACCGGTGCAAGGCAACGCGGACGGCTTCGGGGCGGACATCCATTTCGTTCATGATTGCAGAAAGGGTAGGCCCGTCAATCAGGTTGTCTTGGGCCTGCGCCAGATCGCCAAAAATCGTGACCATCAATGACCACACCCGCTGCCCGCCCAGCTCCAAAAGCGAGGCTTTGGTTTGGCTATATTTTTCTGGTGTCATTTATTGATCCGTTGCTCTCTGTGTTAGCAATATAGGATCAATCGACATTAACGCCAGCACCTATGCGAACGGGGTGCCCTTTGGGGCTGTTACGGTTTTACGGATAGTTCCCTTGGGGTTGAGCACAGGCATTCATATCCGCTTTCTGTGATGAGGATCGGTTCGGTGATTTCCAAGCCGCCGTCGTCTAGCCAGAGCGCGGGCATGAAATGAAAGGTCATTCCCGCCTGTAGAATCGTTGTGTCGCCACGGCGAAAAGAGATCGTGCGTTCGCCCCAGTCGGGGGGATAGCTGATGCCGATGGCATAGCCGCAGCGGCTATCTTTTTCGAAACCTGCCTTGTTCAGAGTCGCATTAAAGGCATTCGCGATGTCTTGCGCTTGGTTGCCGGGTTTTGCCTGATCCAACCCTGCGGCAATTGCATCCAGAACAGCGGCCTCGGCATCCAGATATTTCTGAGGAACCTCACCTAGGAACAAGGTTCGTGATTGGGGGCATTGATAGCGCTTATGCGCCCCCGCGATTTCAAAGAATGTCGCCTCGCCTTTTTGCATAGGCCGATCATCCCATGTGAGGTGGGGCGCGGTTGCGTCCATGCCTGACGGGGCCATGGGGACAATCGCGGGGTAGTCACCCCAGTGGCCATCAGCCCCTTTGATTCCCGTTGCATAGATTTCTGCGATAAGATCGTTTTTGCGCAGTCCAGGTTCGGCGACTTCTAGAATGCGCGCGTGCATCTTTTCGACAATCCGCGCGGCACGGCGCATATAATCAATCTCTTGTGGGGATTTTACGGCGCGCTGCCAGTTGACCAGCCCTGTTGCGTCACGGATCGTGGCATTTGGCAAGGCGCGTTCGATCGCGCCATGGGCTGCGGCCGTGTAGTAATAATTGTCCATCTCCACGCCGATCCGCGCCTGTGCCAGACCGAGTTCGGCAAAGATATCGGCCAGTTCGGTCATGGGGTGTTTGTCTGGGTTTTGCACAAATCGATCGTCGTAACCGCGAATGCAATCGGGATGCTGCATAAACACTGTGCGTCGCGCGCCCAGCGCATCCATTCCGCGCCCCCACCAGATTGGATCGCCGCTATGGGTCAGGATCACGCCTTGGTGCACATAAAAGGACCATCCGTCATATCCAGTGAGCCAAGACATGTTTGAAGGGTCTGTCACGAATATGGCGTCTAGTCCTGCGGCCTCCATGGCGCTGCGGGTTTTGGAAATGCGTGCGTGGTACTCAGACGTGGTGAAATCTGCGTCTTTTTGTTGCATGTTCGAACCTGTCGATTGATCGTGTTCCGCTAACGGTCGTTTGTTTTTCTCTAGGGTGCAAGGGGTTAGTTATTGATCAACCTCATGGACGCCGCAAACAAAAAGACTTAGCCATGGAGGTGAATAAGGTAGGAAAAGGACGCCTGATGACCAAATCTCTTACGAATGATGTGCTGACCCAATGGGATCACGATCACTTTTTCCACCCGTCTACACATCTGGGTCAATTTGCCCGCCGTGATGTGGGCAACCGTATCGTTAAAACGGCGGATGGCGTGCATATTACAGACCGCGAAGGGCGCACTTCATTGGATGCTTTTGCAGGTTTGTATTGCGTGAATGTTGGCTATGGCCGCAGTGAAATTGCTGATGCAATTGCCGAACAGGCGCATGAGCTGGCCTATTACCATGCCTATGTTGGTCACGGCACCGAAGCATCGGTGACCCTGTCCCGAATGATCGCAGAGCGTGCGCCAGAGGGCATGAACCATGTCTATTACGGCATGGGCGGATCGGACGCGAATGAGACGAATATCAAGCTGGTTTGGTATTATAACAACGTGTTGGGGCGCCCGAAGAAAAAGAAGATCATCTCGCGCTGGCGTGGGTATCACGGATCGGGATTGGTGACGGGGTCGCTGACGGGGCTGGAGCTGTTTCACAAAAAGTTCGATCTGCCGCTAGAGCAGGTTCTGCACACGCAAGCGCCCTATTATTTCCGCCGGAAAGACCGTTCGATGTCTGAGGCCGAGTTTTCCGCCGATTGTGCGGCAAAGCTGGAAGAGATGATCCTGCGAGAAGGCGCGGACACCATCGCCGCCTTTATCGGTGAGCCGATTCTGGGGACTGGCGGAATTGTCCCACCTCCCGAAGGGTACTGGAGCGCAATTCAGGCGGTTCTGGAGAAATACGATATTCTGCTGATTGCGGATGAAGTTATTACAGGCTTTGGTCGGCTCGGTACGATGATGGGGTCTGAACACTATGGTCTGAAGCCCGATCTGATCACGATCGCCAAAGGGCTGACATCGGCCTATGCGCCTTTGTCGGGCTCTATTGTTTCTGACAAAATGTGGGCTGTGTTAGAGAAGGGCACAGATGAATTTGGCCCGATCGGGCATGGTTGGACCTATTCTGCGCATCCTATCGGGGCTGCTGCGGGTGTGGCCAACCTCAAACTGTTGGATAGCCTGAATTTGGTGAGCAACGCAGGCACTGTCGGCAAGTATTTGAATACCGCAATGGCGGATGCTCTGGGCGGTCATGCCCATGTCGGTGATGTTCGCGGCGAGGGCATGATGTGCGCGGTTGAGTTGATGAAAGACCGCGATGACCATATATTCTTTGATGCGGCCGACAAAGTTGTCCCACGTATTGTGGCCGCGATGCTAGAACGAGGTGTCATCGCCCGCGCTATGCCCCAAGGTGATATCATCGGTTTTGCGCCTCCTTTCTCGCTGACAAAGGAGCAGGTCGATGAAATTGTGGGGGTAACGCAAGCTTCAATTGCTGAGGTTTTGGGGGGCTGATACCAGAAACGGGGCATGAAAGACCGCTTCTGGGTGCTTGGCTCTTTCATGCCTTTCGTCAGCTACATCGCTAGGAAATGACAATGAGAAACTTTTTTCGAATGCTTCAACGCTTGGGTTTGATGTTCTGGGTCATGGCTCCGGTGGCGGCTTTTGCGGCGACGATTGAGCAGTTTGAAGGAACCTATGAAGGCGAGGCCGAATTTATTCTCGAAGGCGAGACCAAGCGGCGAGACATGAGTACGTCGATTGAGATGACGAAAAAGGGGTTCATCATCAGCTGGACGTCGGTCACCTATAAGGGAGATGGGCGGACGAAAACAAAGTCCTACTCCATCCCGTTTTCTCCCAGCGAGAGAGACAATATTTACAAATCTACGATGCGAAATAACGTCTTTGGCAAGGCGACGCCGCTTGACCCGCTTCAGGGTGAGCCTTTTGTCTGGGCGCGGCTGGTGGGTGATACGCTGTCGCTGTTTTCGCTGTTTATCAACGATGTCGGCGAATATGAGATGCAAGAATTCCACAGAACTTTGATGGATGGCGATCTGGGGCTGGTTTTCCGCTTGGTACATAACGGCACTGCCGAGAGAGAGATACACACGATTCTAAAACGTGTTGAATGATTTCGCGGTCGAAAATTTTACGGAAAAATTGGTGCCCAGAAGAGGAATTGAACTACTATATCTAGGGGTTTCGTGGTGTGTCGCTAAATGCCCTAATTTCATGTTTTTTAAGATTTTGGAGGTTTTTGGTGTTCCACGGGGTGCCACCCCATACTATATGTTGAGGGTGGACCAGAAGGTGGACTGAGTGACTAGGGCATTGAACAAGCTATCGGCGCAAGGTGTGAAGTCTCTGATGGCTGGCAAGCACTCGGATGGCGGTGGATTGTGGATTTTCAAGAATGACGATGGCGGCGGCAAGTGGGTGTTGCGGGTGCATGTGCATGGGCGGCGGCGCGAAATGGGGCTGGGCGCTTATCCCCGCGTATCGCTCAAGGAGGCGCGATTAGAGGCCGACAAGTGGCGCAGGGTGTCACAGCAAGGCAAAGACCCGATCAAGCATCGCCAAGCTGCCCAGCGCGCAGCAGAGCGCAATATGCACATCCTAAACGACATCGCCCTAGACGCCTTTGAAAGCCGCAAGGCCGAACTGAAAGGGGATGGCAAAGCGGGGCGGTGGTTTTCTCCTTTGGAGCTGCACATCCTTCCCAAGCTGGGCAAGCTGCCTGTTTCCGAGATCGACCAACGCGACATCCGCGACACGCTGGCCCCGATCTGGCATGACAAAGCAGAGACAGCACGCAAGGCGATGAACCGTCTAGGCATCTGCATCAAACACGCAGCGGCGCTGGGCTTGGACGTGGACATCCAAGTGACAGAGAAGGCAAAGGCGCTTTTGGGCAAGCAACGTCATAAAGCGGTCAACGTCCCTGCGCTGCACTGGCGCGATGTCCCTGCCTTCTATCAATCGCTGAATGAAGGGACCGTGACCGAGCTGGCCCTGCGCTTGCTTATCCTAACGGCGGTACGCTCTGGGCCGTTGCGGTTCCTGCACTTGGACCAGATTGAGGGCGATGTCTGGACCATCCCAGCGGAGGCCATGAAGGGGCGCAAGGACACCACAAGTGACTTTCGCGTGCCTCTATCGTCGGAGGCTTTGGCGGTGGTCGAACAGGCCAAGCCGTTTGCGCGTGACGGGTTCCTATTCGCAGGGGTGCGCAAGGGCGTTATCTCGGACGCGACGATGTCTGCCTACATGAGCAGGCGCGGCATGGTGGAGCGGCCCCATGGGTTCCGGTCCTCTTTCCGTGACTGGATAGCCGAGGCAACAAATGCCCCGCATGATGTGGCGGAAACTTGTCTGGGCCATGTATCGGGGGGCGCTGTTGAGCTGGCCTATCGGCGCACGGATTATTTGGAGCAGCGGCGGGTTTTGATGGAGCGCTGGGCTTTCACCTGCTTACGTTTGGAGGCAAAGGTTCATGTTCTTTAATTATGAAAAATATGAAGAGGCATTTGAGGAAATTGCAGAGTTTCTGGATTGCAACCTTTTGGATGTTTATGATGCATTTTGCGCCAACCCTGAGCCATTGGCACACACTCCAGTTGCAATCAAAGAAGTAAAGGAAGCTAACAAAGAGCTTCTGAGGGCTGCAAATAGTTTAGAGAAGGCCGCAAAAATATGGGCAGGTTTACCACCATCAACTAGGCGGCATCTTAACGGGCAAGGCGCTGTAACTGTGGCACAAATTGAGCGGTCCGTTTTTCTGATGCGAGATATTGCGAAAGATAGGAAAGCTCAACTTCTTGGAGATGGAAGGGGAGGGCGCAACTATGCCGCCTTGTATGTTGCTTACAATGTATTTCAGCTTTTTGAAGATTTAGGGCTGCCAATTAGATTTGGGCATAATGACGGGAAACCTAGCACACAATATGGGCAAGCTGTTGAGTTGTCTTTGAGGGTGCTGGAAATAGATGCTGACTGGAGAAGTGTAACCCGAGAGGCATATGCTCTCACAGAAAACTGATACTGACAGAAACCCAAGATTTTATTTTTGTTTCCGCATTTAGCTGATTTGAGACGGGGCAGTTAGCGTTGGTGCACACGCAAAAATTATGGAGCACCGTCATGACCAGTAAGTACATCTCAACCAAATACCTGTCATTTAGCGAACTACAGGCCAAACTCGGAGGCCGTGGCCGCACGACTTTGTACTAGGATGTAGAGCTTGGCCGCTTGCCCAAACCCGTAAAAATCGGTTCCCGTCTCTATTGGAACGAAGCGGACATCGACGCGACACTTCAAGCACGTGCAAACGCATAACTTCACCCCCCGCCATGCTATGCGCATGGGCGGAGGATGGAGCGTTTACCGTCCAAGGAATGTTTCCAACTTATGCCCAGCGCCGCATGGCTACAAGCCAAAGGCTTTTTCATGACGACAGACAAATTTTTCTCAAAACCCACGCAAGTGTTTTGGACTTGCAAAGCGCTCTTGGATGGGCGCGAAATCTCACATCGAACCGAAATCAGGGAGGTGCGCGGCTGGCGCTTGGGGGCGATTATCCATCGTCTCAAAACCGAATACGCATGGCCGATCCAAACGGCCTACAGCACGCCAGACCATGTGGCGTTCTACAGCTTGCCTATCGGGATAGACCGCACCGCCTTGCGCTTCCCGCCTTCTGCATCGGCGCTGGGCAATGTGGAGGGTGAGGAATGACCGATATGCGTATCACCCACCTACGTCACCGCTTTGGCTTGTCTGAGGGGCAAGCGCGGCTATATGCCGATCTATGCTTTGGAGGGGTGCGCAATGTCTGAGCGATACAAGCTCACGCCCAAAAGCAACGGCTGGACCATCATGGCGCGCAAGGGCGCTGGAGCCGCAACAGACGCGGCGTGGCTATCTCTTGGTGGGTGTCCTGACCATATGACTGCCTTGCGGGTCTATCTGGCGCTTAGAGCGCGGGGAGGCCGTTAATGGCTGGCAAGCCGTACAAGGCTAGCAAAAAGGGGGCTGGGCGTCACGTTCAGCTTCCTGAGTGGTTACAGGCGTCTGAGGCTTGGGGTTCCCTTCCTGTAGGGCCAAGGGCGCTCTATGTTGAACTCAAGCGCCGCTTTAATGGATCGAACAATGGGAGCGTGATTCTCAGTTATCGGGATGCGGCAAAATCGGTCAACGCACATCGGAATACGGTTGGCCGATGGTTTGCCGAGTTGGAGGCGCGGGGGTTTATCATCATGGCCCAAGCGCCCCATTTGGGGCCGTCCGGTATCGGCCAGTCGTCGCATTGGACGCTAACGGAGTACCCCACGAATGACATGAAGCCTGCGACCAAGGATTTTGTTCGGTGGTCCGAAAAATAGAATCCTCGCCACATTATTCAGACACCCTGTCACTCTCATTGTGACACTATGCGCTGATTGACGGTGGTCAGAGCAGGAACCGTCACACTGATTGTGCCGTGAAGTTGGTTTTTGGCGATTAGCGCGGCACCATCATTGGGACATATATACATCTAGCCATAGGCGACGAAATTAGAGCGCGGCCAAAGGTGGGTGGAGCGGGTGATTGTCAGGAAGGTTGAGGAATGTTGAATTGCGCGATCAAAGTAAATTTGGGTGCGAATCCATAATTCGGAGGGTTTGAGGTGAGGGGGGGATTAAGGCTTGCGTGCGATACTTGAGGACCGCTGGTGAGAGCGAAATTTGTGCGTTGCCAGTTTCAGGATAGAAAAGAGGCATGTCAAAAAGCACATGAAGGTGGGTGATTAGCGGATGTGTATAAGGTGGACCAAAAGGTGGACCGGAAACCCAAGTTGCTTGGTAAGCTCTTGTTAGTTAATCACATTTACGGAAAAATTGGTGCCCAGAAGAGGACTCGAACCTCCACACCGTTGCCAGTACTAGCACCTGAAGCTAGCGCGTCTACCATTCCGCCACCTGGGCACACCTTGTAAGCGCTGCATCTAAGGCGCGTGGCGGGGGGAGTCAATTGCCTTTCTCAACTCGGGGGTAAGTTCTTTGATCGGGTTATCCTTAAAGCTCGCGCTTTTTGTTCCTTGTTTGAGAGGCTGAGCAGGGGTACACCCATGGCTGAAAAGCGTTGAGGGTATACATCATGTCTAAACTGGTTACGATTTACGGCGGTTCAGGCTTTGTCGGGCGATATATTGCGCGGCGGATGGCTATGGAGGGATGGCGTGTTCGCGTTGCAGTTCGACGCCCGAACGAGGCATTGTTTGTAAAGACATACGGCGTTGTTGGTCAGGTCGAGCCCGTTTTGTGCAATATCCGCGATGATGCCTCGGTTGCTTCTGTAATGAAGGGTGCTGATGCGGTTGTGAACTGTGTGGGTGTTTTGACCGAGTCGGGTAAGAACACGTTCGAAGCGGTTCAGGCCGAGGGCGCTGAGCGGATCGCGCGGTTGGCGAGTGACGCAGGCATTTCCCGCATGGTTCATGTTTCGGCTATTGGCGCTGATGCAGATGGTGAGAGCAAATATTCTCAGACCAAGGCAAAAGGCGAGGCGGGCGTTCTAAAGCATCAGCCAGAAGCGGTGATTTTGCGCCCCTCCATTATCTTTGGGCCCGAGGATGAGTTCTTTAACCGCTTTGCTGGCATGACGCGCTTTGGTCCGGTTTTGCCCATTGTCGGAGCCAAGAGCAAATTCCAGCCTGTCTATGTGGATGATGTCGCCCAAGCGGCCGTTGCTGGTGTGTTGGGTGAGGCCAAAGGCATCTATGAGCTGGGCGGACCAGAGCAGATGACATTGCGTGAGATGATGGAGCAGATGCTGCTGGTGATCCGTCGCCGCCGTTTGGTTTTGAATATTCCGTTTTTCGCAGCACGGTTCATCGCGTTTATGATGGACATGGTGCAGCTGCTGTCGCTGGGTATTGTGAAAAACGTTCTGGCCACACGAGATCAGGTGAAAAGCCTGCGGAGCGATAATGTGGTTGCCGAGGATGCACAGGGTTTTGATGCGCTGGGCATTGAGCCTGTTGATGCGGCGTCGGTTCTGCCTGAGTATCTGTGGCGTTTCCGCCCGTCGGGCCAGTATGACGCGATCAAGGAATCAGCAAGTAACCTGCGCGCTCACTGATGGAAAACACAACGATTGTCGCGGCCTTTCTGGGGCTTCTCGAAGGGCTGACCGAGTTTATTCCGGTTTCTTCTACGGGGCACATCCTGCTGGCTGGTCACTTTCTGGGCTTTGATTCTGCTGGAAAAACCTTTGAGGTGGTTATTCAGCTGGGAGCGGTTCTGGCGATTTTAACCCTGTATTCTGCGCGCCTGATTGCGGTGTTTTCGGCAGCACCTTCCGACCCACAGGCGCGGCGGTTTATCTGGTCTGTGCTGTTGGCGTTTTTGCCTGCGGTGGTGATTGGCGTGATGGCGCATGGGTTCATCAAGGAAGTCTTGTTTGAAACGCCCATGCTGATTGCTGTGATGTTGATCCTTGGCGGTATCGTTCTGGTGTTTGTGGATCGCATAGCGCCAGAGCCAAAGCATGATGATGCGATGAAGCTGCCGATCCCGATGGCGATCAAGATCGGCTTTATCCAATGTCTTGCGATGATCCCTGGTGTGTCGCGGTCGGGGGCGACGATTGTTGGGGCCTTGATGCTAGGCGCGAGCAAACGTGCGGCGGCTGAGTTTTCCTTCTTTTTGTCGATGCCGACAATGGCCGGTGCCTTTGCATATGACCTTTATAAGAATCGCGATGTGCTGGATACTTCTGCCATGGGCGAGATCGCCGTAGGCTTTGTGATGGCCTTTATCAGTGCGGTTGTCGTGGTGAAGTGGTTGTTGGATTACGTCAGTCGAAACGGCTATGCGATGTTTGGTTGGTGGCGCATTGTGGTTGGTTCTTTGGCTTTAGTGTTTCTTATCAGTGGCTTTTGAGCGATTGGGTCCGATGCGGACTTGTTATTCTGCGAGACGTTACGAAAAATAGGGCGCAGTCAGTAAAAAACTTGCATATAGGTCAGTGTTGCTGACTTTTATTTCCTCCGCGCTTTGTTTAGGAAGCGTGTCTAGGAAGTAGAAAGGTCATGACAATGGCAAAGCAACCCATGTTGAAGTTTATTAATATCGACCGCGATATGCCGGAGAAACGTCCTCCGAACCTACGTAAGGAAGACTTCAACGAGATTTATGCAGAGTACGCTGATGCAAAGGCCAAGGAGCAATCCAGCCGTTGTAGCCAATGTGGCGTACCCTATTGCCAAAGCCATTGCCCGTTGCACAACAACATCCCTGACTGGCTGCGTCTGACAGCCGAAGGGCGTTTGGAAGAAGCCTATGAGGTTTCTCAGGCGACAAACACGTTCCCAGAAATTTGTGGCCGCATTTGCCCGCAGGACCGCCTGTGTGAGGGGAACTGCGTCATCGAACAATCCGGCCATGGCACCGTCACCATTGGTTCGATCGAAAAATACATCACCGATACTGCGTGGGAAAAGGGCTGGGTCAAGCCGATTACTGCCGCGACCGAGCGCAAGGAATCTGTGGGCATCATTGGTGCTGGTCCGGGTGGATTGGCGGCGGCGGATTTCCTGCGCCGTGCTGGTGTGCAGGTGACTGTATATGATCGTTATGACCGCGCGGGTGGTTTGCTGACCTATGGCATCCCCGGTTTCAAGCTGGAGAAAGATGTGGTCATGCGCCGCAACGAGCAGTTGGAGCAAAGTGGCGTGACCTTTAAGCTGAACTGCGCCGTGGGCGAAGACATCAGCTTTGACGATATTCGCAAGGCCCATGATGCGGTGATTATCGCAACGGGCGTGTACAAAAGCCGTGATTTGCAGGCCCCGGGTGTGGGTGTGCAGGGTTTGGTTCCCGCGTTGGAGTTCCTTACCGTTTCGAACAAGAAAAGCTTTGGCGATGATGTGCCAGCGTTCAACGACGGTAGCCTGAATGCTGAAGGCAAGAATGTTGTTGTGATCGGTGGTGGTGACACGGCGATGGACTGTGTTCGCACCTCGATCCGTCAGGGCGCCAAGAGCGTGAAATGTCTGTACCGCCGTGACCGTGCCAACATGCCGGGTAGCCAGCGCGAAGTGCAGAACGCCGAAGAAGAAGGCGTGGTATTTGAATGGCTCAGCGCGCCCAAGGGATTCACCGGTGATCCGATCACAGGTGTGATGGTTCAAAAGATGCGTCTGGGCCAGCCTGATGCATCAGGCCGCCAAGCCCCCGAAGTGATCGAGGGTGCGGATTATGTCGAGGACGCTGATCTGGTGATCATGGCCCTTGGATTTGAGGCCGAAGACCTGCCAACGTTGTGGGATTGTCCTGATCTGCCTGTGACCCGTTGGGGCACGGTAAAGGCTGAATATACGACAGGCCGCACCGAGGCCGAGGGCGTTTATGCCGTGGGCGATATTGTGCGCGGGGCGTCATTGGTTGTTTGGGCAATCAAAGACGGCCGCGATTGTGCCGAGGCGATTTTGGAGCAATTCAACGGCGCATCTGCTGTCGCTGCCGAGTGATGTCACACATCGTGCACAGCCTGTGCACCGATGCGGCATACGATTGAGTATTAATGTCTGGTTAAAGGGTCAGTTGAGCTGCCCTGTATTGCCGGAAAGATGAACAAAGTCTGTAAAGGTGCCTGCTTTTCATAGCGTGCCTGTATCGGACAAGAGACCAACCTTTGCGCTGTTTGCGCCCTTAAAAGGAGACGACCAATGACCAAATATGATGACGCATGGGTAGCCCGCGAAGAAGCCAAGCGTGCGTTTATGGCTGAGAAGGGTTTGTACTCTCCCGAGGAGGAGCATTCCTCCTGTGGTGTTGGCCTTGTGGTGAACATCGAGGGGAAACGCTCGCGTGAAGTTGTTGAAAACGGGATCAAGGCGCTGAAAGCAATCTGGCACCGTGGCGCGGTAGATGCGGATGGGAAAACCGGCGATGGCGCGGGTATTCACGTGCAAATTCCGGTGCCGTTCTTTTACGACCAGATTGAGCGCACAGGCCACAAGCCGCGCATGGACGAGCTGATCGCGGTTGGCCAAGTATTCCTGCCGCGCACTGATTTTGGCGCACAGGAAACTTGCCGGACTATTGTTGAGACCGAAGTCCTGCGCATGGGCTATTACATCTACGGCTGGCGCCATGTGCCTGTTTCGGTTGAGTGCTTGGGTGAAAAGGCCAACGCCACCCGCCCCGAGATCGAACAGATCCTTATTTCGAACTCGAAAGGCGTAGACGAAGAGACATTCGAGCGTGAGCTATATGTGATCCGTCGTCGCATCGAAAAGGCGGCGATCGCGGCGCAGGTGCCGACGTTGTACATCGCGTCGATGTCCTGCCGCAGCATCATCTATAAGGGTATGATGTTGGCCGAGCAGGTGGCCGAGTTCTATCCCGACCTGATGGATGAGCGCTTTGAGAGTGCTTTTGCGATTTATCACCAGCGTTATTCCACCAACACCTTCCCGCAGTGGTGGTTGGCCCAGCCGTTCCGCATGCTGGCCCATAACGGTGAGATCAACACCCTGAAGGGTAACCTGAACTGGATGAAGAGCCACGAAATCCGCATGGCGTCGGCGACGTTTGGCGATTTGGCCGAGGATATCAAACCGATCGTGGCGGCGGGGTCTTCGGACTCGGCGGCGCTGGATTCTGTGTTTGAGGTTCTGGTGCGCGCGGGTCGTTCCGCGCCGATGGCCAAGACAATGTTGGTGCCGGAAAGCTGGTCCAAGCAGGCGGTTGAATTGCCGCAAGCGTGGCGCGACATGTATTCCTACTGCAATTCGGTGATGGAGCCATGGGATGGCCCTGCTGCATTGGCGATGACTGATGGTCGTTGGGTTTGTGCGGGTCTGGACCGGAACGGCCTGCGCCCGATGCGCTATGTTGTGACCAGCGACGGGATGCTGATCGCGGGTTCCGAGGCGGGCATGGTGCCGCTGGACGAGTCGCGCGTTGTGAGCAAAGGCGCCTTGGGGCCGGGCCAGTTGTTGGCCGTGGACATGCAAGAGGGCAAGCTGTTCGGCGATACCGAGATCAAAGACAAGCTATCGGCGGCGCGTCCGTTCGGTGACTGGGTTGGCAAGATCAACGAGCTGGACGAGGCGCTGGCGGGTGTAACTGAAAAGCCATTGTTTGAGGGGGCCGAGCTGCGCCGCCGTCAGATTGCGGCGGGTTACACCATTGAAGAGCTGGAACAGATCCTTGCGCCGATGGCGGAGGACGGCAAAGAGACTCTGGCCTCGATGGGGGATGACACGCCATCGGCTGTTTTGTCGGGCAAGTACCGCCCGCTGAGCCACTTCTTCCGTCAGAATTTCTCGCAGGTGACAAACCCGCCGATCGACAGCTTGCGCGAATTCCGCGTGATGAGCCTGAAGACGCGTTTCGGGAACCTGAAGAACGTGTTGGATGAAAACAGCAGCCAGACCGAGATTCTGGTTTTGGACAGCCCGTTTGTAGGCAACGCCCAGTTTGAGGCGCTGATGACCCAGTTCAACGCGGATGTGACCACGTTGGATTGTACCTATGAAGCGGGTGCAGGAAATCTGAATGCGGCGCTGGAGCGTATCCGTGCCGAGGCCGAAGATGCGGTGCGTTCGGGGGCTGGCCATTTGGTTTTGACCGATCAGCACAGCGATGCGGATAAGGTTGCGATCCCGATGATCCTTGCGACCAGCGCGGTGCACAGCCACCTGACGCGCAACGGGTTGCGGACCTTTACCTCGATCAACGTGCGTTCGGCTGAATGTGTTGATCCGCATTACTTTGCGGTTCTGATCGGCTGCGGTGCGACTGTTGTAAACGCCTATCTGGCCGAGGATTCATTGGCGGATCGTATTGGGCGCGGGTTGTTGGATATTGATCTGACCACTGCGATTGCGCGTTACCGCGAAGCGATTGACCAAGGTCTTCTCAAGATCATGGCAAAGATGGGTATTTCGGTGATCTCTTCCTACCGTGGGGGCCTGAATTTTGAGGCCGTTGGCCTGTCGCGCGCGATGGTTGCCGAATATTTCCCAGGTATGACCAGCCGCATCAGCGGCATCGGCGTCAGCGGCATTCAACGCAAAGCCGAAGAGGTTCATGCCAAAGGCTGGGCCGGTGGCGATGCTATTTTGCCGATTGGCGGTTTCTACAAGTCCCGCAAATCGGGTGAGACCCACGCGTGGGAAGCGACCTCGATGCATATGTTGCAGGCGGCCTGTGATCGCGCCTCTTACGAGATGTGGAAGCAGTATAGTTCGAAAATGCAAAGCAACCCGCCGATCCATTTGCGTGATTTGCTGGCGCTGAAACCTTTGGGTGAGGCGGTTCCGATTGAGGAAGTGGAAAGCATTACCGCGATCCGCAAGCGTTTCGTGACTCCGGGTATGTCTTTGGGTGCGTTGAGCCCTGAAGCGCATAAAACCCTGAACGTGGCGATGAACCGTATTGGCGCAAAATCTGACAGTGGTGAGGGCGGCGAAGACCCCGCACACTTCCTGCCGGAAGCCAATGGCGACAACCCGTCTGCGAAGATCAAGCAGGTGGCCTCGGGCCGTTTTGGTGTGACTGCCGAGTATCTGAACCAGTGTGAAGAGCTGGAGATTAAGGTCGCGCAGGGTGCCAAGCCCGGTGAGGGTGGCCAGTTGCCCGGTATGAAAGTGACCGAGCTGATTGCGCGTCTGCGCCACTCGACCCCGGGTGTGACGCTGATCTCGCCTCCGCCGCACCACGACATCTATTCGATCGAAGACCTCGCGCAGCTGATTTACGATCTCAAGCAGATCAACCCGCGCTGTAAGGTCACCGTCAAACTGGTAGCGTCGAGCGGTGTTGGCACGATTGCTGCGGGTGTGGCCAAGGCCAAGGCGGATATCATCCTGATCTCGGGCCACAATGGCGGCACGGGTGCCTCGCCTGCGACCTCGATCAAATATGCGGGTCTGCCGTGGGAGATGGGCCTGACCGAGGCGCATCAGGTTTTGTCGATGAACAACCTGCGTGACCGTGTGACATTGCGGACCGATGGTGGTTTGCGCACGGGCCGTGACATTGTCATGGCGGCGATGTTGGGTGCCGAGGAATACGGTATCGGTACGGCTGCGCTGATCGCGATGGGCTGTATCATGGTGCGTCAGTGCCAGAGCAACACATGCCCTGTGGGTGTGTGTACCCAGGATGAGGCGCTGCGCGACAAGTTCACTGGCAATGCGGATAAGGTTGTGAACCTCATCACCTTCTACGCAACCGAGGTGCGCGAAATCCTTGCCTCAATCGGGGCGCGTTCGTTGGATGATGTTATTGGCCGTGCGGATTTGCTGACGCAGGTTTCACGTGGCTCTGCGCATCTGGATGATCTGGACCTGAACCCGCTGTTGATCTCGGTCGATACAGAGCGGGACACGGTTTATGACCGCAGCAAGCCGCGCAATTTTGTGCCTGACACGCTGGATGCGCAGATCGTCACTGACGCAGTGCGGTTCCTTGAGGATGGCGAAAAGATGCAGCTAAGCTATGCGGTGCAGAACACGCACCGGACAGTTGGCACGCGGATTTCTAGCCATATCGTGAAACGTTTTGGCATGCGCAATGATTTGCAGGCCAACCACCTGACCGTGAACCTGACGGGTTCTGCTGGCCAATCGCTGGGTGCCTTTGCGGCGCCGGGTCTAAAGCTGGTCGTGTCGGGTGATGCGAACGACTATGTGGGCAAGGGTCTGTCTGGTGGTACGGTTGTTGTGCGCCCTCAGATGAAGTCTCCGATTGTGGCGTCTGAGAACACGATCATCGGGAACACTGTTCTATATGGTGCGACGGATGGGTATCTGTTTGCGGCTGGTCGCGCGGGGGAACGCTTTGGCGTTCGTAACTCGGGGGCGAGCGTGGTGATCGAGGGCTGTGGCAGCAACGGTTGTGAATATATGACTGGCGGTGTTGCGGTTATTCTGGGTGAGATCGGCGCGAACTTTGGCGCGGGTATGACGGGTGGCATGGCCTATCTGTATGATCCAGAGGGCCGCGCAACCGACATGATGAACCATGAAACACTGGTGCATTGTGCGGTGACCCAAGATCACTGGGAAAACCAGCTGAAGACCCTGATCGAAGCGCATGTTGCCGAGACCAACAGCCGCAAGGCCGCGGATATCTTGCAGCATTGGGAACTGGAAAAGGGCAACTTTGTTCAGGTCTGCCCCAAGGAAATGCTGAGCCGTATTCCTGCGCCTTTAGGGATCGAAGATCAGGCTATTCCTGCGGAATAAGCGATAGACAAAAGCGTCAGCGGAAGGTGTGCCCTTTCGCTGGCGTTTGTTTGCGGCCCTGAGGCGGGCCGTTTGAAAGAGTGCGATTTTAAACACGCAAGTCATAGTTGTGGATTGAAAAGTTCACAAAGTGAGCAACCGCGTTTATAGCTATCGCATGGCAAAACGTTCCACCAAAACCAAGGCAAAGCCAAAGGCGAAACCTGCGTCAAAGACGAAGGTTGTGTCGAAGGAGCCTGCGCGCCGATCCTTGCGACAGCGGCTGCGTCGGTTTGTTTGGCGGGTGGTTGCGATTTCATTCCTTGTTGTTGTTGGCGCGGTCCTGCTGGGCAGTGTCGTGAACCCGCCCTCCACGGCCTAT
The DNA here is from genome assembly GCF_000622405.1 of Sulfitobacter donghicola DSW-25 = KCTC 12864 = JCM 14565. Taxonomy (NCBI): domain Bacteria; kingdom Pseudomonadati; phylum Pseudomonadota; class Alphaproteobacteria; order Rhodobacterales; family Roseobacteraceae; genus Sulfitobacter; species Sulfitobacter donghicola. The sequence continues at coordinate 1,524,894 of NZ_JASF01000005.1, forward strand.
ATGTTTGGTGAATCGCGCCGATTGGGCGGGGTGGATCAGGAATGGGTTCCGTTGGAAGAGATTGCGCCCGTGATGGCGCGGGCGGCTGTTGCGGCGGAGGATGCCAATTTCTGCGACCACTGGGGTTTCGATGTGAAGGCGATCAGATCGGCGATTGCGCAGGGGTCGAACCGTGGGGCATCGACGATCAGCCAGCAGACGGTCAAGAACGTGTATCTGTGGCACGGGCGCACGTGGGTGCGCAAAGCGTTAGAGGCGGGCATCACGCCCTTGGTCGAGGCCGTTTGGCCCAAGCGGCGGATTTTGGAAGTATACCTGAACGTGGCCGAGTTTGATGAGGGTGTGTTTGGCGTTGAGGCGGCGGCGCGCCATTATTTCGGGATTGGGCCAGAGGATTTGACCGCGCGGCAGGCCTCGCAACTGGCGGCGGTGTTGCCATCGCCGAAACGGCGCAGCGCATCGCGCCCGACGGCTGCCCTAAAGAAACGGGCGGCGCAAATCCGCTCGGGGGCGGCGACGATCAAGGCGGACGGGCGCGCTGATTGTTTCGAGAGTTGAATTTCTGTGCGTCTCAGGGCATTTAGGTTGGGTACTCCCAATTCGGAATTGTCATGGCCCGCTTGTTTCACGTTTCTCTATCACCCTTTTGTCGTAAAATCCGGTTGAGCCTTGCGGAAAAGAAGATCGAGTGTGAGCTAGTCGAGGAGAAATATTGGGAGCAAGACCCCGATTTTCTGCGCCGTAACCCTGCTGGCAAAGTGCCTGTGCTGCGGTTGGATGGCATCATGATGTCCGAGAGTGCGGCGATTTGCGAATACATCGAAGAGACGCGGCCCGAGCCGTCTTTGCTGCCCTCGGACCCTGCGCAGCGGTTGGAGGTGCGCCGCTTGGTCAGTTGGTTTGATGACAAATTCCATCACGAGGTGACAAGCAAGCTGCTCTATGAGCGGGTGAACAAAAAGATGATGAAGGCGGGTTACCCTGACAGTAAGAATGTCAAAGCGGGGGCGCGCGCGATCAAGTTTCATTTGGGGTATATGACGTGGTTGCTGGATCATCGTCGTTGGCTGGCGGGCGATTCCATGACGTTGGCGGATTTCGCAGCGGCGGCGCATTTGTCATCGTTGGATTACATCTCGGACGTGGATTGGAACAGCTGCCCCGAGGTGAAGGACTGGTACGCCAAGATCAAATCGCGCCCTGCGTTTCGATCCATTCTCGCCGATCAAGTGCCAGGATTTACGCCGCCCAAGCATTACAATGATCTGGATTTTTGACTCCGTTTCAGGGGGTATCTGAGCGATGGACCTGAAGGCGCGCTTGGTTGCTAAGGCGTTGGAAGAGGGGTTTGTCGCCTGTCGCATTTGCAAGCCGACAGCGGTGCCTGAGGTGCCTGCGCGGTTGGATGCGTTTTTGGCGGCTGGCTATCATGGGCAAATGGGGTGGATGGAGGAGCGTGTCACGTGGCGCGCGGACCCATCCGCGCTGTGGCCCGAGGCGCGATCGGTTATTATGTTGGCCGAAAGCTATGCGCCAGAACATGATCCGTTAGAGATACTGGAACGACCCGATCTAGGGGCGGTTTCCGTCTATGCCAAAGGGCGCGATTATCATGACATCGTGAAAAAGCGGCTGAAACGATTGGCGCGGTGGTTGATCGAACAGGAAGAGTGTCAGGTAAAGGTATTTGTCGATACGGCCCCTGTGCCAGAAAAGGCATTGGCGCAGGCGGCAGGGCTGGGCTGGCAGGGGAAACACACCAATATCGTCAGCCGAGATTGGGGCAATTGGGCCTTTTTAGGCTCTGTTTTTACGACTCTTGAGCTGGAACCCGATGCACCTGAGGTGGATCGGTGTGGCAGCTGCACGGCCTGTCAGGAAGTCTGCCCGACAGATGCCTTTCCCGCGCCTTATCAGCTGGATGGGCGGCGGTGCATTTCCTATCTGACGATCGAATACAAAGGCCCCATCGACGAAGAGATGCGCCCCGCCTTGGGGAACCGCATTTATGGTTGCGATGATTGTCTGGCGGCCTGTCCATGGAATAAATTCGCCGTCGCGGCGAGTGATATGCGGTATCACGGCAGCGCGGGGGGCACCTTGGCCGAGCTGGCGGTTCTGGATGATCCGACATTCCGCACGCGGTTTTCGGGATCGCCGATCAAACGGATCGGGCGGGACAGGTTCACGCGCAATGTTCTTTATGCCATCGGGAATTCGGGGGATGTGTCGCTGCGCGCGGTTGCGCAGTCTTTGTGCGAGGACGAAGATGCAACCGTGGCGGATGCCGCGCGTTGGGCGGTGGCGCAACTGGCGCATCTGTGACGCTAACAGGCAGGTTTTGCGCGGGTAATCGGGTAGGAAATTCCAAACAGAATTACGGAGGGCGCTATGGCTTTGCTTTTGGGCGTTGATACAGGCGGGACTTATACGGATGCGGTGATCATTCGGGATGAGCGGGACGTCATCGCCAGCGCCAAGGCGCTCACCACGCGGCAGGATTTGGCGATCGGGGTTGGCGGTGCTGTTCAGGCGGTGCTGGCGCAATCGGGGATCGCGGCGGGGGATATTGCGCTGGCGTCATTGTCCACCACGCTGGCGACCAATGCCTTGGTCGAGGGGCAGGGCGGGCGCGTGGCGCTGATCTATATCGGGTTCAGGGAAAGCGATCTGGAAAAGCATGGGCTGCTGGATGCGCTAAAGGGTGATCCGTCGGTTGTGCTGGACGGGGGGCATAACCACGCAGGCGGCGAGGCCGCGCCGCTGGATGAGAACGGTTTGCGCGCGTTTTTGGCCGCGCATGGGGCGGGTGTTGGCGGGTTTGCTGTTGCCTCGCAATTCGCCACGCGCAACCCAGCGCATGAGTTGCGCGCGATGGCATTGGTGGCCGAGATAACAGGGCGGCCTGTGTCGGCTTCGCATCAGTTGTCGGCCAAGCTGAACGGGCCAAAGCGCGCGATGACGGCGGTGCTGAATGCGCGGTTGATCGGGATGATTGATCGCTTGATTGGGCGCGCCGAAGATACGCTGAGCGATCTGGGCGTGACTGCGCCGCTGATGGTGGTGCGCGGTGACGGGGCGCTGATTTCCAGCGCGCAGGCCCGAGAGCGGCCGATTGAGACGATCCTGAGCGGCCCTGCCGCGTCGATTGTCGGGGCGCGGTGGATGACGGGTGCTGATCTGGCGCTGGTGTCTGATATTGGCGGGACGACAACGGATGTGGCGCTGCTAAAGGACGGGCGTCCAGCGATTGATCCTGCGGGTGCGCGGGTGGGTCCGTATCGCACCATGGTCGAGGCCGTAGCCATGCGCACCACAGGCTTAGGCGGCGACAGCGAGGTGCATTTTCTGACCGAAGGGTTGCATGGCGGTGTCGTGTTGGGCCCACGGCGGGTGCTGCCGATTTCACTGGTGGCGGTGGATGCGCCCGAGGTGGTGCACAGGGCGCTAGATTCCCAGCTGCGCAGCACGCTTCCCAGTGAACATGACGGGCGGTTTGTGCGCGCGGTTGCGGGGCAAACGATGGAGGGGATCGGCACGCGCGAGCAGGCCTTGCTGGACCGGATCGGCGATGCGGTTCATCCGTTGGGCGATGTGTTACGCTCGCGGATCGAGCATGGCGCGTTAAAGCGTTTGATCGAACGCGGTTTGGTGCAGGTGGCGGGGGTGACGCCTTCGGATGCGAGCCATGTTTTGGGAACTGCCGAGGCGTGGGATGCAGAGGCGGCGGAAAAGGCGCTGACCCTATTCGGGCGCAGGCGGACTGGATCGGGGGATCGGTTGGCCAATGACCCTGCGATGATGGCAAAGATCATTGTGGATCAGTTGGAACAGCAGACCGCTTTGGCCTTGTTAGAGACTGCTTTTGCCGAAGAAGAGGTGGGTTACGGGCTGGAGCCTGATGTGTTGGCGCGGCATGTTTTGATGCAGCGCGGGCTGGGCGGGCATAGTGAGTTGGTGCGCCTTGAAACGGGATTGGCGGTGCCTGTGATCGGCTTGGGGGCCTCGGCGGGGACGTATTACCCTGCGGTGGGAACGCGGCTGGGGTGTGAGATGATCCTGCCGGAGCATGCAGGCGTTGCGAATGCGATTGGCGCGGTGGTGGGCCGTGTCACCATGCGTGAGGTGGGCACGGTTACGTCGCCTAGCGAAGGCAAGTTTCGGGTTCACCTGACTGAAGGGCCGCAAGATTTCGGGAATGAGGATGAGGCGCTGGCCAGTCTGGAAACGGTGCTGCGCAAGCGCGCCCTGAGTGCTGCGCAAGCGGCGGGGGCTGAGGATATTCAGATATCTGTCACGCAGGATGTGCGCACGGCCCATGTGGAATCCAGAGACGTGTTTGTGGAGGCGGAAATCACTGTTGAGGCCTCTGGCCGTCCACGGGTGGCCAGCTAGGGTAGGCTATCCACCAAGGCGGATAGCCTGCGTTCTTTAGCGTTTGGGCAGCACCCAATCGGGGCGCGGGAAATGGCAGGTGTACCCGTTCGGGATACGCTCAAGGTAGTCTTGATGCTCGGGCTCTGCCTCCCAGAAATCGCTGACGGGTTCCACTTCGGTCACGACCTTACCGGGCCAAATGCCAGAGGCTTCGATATCGGCGATGGTGTCTAGTGCGACGGCTTTTTGCGCGTCATCCTCATAGTAGATCGCCGAGCGATAGCTCATCCCCATGTCGTTGCCTTGGCGATTGATGGTGGTCGGATCGTGGATTTGGAAGAAGAGTTCGAGAAGGTCACGATAAGACAGCAGAGCAGGGTCAAAGGTGACCTCAATCGCTTCGGCGTGGGTGCCGTGGTTGCGGTAGGTGGCATTCGGCACGTCGCCACCAGAATAGCCAACGCGGGTATCCACCACACCTTTGCGTTTGCGGATCAGGTCCTGCATACCCCAGAAACATCCTCCTGCCAGTACGGCGCGCTCAGTGCTCATGTGATGTCCTCTACTTGGTTGATGTAGTCGCCATAGCCTTCGGCCTGCATATCGTCGCGGTGGACAAAGCGCAGGGAGGCGGAGTTGATGCAATAACGCAGGCCGCCGCGGTCTGGCGGGCCATCGGGGAACACGTGGCCGAGGTGGCTGTCGCCATGGGTGCTGCGCACTTCGGTGCGGACCATGCCGAGGGTCGTATCGCTGAGCTCTTGGACGTGGGCGGGTTCGATTGCTTTGGTAAAGCTGGGCCAGCCGCAGCCGCTTTCGTATTTGTCGGTGGATGCAAAAAGGGGCTCGCCGGATACGATATCGACGTAGATGCCGGGTTCTTTATTCGCCAAGAGTTTGCCCGTGCCGGGGCGTTCTGTGCCGCTTTCTTGGGTGACGTAGAACTCTTCTGGTGAGAGGGTCGCGATGACGTCGGGGTTTTTGGTATATCCGGTCAAGGGGGTCTCCTTTGCGAGATGCTAGGGCCTATAGATGGGGTATTTTGGCGGAAAATCAACGGGTGCGTAACGCTGTAGCCTAGCGCGGGCCATTACCTGAAATATCCGGTGTTAGGGCTGGGGGATCAGGATTTCGCTTTTCATAAAGCTTTGCGGTTGGTTGCCCGCATCTTGGGGGGAGGTCCATAGGTAAACAAAACCATGCAAGATGATAGTCAGCGGCGTCTTATGCGCGATTTAGGCCGAGCGCTGCCGCGAAATTTGCACAGCAAGGATGCCTGCGGCGATGATCGCAACGCCGATAAGATCACGCGGGCCTAGGGATTCACCCAGCAGAACCGCAGCAATGGCCACGCCGAAGAAGGGGTTGAGAAAGTGGAAGGCTGCTGCGCGTGTGGCGCCGATACGGCCAACGAGGGTGAACCAGACCCATGTCGCCAGCAGACCTGGCACAAGGCAGGTATAGATAAAGGCGGTAATCAGCGGCCAAGTGAAATTGATGTGGGGCGTTTCAAACAGCAGGGTTGCGATGACCAGAGCCGCGCAGCCCACCAGCATTTGCAACCCGACCACCATCAGCAAATTCCCACCAGAAGAGGCGCCGCGCACGGTGAGCGTAGCAATGGTAAGCGCCAATACTCCGATAAAGCAGATTCCAACGCCGACGATATCAACGCCTTGGTTGATCCGCGTGCCCATGATCAGGGCAACACCGACCACACCAGCAAGAAGCCCAACGACCCCCAAAGGGCTGAGCCTGTCGCCCATAAACATCCAAGCGGCCAGTCCCACCATCAGTGGCATGGTGGAGGCGATGATCGCGGCGAGGGAGGCCTCGATTGTTTGCATGGCGACAAAGAACAGGCCGAGGTAGATGGCGTTTTGCAAAATGCCAAAGCTGATGGTCGCGCGCCATTGCGAACGGGTAAGGTGCCAGCTTTGGCCCAAGGCGCGGGCGATCGAAACGCCAATAACGCCAGACACAAGATATCTGAGAGAGAGCGCGGCAAGAGGGGTGGCATCTGCGACGATGATACGGGCCGAGGTAAAGGCAGACGACCAGATCAATGCAAAGATGAGGCCAAGGCCGATTGCGCGTAAGTCCATAAGATCTCAACCACTCTGCTATTTGTTTTGGAACATCTGGCAGAAGGGGGGGACTTGCAACCGGCAATATCGTGGTTTGACCGAGCTTGCGTAAAAAAAGGGCCACCCCGATGGATGACCCTTTCAAAGACTGTCAGTTAAAAACTGGTCTTAGCCGTTTACGCTGTCTTTCAGCGCTTTGGCGATGGTCATTTTCACAACCTTGTCCGCTTCTTTTTTGAACTGTTCGCCAGTTGCAGGGTTACGCACCATGCGCTCTGGGCGTTCACGGCAATAGATTTTGCCAACACCTGGGAGAGTAACAGCACCACCGCCGGATACTTCTTTGGTGATCAGTGCGCATACTGCTTCGAGTGCTGCGCCGGCTGCTTTTTTGTCGCTGCCCATTTCGTCTGCCAATGCGGCGACGAGTTGTGTTTTAGTCATTGGTTTTGTTGCCATGTTAATTCTCCTCGGCTGCCCGAATATTGGGCCTCATGGGCGGAATGTAACGGTATGTTATGAGCAAACACAACGAATTGTGGGCCAATTTCCTAAGAAATATCGGGTTTTTTGCAAATTTTCCGCATGTAAAGGGATTATAGGAACGCTGTTTCGTCAAAAGAGCGCAATTTCCGACTGTGAATCCGTTCCAAAGGCATGCCACGCAGCTGTTCCATGGCGCGGATTCCGATCATCAAATGGCGCGAAACTTGGGTTTTATAGAAATCTGAGGCCATGCCAGGCAGCTTTAATTCGCCGTGCAGGGGTTTGTCGGAAACACAAAGGAGCGTGCCATAGGGGACGCGGAAGCGATAGCCGTTGGCGGCGATTGTCGCGCTTTCCATATCCAGTGCGATGGCGCGGGATTGGCTAAGGCGCTGCACAGGGCCCGATTGGTCGCGCAATTCCCAGTTGCGGTTATCAATGGTGGCGACGGTGCCTGTGCGCATGATGCGTTTCAGCTCATACCCTTTCAGCTCGGTCACTTGGGCCACGGCATCTTCTAGGGCGATCTGGATTTCGGCCAAGGCGGGGATGGGCACCCAAACGGGCAGGTCATCATCCAGCACGTGGTCTTCGCGCAGGTAGGCGTGGGCAAGGACAAAGTCACCCAAGGCCTGCGTGTTGCGCAGACCTGCACAGTGGCCCACCATCATCCATGCGTGGGGGCGCAGCACGGCGATGTGATCGGTCGCGGTTTTGGCGTTGGAGGGGCCAACCCCGATGTTCACCAGCGTGATGCCAGAGCCATCTGCGCGTTTGAGGTGATAGGTCGGCATCTGGGGCAGCTTGGCCACGGGGGGAATTGGGGTGTCGCCGTCTGTGATCTCTTGATTGCCGGTCGAGACAAAGGAGGTATAGCCGCTGTTTTTGTCGCGCAGCATGGCGCGGGCGTATTCCTCAAACTCGGTCACGTAGAACTGGTAGTTTGTGAACAGGACGTGGCACTGAAAGTGATCGGCATCGGTGGCGGTGTAATGGGCCAGCCGCGCCAGCGAATAATCAACGCGCTGGGCGGTGAAAGGGGCAAGGGCGGCAACGCCGTCAACGGGTTTATAGGTGCCGTTCACGATGTCATCGTTTGTGGTGCTGAGGTCAGGCACATCAAAGATGTCGCGCAGGGTAAAGCTGGCGGCGCCTTCTTGGGGGACGGTGACGCCAGTATCGCTGCCCATGGCGAAATGCACGGGAATTGGCGTGTCGGACGGGCCGATGATCACGGGCTGCCCGTGGTTTTCGATCAGCAGGCCGATTTGTTGGATGAGGTAGTTTCGAAACAGGTCTGGTCGCGTGACCGTCGTGGCATATGTGCCGGGCCCCGAGACATGGCCAAAGCTGAGGCGGGTATCGACCTGCGCATAGGATGAGGTGGTAAAACGGATTTCGGGATAAAAAGCGCGAATGCGGGACGTGGGCTGCGATTTGCTCATCGCGTTGGTGAACTGTTCCCGCAAGAATTCGACGGCCTGCGTATAAAGCTGGGTCAGGCGGTCGACGGCCTCGGTGGCGTCGGTGAAGGCTTGGGGCTTTGGGGTGTTCGGTGTGCGTGTCTCGTCCTGCGTCATATGTCTCCGTTTCAATTTTTCGGGGCAAATAGGGTGCCGATTTTATCCATGATAGCGTCAGAGCTGTCATCGTCGTTAATGTTAAGGGCTTCGACCGTGCGCATGAGTTCAAGCTCGTAAGCGAGGTCTGCTTCGGTGGGTTGCGGGGTTACGGATGCAATCCATTTTGCAAAGGGATCATTGGTTTCTGTGTCGGAATATTCAGGGAAGTTAGCGATCCCCAGATCACGCGCTGTGCGCGGCATATCGAGGCCAAAGCGTTGTTTGAGAAACCCCTGCAAGGCGGTCGGCATGACGGGTTGGTCATCGGGGCCGAAATCATCCAGCGATGTCGCGCCGTGATGGTCCAATGTTGCTTGGATGGGGGTTACGTTGGTGTTTTGTAGGGAGCCGACCTCGGGGTAGCCCATGGCGAGGAACTGTAGCAGGATCAGTGGATCGTCGGTGATCAAGCCAAGGCTGTCGTGTCCGATGTGAACAAAATGCTGTTTGCCAACCTCGTCGAGCCAGATCGCCAGCCGCCCGCCGTCACCCGATGTTTCGCCGATTTGGGCGATGCGGTTGTCGATGGCGGGGTCAGGTACGCTCCAATGACCGGTATAGCCCAAATCGGTGCCACCAAACGCAAGGTAGCTGGCAACGGGGTGGCCCAGCATTTCGGTTGGATGAACGGCTAGCCAGTGATCCGCGGGGGTGCCTGTATCGTTGATGTGGTGCCAGCCTTGATCCTCGAGCCAGTCAAAGGTTTCGACCAGTTCGGGGGCAAGGGTGATGCCGCTGGGCAAGAGGGAGGATAGGGTCTGGGCAAAGATCTTCATGTTACGATCACATCCACAAATTCAAAGCTGCGCACATCGACGAGGCCTAGATCGGAAATCCGCAGCTCTGGGATCACAACCAGTGCCAGCAGTGAATGCTGCATATAGGCGTTGTTCAGGGTGCAGCCGCAATCGCGCATGGCTTGCATCAGCGCATCGGTTTTAGCGGCAACCTCGGAGGCGGGGCTGTCGGACATGAGGCCCGCGATGGGCAGGTCGATGGTGGCCAGCGGCGCGCCGTCTTTGAACACTGTGATGCCGCCGCCAAGCTGCTTGAGGTGGTTCGCGGCGAGGGCCATGTTTTCCCCATCGGTGCCGACGACAATCATATGGTGGCTGTCATGCGCCACGGTCGAGGCCATGGCCATGTTCCCTGTATAGCCAAAGCCTGACACCAGCGCGTTGACGACCCCACCCGTGGCGCGGTGGCGTTCGACCAGCGCGATCTGGCAGACGTCCCCGTGGGAGGTCACGCGGCCTTCGGTCACGGGCAGTTCGAACTGGAGCGCGCGGGTGGGGGCCTGATTTTCCACAACGCCGATGACATTCGCGGTCACGGCATTGGCGCCAGCGGGGGCGGTGATGGTGAAATCCGCATCGCTAAGGTCGCGGGCCATGTTGACGGTTTGGCGTGCATGGGTGGGCCAGTTGTAATGCGGACAATCAACAAGGCATTCCCCATCCTGCGCCACGATCTGCCCGCGGGCGATGACGGTTTCGATGGGCAGGGTGGACAGGTCCGATGTCAGGATCACATCTGCCCGCCGACCAGGGGTGAGCGAGCCGATATCGCGTTCCAACCCAAAGTGGGTCGCCGTGTTGATCGTGGCCATCTGGATCGCGATCAGCGGATCGCAGCCGCAGTCAATCGCGTGGCGCACGGCGCGGTTCATATGGCCATCGTTCACCAGCGTGCCAGAGTGGCAATCATCGGTGCACAGGATCATGTTGCGCGGATCAAGACCGCGTTCGGTGATCGCGGTGATCTGGCTTTCGACATCATACCAAGCCGAGCCAAGGCGGATCATGGAACGCATCCCTTGGCGCATGCGGGCGATGGCGTCTGCCTCGCAGGTGCCCTCGTGATCATCGGCGGGGCCGCCAGCAACATAGGCGGCGAAAGGGTGGCCTAGATCGGGTGAGGCATAGTGCCCGCCAACGGTTTTGCCTGCACGTTGGGTTGCGGCGATCTCGGCCAGCATCTGGGGGTCGGCGTTGCTGACACCGGGAAAGTTCATCATCTCGCCCAAGCCAATGATGCCGGGCCAATTCATGGCTTCGCTCACATCCTCGGCGGTGATTTCAAACCCTGTGGTTTCCATCCCCGGCGCGCTGGGCGCGCAAGAGGGCATTTGGGTGAAGATGTTGATGGGTTGCAGCAGGGCCTCATCATGCATCATGCGCACGCCCTCTAGGCCCAGCACATTGGCGATCTCATGGGGGTCGGTGAACATGCTGGTGGTGCCATGGGGGATCACGGCGCGGGCAAATTCAGCAGGGGTGAGCATGCCGCTTTCGATATGCATGTGGCCGTCACACAGGCCGGGCATCATATAGCGGCCATTGGCCTTTATGATTTGGGTGTCTGGGCCTTTGCAGTGGTCGGCAGAGGGGCCAACAAATGCGATGCGCCCACGCACAATTGCGATGTCATGATCGGCCAGTGTTTCGCGGGTGTGAACGTTTACCCAGATGCCGCCTGTGATGATCATATCGGCGGGCGCGCGGCCTGCGGCGACATTAACCAGATCGGCGGCCACATCGGGCCATGTAGGGAATGTTGCTTGTGTCATGTCCTAATATTTCACAGGGTTTGACCATGTACAAGCAGGGGGCGAATTGATGGATTATGACAAGATCGGCGCGGAGGCGTTCGGAGAGAGCCTGCGCGGTATAGGTCTGAACCTGTTGGTGAGGGATGTGGCGGCACAAGTTACCTTTTTAGAGACTGTTTTTGACATGAAAGCGCATCAACCGACGGCAGATTTCGCTATCATGGTTTATGGGGGGCAAGTGTTTCAATTACATCAAGACGGCACATATCATTCGAATCCGTTGTTGGGGCTGCTGCCTGAAAATCCGCCACGCGGCGGCGGAATCGAGATTAGGCTGTATGATACCGACCCCGAAATCGCCTGCGCGGCTGCGCTGGATGCTGGCGCGACAATCCTGCAAGAACCAACAGACAAGCCGCATGGTTTGAGAGAGGCATATATCCTGTGTGAAAACGGATATGCATGGGTGCCTAGCCGCGCGTTAATCTAATCCAATGATACCGCGTATAGGTTGGGTTTGTGAAACAACTTGGGCGGGGGTAATGCCCGATCGGCGTTAGATTTGCAAAACGCCTTTTATTGGGGTTATCTGGCCTGATTTAGAGAAGATAGAAAGGCGTTTCGCCCCAATGAATATTCTATTTGTTCATCAAAACATGCCCGGTCAATATCGTGAGTTGGTGCAGTGGTTAGCCGAACGTGGCGAACACAAAATATATTTCCTAACGCAGCGGAAAAATGCAGCGAAAATTGAGGGTGTCGAAACGCGTGTTTACAGGCCGCACCGCACGCCGACGAAAGATTCCTATGGCCTTAGCAAGGTTTGGGAAGAGGCAAGCGGAGCAGGCTTTGGGGCTGTGTTGGCCGCCCAGCGGATCGAGCGGGAAGACGGGTTTAAGCCCGATTTGATTGTTGGTCATGTGGGCTGGGGTGAGCTGACCTTTTTCAAGCAGATCTGGCCCGATGTCCCGATTATCGGGTTCTTTGAGTATTACTATCGCTTGCATGGCGGACCAGTGAATTTTGACAAGGAAGAGCCGGTAAACGAGCATACGCCGTTTCTGTTGCAGGCGCGCAATGTTGTACCTGCGCTGAACCTGACAACGGTTGATCGTGCGTTAAGCCCTACAAAATGGCAGCGCGATTGTTTTCCTCCTGAAATGCACAGCAAGATTTACGTCTGCCATGACGGTATCCGGACGGACAAGTTGAAGCCTGACCCCAACGCTGAACTAAAACTGGGGCGGATTGAAAAACCAATCACTTGTGACGATGAAATTGTAACCTATATGGCCCGCAATCTGGAACGTATGCGCGGGTTTCATCAATTTATGCGGGCGTTGCCAGATATTCTGGAGGCGCGGCCAAATGCGCGGGTTTTGATTATCGGCGGCAATGATGTTTCCTATGGTGCCAAAAGCAAGAAACCAGGTGGTTTGCGCGGCGAGATGGAGGCAGAGGTTGGTGACCGGGTTGATTGGAGCCGTGTGCATTTTCTGGGGCAGGTCCCCTATGAGCACTATCAAAAGATCATTCAGGTCAGCAGTTGCCACATCTATATGACGATGCCTTTTGTGATGTCTTGGTCATTGCTGGAAACCATGTCGATGCAGGCCACCATTGTGGCGTCTGACGTTGAACCCGTTCGAGAGGCCGTGACACATGGCGAAACTGGGATGCTGGTTGATTTTCACGATCCGGCTGCTTTGGCAAAACAGGTGATTGATGTGTTGGCGCGCCCAGAGGATTTTGCGCATTTGGGACCAGCTGCGCGCAAGCATGTTGTCGCGGAGTATGATTTCCTGACGAAATGCCTGCCCGAGCACCTCGCAGAGATGAATGCTTTGCTGCCCGAAGACAAGCAAATCAGCAGCTCTTAAACGAGGGGCTTGTTAGTTCGTGGCGGTGTTGATGAGGCCGAAGGCCGATCCAATAAGCCCGACAATGGTACGAACATTTGAAACAGGGCTTTCGGTGGCTAGAACAAGGTCACCGGAATTGATGTAGAAGTTCTTTGCCGAGAACAGGCCGTCTGATGTTGTTAGATCGATGGTGAACACCACACGTTGCTGACGTGGTCCGCGCTGGCCGGATGTAAGAGCGGATGCAGGGTATTCACGTAGAACCAGCACGCCTTTGGGGTTTGCACGCGCATCGGTGACGCCGCCGATGATCGACATAGCGTCCAGCGCCGAAATTTTGTCGCGGTTAAAGTCGAACTGGTTTTCCGAGTCAGCCGCACCCAAGGACAGGAAATAGCGGGGATCTTTTTCAACGATAACGCGGTCGCCGCCCTTTAGGCGTGTGTCCAGCTTTGGGTTATCGAAAAGGCGTTTTAGAGAGGTGCGATATGTTTTGTGACCGCGGATCAATTTAACCTGCGGATTTGACAGCGCATCATTCACGCCACCAGCCGCTGAAATCGCTGCAAGGACCGAGAAATCCTGATCGGGTAGTTTGAGGTTCCCGGGTGATTTGACGCCGCTGACCATATCAATCGAGTTTGTGCGCCCTTCAGCCATGGTTAGCTGGACCTGCGCACCGGGGGCAACGGATTCGAGTTGGCGCTGTAGCAACAGGCGCGCGCTGTCTGGTGTTCGTTCTGCGACGCGGACCTTGCCCACGTAGGGAATAAAGATTGAGCCAGATTCAGAGACCCGTAAATTGGCCAGATTGGTATTACGCTCGCCGGGGGCCAACAAAAGAGAGTTTTCGGCGCTATCCCAGATCACGACATTCAGCGTATCGCCCGGACGAATGATCTGAGCGTTTGAGCCATGGCTATGAGGCAGCCAACCATAGTGCCGTTCACCGGTTCGAGGCCATTCGGCGACGCTGGGCAAGAAGGCTTTTGATACGGGGTAGACGGCAAAGTCGGCTTCGGGCTCATCTGCGCCTTTGATGACTTCGGCCTGAATGGCCGCGCCCCTTGGAAGGTGGCTGCAAGCTGCTAAGCTGACGCATAGAACGGTCCAAAGGATGTATTTGGTTAGTTTGCCCATGGTTTCCACCGCTCATTCAAAATTATTTAACCCGCCTGCCGCACCTTTTATCCGGCGGGTTTGGGTTGGAAATTGTCTGAACGCAAGATACTGCATGTTGTTATGAGGTCAATCATTTCAACAAACGCAAAAGACGATTCTCGGGTACTGTTGCTTGGTGCTGGGGGGCGTTTGGGGCGAATGCTGTGGGAAAACTGGCCTGTTGCGGGGCAATTAAAGGGCCAAAGTCGGCGAAAGCTGGAGGGTATGCTTCAGTTTGATCCGCTGAATGACCCTGAAAAGCTGGCCTCTGCTATGGCGGGTGTGGCTGCGGTTGTTTGCTTGTCTGGTGTTACGCCAGCCCATGGCAGGGCAAGTGGTGACAGCATGGACCTCAATAAAACGCTTGCGCTGGCGGCGGTAAATTCGGCGCCTGAGGGCGTTAGGGTTTTTGTTGCGTCATCCGCGGCTGTTTATGGCGCGGCAATTGGACCACACAGTGAGGACACAAACGTTGCTCCTGTCAGCGAATATGGCGCCGCCAAACTGGCGATGGAGCAAGCCGCGCTTGCGCAGGGGCAGGGGCGAACCTGTGTTTTGCGAATTGGAAATGTTGCTGGGGCTGATGCCATCCTTGGCGGGTGGCAAGAGGGTATGGCATTGGATGAGTTGCCAGACGGGTCAACGCCACGGCGCAGCTACATTGGCGCGCGGTCGTTAGCGCATGTTGTTCATCGGCTTTGTTTCGCGGAAGATTTGCCGCAGATCATCAATATTGCAGCCCCTGGAGTTGTCGCTATGGGTGATTTGTTGGATGCTGCGGGCCTAGCGTGGACGCGGCGGCCCTCTGGTGATCAGACAATTCCTGAGGTTGCGTTGGAGACCAGCAGGGTTGAGCGGTTTTATTCATTTGAAGTGAACGAATGCACCCCTAAGGGGATGGTCGAGCAATTGCACAACAGTGAGGTAGAAACCTGAATGACATGGCGTAAACGCATCTTTGATTTGTTTTTCGCGAGCCTGCTTGTGCTGATATTGGGGCCGATCATTCTGTTTTTGGTTGCCTATATCTACCTTAAGCAGGGGCGTCCTTTGTTCTATGTGGCAGAGCGCATGAAAACCCCTGAGCAACCTTTTGGCCTTATCAAATTCAGGACGATGACTGTCGTAGACGAAGATCAAGGTGTTTCAGGGGCGAATAAGGCGTCGCGTGTTACGCCGTTGGGGGCCAAGTTGCGTTCAAAGCGGTTGGATGAGTTTCCCCAGCTATGGAACATTCTGAAGGGGGATTTGTCCTTTGTCGGGCCACGCCCACCTTTGCGGGAATATGTTGAACGGTTTCCAGATATTTATGGCGAGGTTCTAAAATCCAGACCGGGGGTAACGGGGCTGGCGACGATCCGGTTTCACAAGCATGAAGAGCGGCTTTTGTCTGCATGTGAGACTGCGGAGGCCACCGATGACGTCTATTGCCGCATTTGCGTGCCGCGTAAGGCGAAGCTGGATCTGATTTACCAGCGAAACCAGAATGTTTGTTATGATTTCGATCTGGTTTTCCAGACGATCGGGAACCTGTTTCGGCGGGGTTGAGCGCGGCAACAGGGCTAAAAATATCTTGGATATGCGTTTTAGCAAGAATCGGTTAGGGTTACCGATAAAGATAAAGAGTGCCGTTTCTTTGTATTAAAAGGCTTCGTGCTGGTTTTTCAGCCGATGACGGGCGCAGTAATTTTGATTATGGACAGGCTTATGCTGAATTGGATCAAATCGTTAAACAAGGCGCAAAAGCGCAACATCATGCTGGCCATTGATGCTTTGCTGGTGCCCTTTGCGATGTTGTTTGCTTTTGCTGCCTTGGACATGGGTGGCGGTATCTGGGAGAATTTCCGCAGCATTATGTTGCTTCTTCCGTATATGATTATGGCGGCGATTGGCATTTCGATCTGGATCGGAATTGCTGATATACAGGTTAGTGCCTATGAGGCCGCGTCGGTCGGCCTGACGGCCGTGCACGCGATCTTTTTGATCATCGCCTCTATGGTGGTTTCTGATATCGCGGGGCTTCAATTGCCAATGGGTCTGCACATGATCTTTGGTGTCGCCTTTTTCTGTTTTGCGGTGGCAAGTCGGGCAATCCTGTTGCAAATCGTTTTGGGTGTGTATCGTTACGCCAGTGACCGAACCCGTGTTTTGATTTATGGTGCAGGAACAACGGGTTCGCAGATGGTTTCGGCGCTAAGGGGGCATGAAACGATCCAGCCTGTGGCATTTGTGGACGATAACAAGGGGCTTCATGGGTTGCGGGTGCAACGGTTGCCCGTTTTTCCCACGGTGAATATCGCCAAGGTTGTGGATGAAAATCAAATCGACAGGGTGCTTTTGGCTGTTCCTTCGCTGAGCCGTCCCAAGCAGGCCCAAATCGCAAGGCGATTGGAAAAGATGGGGTTGGAGGTGCAGACGCTGCCCTCTTTCTCACAGCTGATCGGAGAGGAGGCGCTGGTGGACAAGCTAACGCCTGTATCCGCGAGAAGCTTTTTGGGGCGTGAGGAAGTGGATCACGTATTAGGCGAGGCGCGAAATAGCTATCAAGGCAAGGTTGTTTTGATCTCGGGGGCGGGTGGTTCCATTGGATCAGAGCTGTGTCGTCAGGTTATTGATTGCAGGCCAAGCAAGTTGATCCTGTTTGAGCTGAGTGAGTTGGCCCTTTACGAAATCGACATGGAATTGCGGAGTGTGATTGAGCATGAGGCCATGGAGATCGAGCTGATCCCTGTCTTGGGCTCGGTTACGGATAGTCGGCAAGTGCGCAAGCTACTGGCCACTCATGAGGTTAAGGTCGTCCTTCACGCGGCGGCTTATAAACATGTTCCCTTGGTTGAGGCCAACCCTCTTACTGGTTTGGTGAACAACGTGTTTGGAACCCAAACTTTGGCTGAGCAAGCGGCGAAAGCTGGCGTGGAGCGGTTTATGCTCATTTCGTCAGATAAGGCGGTGCGACCTACCAATGTTATGGGGGCTTCGAAACGTCTGGCCGAACTGGTTATTCAGGACATGGCCTATCGCCTTGAAGATAACTCGGGGACGATCTTTTCGATGGTTCGTTTTGGCAATGTTCTGGGGTCTTCGGGATCTGTAGTGCCTTTGTTTCAAGAGCAATTGCGCCGTGGTGGGCCGCTGACGGTGACCGACAAAGGTGTTGAGCGCTATTTCATGACGGTTCAGGAGGCAGTCAAACTGGTGCTTCAGGCCTGTGCGATCAGTAAGGGCGCCGAGGTGTTTGTGCTGGACATGGGTGAACCGGTTCCGATTTTCCAATTGGCACGTCAGGTTATTGAAAGCGCCGGATATGATGTGCGTGATGCGGACAACCCTGAGGGTGATATCGAAATTGAAATTACCGGCCTAAGGCCAGGTGAAAAGATGTCAGAGGAACTCACGATATCAAGTGATCTGTTGGGAACCGTTTATCCGAAAATCTTTATGACACATGAGAACGGGCTGTCCCAGATTGAGATCGCAACCGCCTTGCGTAGTTTGCGAGAGGCGTTTGTAGCCAGTGACGAAGAGATGGCGCGAGAGGTTGTGCGGCGTTGGGTTGAGGGGTTTCAGTCCTTTGCCCCCAAAGTCGAAGTTTCATGACGTTGGGCGTAGATTTGTCACGCAGGTTCCCGAAATATAAGGGCGGCGCCCGATTGTGTTGCACAAAGACAGCAGCACGTGCATTAGTGCCCGCAAAGAAAGTTCTGGACAGAGAGCAGAAAATGATCCGAGATCTTACGAGAAACACTTTTGTTGCTGCCCTATGGGGAGCCACCGCGCTGACCCCTTCTTTGGGCTTTGCGCAGGATGTGGATCGCGTTTTTGACGCGCCAAACCGTCCCACACTCAATTTCTACGGAACGTCAGGGTTGATTGATATGCCTTCGGCAGAGCATCTGCCCGATGGGCAAGTGGCTGTTGGAATTTCAACGTTTGGCGCAACAACAAGGACGACACTAACCTTTCAGGCGACACCGCGTATTCAGGCCAGTTTTCGCTATACAGGGATCAAGGACGCAAATATTTCCGGTTTTGACACGTATCGAGACAGGAGCTTTGATGTCCGTTTTCTGCTAAATCGCGAACGTCGTTACCTGCCTGCAGTTACCTTGGGGCTTCAGGATTTTGCCGGCACGGGTATTTATGCGGGAGAATTTATTGCGGCCACAAAGAATTTTTCTGGCGGTTTTCTTCCGGGTACAGTTAAGGCGACTGTTGGTCTGGGTTGGGGGCGTCTTGGGAGTTCTGGCAGTATTGGTGCGCCATTCGGGAGCGATCGTCCTTCATTCCAATCTGGTGATACGGGCGGCGAGCTGTCTGTTGATCAGTGGTTTCGTGGCGATGTGGCCCCATTTGCCGGTGTTGAATGGCAAATCAATGACAAGTGGGGCCTGAAGGCAGAATACAGTTCTGATGGTTATGTCACTGAAACGAATTTGGATGTGATTGATCGAAAATCACGTTTCAACTTTGGTGTTGAATATCAGATTTCAGATGGTGTTCGGCTCGGTGGCTATTACCTTTATGGCTCGGAAGTTGGATTGAATTTGCAAATTCAACTGCACCCAAACCGGCCGGTTTCCAGCCTTCGTTTGCCCGCACCCCGTCCGTATTCTGTACGGCCAAGCCGCAGCTCAGATCCGGCCGCGTATGATGATGATTGGATTACTTCGGAAGAGACGGCCTCGGGCGAAGTTCGAGACGCGATCATTCCGCTGTTGGAAGCCGAAGGCCTGACGTTGGTTGAAGTGAAAACGACCGCTTCTACCACCGAAGTACGGTATTCTAACGACCGGTACGGCGCGACTTCGGTTTCCGTCGGGCGGGTCGCACGGGTTATGGCCCGCTTGCTTCCTGCGTCGGTAGAGACGTTCCGCATCGTGCCTGTCGTGAACAACTTGGCACAGTCTGCTGTTATTTTGCGTCGTTCAGATTTGGAGGCGTTGGAGTTTTCACCAAACTCACCAGATGCCTTGTTGGCGCTTACTGGTTTCGAAGATGCCAATCCGGTTTTGGCTGGTAGCGCGCGCAACGAAGCCCTGTTTCCCAAGTTCAATTGGTCAATTGGCCCGTATTTGACACAGCGCTATTTTGATCCAAATGAACCTATTCGCCTGGATGCGGGTATTGCGTTGAACCTATCCTACAAGCCAGCACCTGGCTGGAAAATCGCGGGTCAGATTCAGCACCGTTTGGTGGGGAATAACTCTGATATTTTCAGGCAAAACCACTCTTTTCTCCCACATGTACGATCTGACGCGGTTGAATATGACCAAGGTGGAGACACATCCATTCCGCAGCTATACGTCAGCCGGCAGTGGAAGGCGGGATCGGATATTTATGCACGGGTATCCGCAGGGTATTTGGAACGGATGTTCGGGGGTGTTTCAGCAGAAGCTTTGTGGAAACCAGCATCCAGCAGATTGGCTTTTGGTGTTGAAGCGAACTATGTGAAACAGCGTGCTTTTGATGATCTTCTGGGTTTTCAGGACTATAGCATCGCGACAGGACATGCGTCAGCCTATTATGAATTCAACAGGGGCTATACCGCGCAGATTGACGTGGGTCGCTACCTTGCAGGGGATGTGGGGGCGACATTCACGTTAGAACGTGAATTTGCGAATGGTTGGCGCCTTGGTGGGTTCTTTACCCTAACGGATGCAACGGCAGAAGAATTCGGGGCTGGATCCTTTGACAAAGGTGTAAAGATTACAATCCCGGCAGAATGGTTGTTAGGCCGCCCCGATACGCGGGTTCGGTCGACAACGATCCGTCCGTTCAGTCGGGATGGCGGCGCACGTTTGAACGTTCCGGGTCGCTTGTATGAGCAGGTTCGATCCGGTCATCGTAATGCATTAGTTGGAAACTGGTCAGGAGTTTGGGAATGATCAGATTTGTATCACGAGTTGTTTGTGCCGGATTGATAGCGGGTCTTTTAAGTGCCTGTAGTTCTGAAGATAGTCAGGAAATTACACTGACGCAGCTGTTAGTGACCTCTGCAAAAGGTGTGGTTGAATCGCGGCGGGGTGGCCCACCACAGAAGGTCGTTGTATCGGCGGAAGATTTCGCAAAAATCAATGTTCCTTTGCTGCAGGTGAACCCAGAATCATCCGGCGGAAGCGACTTTTTGCAGCGCGCCGCAACGCGGCGCGATTCGAATCCGGGGACTGTGGAAGTTTGGAAATCGTCGGATAATGCTCAGATCTTCTTGAGAAATGGGGTTGTTGTGGGGACTCGCGGAGTTGGCCGTGACATAATTGCTGCAGACGCAAATATGACAGTTCGTGCTGTTCAAAACCGTCGCGGAGCAAGCGGAATTCGCTCCTTTATTGTTTCGGATGGTGATGTAACGAGCCAAAATGTGCGGTATCGTTGTGAAATCAGAAACGTGGGGGTTGAAAATATTTCCATTGCAAATCAATCGATTACAGTAGACCACCTAAGCGAGAATTGTACTGGCGGCCCTGCTGGAAACAGTGAATTGCGTAATGATTACTGGGTTCAACGATCAACGGGTTTGATCCGTAAATCCCGCCAATGGATTAGCCCTGCGGTGGGGTATTTTGAGATATTGCTGCTTAAAAACTAAGCGCGGATGCAACACTTGGCAGAAGGTGGCCAACAATGTAATCATAGGCACATATTACCATTGAGAACTTATTCCCTTTCGGCTATTCGTTTTTTCAAAGGGGATTTCCCCCGCAGGTTTAATCTAAAACAGGATGACTAAAATGTTGAAAACTATTTCTTTGGCTACAATCGTAGCATTCGCAGCAACCACTTCTTTCGCGGGTTCCTTGGCTCAGCCAGAAGAAAAAGATGACGTAACAGCATTCGTTCCAGCAGGCGGTTCCGGCATCGGCGCCCCAGCAATCATCGGCGGCGTACTGGCAGCAGTTGCAATCGCAGCTCTCGTATCCGACAGCGATGACGACGACGACGGTTCCGTAGACGGCCACGGCACTACAGACTAAGCGTCTTTAAGTTATTTACGAATTAGCGGCCTTTCCTTTGCGGAGAGGCCGCTTTTTTTTGGGCATCTTGTAAGGTTGCGGGGGCTTTTTTGGATAATCGGTTACTGTCATTAGGTCATGGTTATAGCGCACGGGCGCTGGCTGCTCGTCTTGTTCCGGAAGGCTGGCATATTGTTGGCACAACGCGCCACGAAGCCAAGATGGATGAGATAGCGGCAACAGGCGTCGAGCCAGTCCTGTGGCCTGGAACTGATCTTGAGGTCCTGATTGAAGAGTTCCCGAATATGCTCATCTCGGCGGGGCCGTCTGTGGATGGGGATCCGGTATTGAATGCGCTGCGGGGTGTTGTCACCAGTTCTGCTGCCTCCAAGCATTGGGTCGGGTACCTTTCGACCACTGGCGTATATGGGAATCACATGGGAGGCTGGGTGGATGAAACCACTGCCCTAACGCCCAGTACCAAACGTGGTGCGGCACGGGTTCAGGCAGAAGCCGATTGGCAGTCTATTCCTGACCTTCCGCTGCATATCTTTCGGCTGGCGGGTATCTATGGCCCGGGGCGTGGGCCCTTTGCAAAAGTGCGGGCTGGTACCGCGCGGCGCATCATCAAAGAGGGGCAGGTGTTTAGCCGCATCCATGTTGAGGATATTGCCTCTGCGCTGGAGCTATCCTTGGAGGCGCCAAACGCTGGAGCGATTTATAACCTATGCGATGACATCCCTGCGCCGCCACAGGATGTTATCGGTTATGCGGCGGAGCTATTGGGTGTTCCTGTGCCCGAGGCGGTTCCGTTTGACGCGGCTGAAATGACGCCAATGGCGCGCAGTTTCTACGCCGAGAGCAAGCGGGTCAGCAACAAGCGTATCAAAGCGGAACTCGGCTGGAAGCCCAAGTATCCAACATATCAAAGCGGTTTGACGGCATTGTTGGAGCAGTCAGGGTAAGACACCTTGTTGATGGCTTTCTGACGCTCCATATAACCCCCCAAGAATGCGAATGATGGAGCCCCGATGACCTTTACCGAAAAGCTAACTTCCTACCTAGAGGCGGATCGGGTGCGCAATGCGATCCTTGTGGTGATCCTGTTCAATGCGATCATTCTGGGGCTAGAGACTTCCAAGTCGATCATGGCGCAGGTGGGTGGTTTGATCACGTTCTTGGATCGTGCCTGCCTTGCGGTGTTTGTCGCCGAACTCGCGGCAAAGCTGGTAGCATATCGAACGCGATTTTTCCGCGATGGGTGGAACATTTTTGACTTTGCGATTGTTGGGATTTCGTTGGTTCCGGCGGCACAGGGTTTCTCTGCGCTGCGGGCATTGCGGATTTTGCGGGTATTGCGCGTGGTGTCTGTGGCGCCGCGGCTGCGGCGTGTGGTTGAGGGGTTTGTGACCGCATTGCCAGGGATGGCGTCGGTGTTCATCCTAATGGCGCTGATTTTCTACATCGCGGCAGTCATGGCGACCAAGCTATTTGGAGGGTCGTTTGAGCAGTGGTTCGGCACCTTGGGGCAATCGGGGTATTCGCTGTTCCAGATCATGACGCTGGAAAGCTGGTCGATGGGGATCGTGCGCCCTGTGATGGAGGTTTACCCCTATGCGTGGATGTTCTTTGTGCCGTTCATCTTGGTCACTACATTTGCTGTGGTGAACCTGTTGGTGGGTTTGATCGTGAACTCAATGCAGGACGCGCACCAAGAGGAATCAGTGGCCAGCACAGATGCCTACCGTGCTGAGGTGAACGAAAAGCTAGCCGCGCTAGAAGCCAAGCTGGATCAGCTGATCGCCGCGCAAAAGGACTAGGCGCGCGCTGCGCCAAGAGTTGCGATGCCAAGGGTGTCGAGAACTTTTGCCTCGATCTGCTCGGCGTTCATACCAGCGATAGCGTACATGTCTGCGGGGCTTGCCTGATCGATAAAGGTATCAGGCAGCACCATGGAGCGGTATTTGAGGCCGTTGTCGAACACGCCATTATCCGCGAGTAGTTGTGCCACATGGCTGCCAAAGCCGCCCACGGCGCCTTCTTCGACGGTGATCAGGGCCTCGTGGTTTTGGGCCAGCGACAGGATCATGTCCTGATCCAACGGCTTTGCAAAACGGGCGTCAGCGATGGTGGGCGTGATGCCTTTGGCCTTCAGCGCCTCCGCGGCCTTTTCGACCTCTTCCAGACGGGTGCCAAAGGACAGGATCGCCACGCGGCTGCCCTCAGCGATCAAGCGGCCCTTGCCGATTTCCAGTGGGATTCCCCGTTCGGGCATATCCACGCTGCGCCCTTCGCCGCGCGGAAAGCGAAAGGCGATCGGGCCATCGTCATAGGCGGCGGCGGTGGCGACCATATGCTTTAGCTCGGCCTCATCCGCAGCGGCCATGACCACAAATCCAGGCAGGTTGGCCAGAAAGGCCACATCGAATGAACCTGCATGTGTGGCCCCGTCGGCACCAACAAGGCCCGCGCGATCAATCGCAAAGCGCACAGGCAAGCGTTGGATCGCGACATCGTGGACAACCTGATCATAACCGCGTTGCAGGAACGTGGAATACATCGCGCAGAACGGTTTCAACCCACCAGCGGCCAGCGCGGCAGAGAAGGTGACGCCGTGTTGTTCGGCGATGCCCACATCAAAGCAGCGCGAGGGGTAGCGCTCCATAAACAGGTTCAGGCCGGTACCATCGGGCATGGCTGCTGTGACGGCGCAGATTTTGTCGTCATCGGCGGCTTCCTGCAGCAGGCTGTCTGCGAAGACGTTGGTGTAGCTGGGTGCGTTGCTGGGCGCTTTTTTCTGCTCGCCCGTGATAACATTGAATTTGGCGGTTGCATGGCCTTTGTCACGGGCGGCTTCGGCGGGCGCATAGCCTTTGCCCTTTTTGGTCAGTACGTGGATCAGGATCGGGCCTGTTGCGCGCGATTTGACCGTGCGTAGGACGGGCAGCAGCTGGTCCATGTCGTGGCCATCAATCGGGCCAACATAGCTAAAGCCCAGCTCTTCGAACAAGGTGCCGCCAACGGCCATGCCTTTCAGCATTTCCTTGGCGCGCTTTGCGCCTTCGCGGAAGGGCGGGGGCAGCAGGCTGACCGCGCCTTTTGCGGCGGATTTCAGTTCTTGAAACGGTTCTTCGGCATAGAGGCGGCTCAGGTAGGCGGACATGGCGCCAACGGGGGGCGCGATGCTCATCTCATTGTCGTTGAGGATGACGATCATCCGCTTTTTCAAATGACCCGCGTTGTTCATCGCCTCATAGGCCATGCCAGCGGACATAGAGCCATCGCCGATCACGGCAATCGCATCGCCCAGCCCTTCGGGGACCACACCGCCCAGATCACGGGCAACGGCAAAGCCCAAGGCGGCCGAGATCGAGGTAGAGCTATGGGCCGCGCCGAAGGGGTCATAGGGGCTTTCGGAGCGTTTGGTGAATCCGCTGAGGCCGTTTTCCATGCGCAGCGTGCGGATGCGGTCACGGCGTTCGGTCAGGATTTTGTGGGGGTAGCATTGGTGGCCCACGTCCCAGATGATTTTGTCACGCGGGGTGTCAAACACGGCGTGCAGTGCCACGGTGAGCTCGACCACGCCGAGGCCAGCGCCCAAGTGGCCGCCGGTGACCGAAACAGCGGAAACGGTTTCATTACGCAGCTCATCCGCCAGCTGGGTCAGCTGGGGGTCGGAGAGTGTTTTCATATCCGCAGGGCGGTTGATCTTGTCCAGCAAGGGCGTGTTTGGCGTATCGGTCATCTGGTCGTTCCTAGCTTTTGCGGGTGACCACAAATTTTGCGGCTTGGCGTAGGGTCTCTGCATCGTTGCCATAGACGGATAGAACGTCGCAAGCGGAGGTCATTAAATCGTGCGCGCGGGCCTTGGCATCATCAAGACCCAGAAGGGACACGAATGTGGCTTTGCCAGCGTCAGCATCTTTTCCAACGGCTTTGCCGACGGTTTCTGCATCGCCTTCAACATCAAGGATATCATCCGCAATTTGAAAGGCGAGCCCCAGATCACGGGCATATTGCCCCAGTGCACTGGTATCTGCCTGTGCCATGATCGGGCCAGCGGTTGCAGACCATTCGATTAGCGCGCCTGTTTTGCCAGCCTGAAGGGTGGTGATTTCGTCCAATGTAAGAGGCGTCTTTGCCGTCTCGGCGGCGATGTCGAGCGCTTGGCCCCCGACCATTCCCCGCACACCTGCGGCCTGTGCCAATGTCGTGACAAGGTGCAGGCGTGCAGCATCGGGGCATTCGGTCTGGGCGGTCATTTCAAACGCAAGCGTTTGAAGCGCATCGCCTGCCAGAACGGCGGTTGCTTCATCCCATTTGCGGTGCACGGTTGGTTGGCCACGGCGCAGATCGTCATCATCCATACAGGGCAGATCGTCATGCACTAGGGAATAGGCGTGCAGTGCCTCGATCCCCGCAGCGGCTGGGGTGGCAATGGCGGGTGTGATCCCGTGCAAACGTGCGCTTTCGATCACCAAAAAGGCGCGCAGACCCTTACCGCCCGTGGTTGCGTATAGCATCGCGTCACGCATCGGCCCCGTGGTGCCGTCCAGTGATTTGATGATATGCGAAGAAGCTAAGACACCTGCGTCTTTTAGGGCCTTTGCAAAGCTGTTCACTGTTACAGGCCTTCGACGTGTTTTAATCCAGCAGGGTTTCCATCCGCATCCAAGGTGATTGCGGCGACTTTTTCTTCGGCTTCTTTCAGCTTGGCCTCGCAGCGGGCTTTCAGCAGGGCGCCGCGTTCGTACAGCGTGATGCTTTCATCCAGCGCCACATCGCCGCGTTCCAGTTTGCCCAGAACGGTTTCCAGTTCGGCCATTGCCGCTTCAAAGCTCATCTCGGAGACAGGTGTGTCGGTCATTGGAATCTCTCTCAATTCGGGTTGAGGGACCATACTGTTCCTGCCCGTATATGACCAGCCGAAGCACGGCTGTGAATGGTCAAAAAATCATCTGCTAAATGTGGTTAGGCTGGGCGTGTTAATCGGGGTCCAGCATGTATCCCGCTCCGCGAACGGTTTGTAGATAGCGGGGTTGTTTGGGGTCTGTTTCGATTTTGCGACGCAGGCGCGTGATCTGGACATCAACAGCGCGCTCTTGGGCCTGTCCACGGTCGCGGCCCAGCTCTTCCACCAGATTTGAGCGGCTTAATGCTTCGCCTGGTTTGGCGGCAAAGATTTTCATCAGTTGGACTTCTGTCGCGGTTAGACGCACCAGTTCATCCCCTTGCCACATCTCGCCGCGTTCGATGTCATAGCGGATGGGGCCAAGGCTCAGCACTTTGGGGGCGGTGTCCTCTGCTTGGGTTTCGGGCATCCGGCGCAGGATTGCATTGATCCGAAGCAGCAGCTCTTTTGGTTCAAAGGGTTTGGCAAGATAGTCGTCGGCGCCTGCTTCCAAACCTTCGATACGGTTATCGGTTTCACCTTTCGCGGTAAGCAAAAGAACAGGCGTTTCCAAAGTTTCGCGCAAGGAGCGTGTAAGGCTAAGCCCGTCTTCGCCCGGCATCATGACATCGAGGATGATCATATCGAACTCAAGCCCCGATAAAACGCGGCGCGCATGGGCCGCGTCGCGGGCAGCGGTGACCAGAAAACCGTGCCGCATCAGGAATTTTTGCAGCAGGGTGCGAATGCGTTCGTCGTCATCAACGATCAGTAGGTGTGCGTCGGGAATGCTCATGATGCGTTATCCTTTAGGCGGGTATAGCTGTTGCGCATTTCCGAATCCATCATCGCCTCTAGAACTGTGCGGAACCCTGCCACGGCGTCAGGGCCAGCATCCCGAAACGCGGACCGCATTCTTGCCCGTTGAGCGTCTGAGAGGGTTTGTTCCAATTTCTGTCCTGCCTGTGTGAGATTCAGATGGCGTTCACGCTTATCTATACGGCCAACTTTGCTTTCTACCAGACCATCTGAGATGAGGGTACGCAATACACGGTTCAGCGACTGTTTTGTTACCCCAAGGATGTTCAACAGGTTATTAACTGTGGTGCCAGGGGCGCGCCCGATAAAGTGGATCGCGCGGTGATGGGCGCGGCCATAGGCCATATCGGCCAGAATGCGATCTGGATCAGCCGTAAAGCCCCGATAGGCAAAGAACATCGCCTCGATGCCCTGTCTTAGCTGTTCGTCGGTGAGAAACAGCAATGCCTCTCCGTGAGAGGGGCTGGATGCGCGCCTGTCCATGGGTCGTCTCCCGTAGGTATTTTGCGGGGTAGTTTATGTCAGTGTTGTTGACACTCCAACCATGAAAGGCTACGAAATGCAAGGTTTTGCGTAATTTTATGTCGGCGTTGGGCATTTTGACGCAATATTTGAAATATTATGTGTTCACGAAAAGGAAATGCAATGGCTGGTGGATATGATGACCGCGATGGTTTCATCTGGATGGATGGAGAGATGGTTCCGTGGCGTGAAGCCAATGTGCACATTCTGACCCATGCCATGCATTATGCGTCTTCGGTTTTTGAGGGCGAGCGGGCCTATAACGGCAAGATTTTCAAAAGCCGCGAGCACTCCGAGCGTCTGAAACGTTCGGCCGAGATGATTGATTTTGTGATCCCATATTCTGTTGATGAACTAGAGGCGGCAAAGGCTGAAGTTCTGAAAGCATCTGGTCTGCAAGACGCCTATGTGCGTGCAATTGCATGGCGTGGTGCGGGTGAGGACATGGGCGTGGCCTCTGCGAAAAACCCTGTGCGCGTTGCAATCGCCGCGTGGGAATGGGGCGCCTATTACGGTGACGCCAAAATGAAGGGCGCCAAGCTGGATATTTCCAAATGGAAACGCCCTAGTCCTGAGACAATCCCCAGCCACGCCAAAGCGGCGGGTCTGTATATGATTTGCACCATGTCCAAACATGCGGCCGAGGCGAACGGCTGTTCGGATGCGATGATGTACGATTACCGCGGCTATGTGGCCGAGGCGACTGGTGCGAATATCTTTTTCGTGAAAGACGGCGAAGTACACACGCCCCTGCCGGATTGCTTTTTGAACGGGATTACGCGCCAGACGGTTGTGGGGATGCTAAAGGATCGCGGCATCACCGTTCACGAACGCCACATCATGCCCGAAGAGCTGGACGGGTTTGAGCAGTGCTGGTTGACGGGTACCGCTGCCGAAGTCACGCCAGTTGGCCAGATCGGCGACTATACGTTTGAAGTGGGCGAACTGACCCGCGATATCGCCGAAAGCTATGAAAAGCTGGTCCGCGAATAAGCATTGAGTAGAATTGGAGTGGCCAGCCAGAGAGAGCCCTTTGGCTGGCCATTTTTGTTTTGATCTAGGACTAGATCAGGATTTAGAAATCCACGCCGCGCTGGGCTTTGATGCCTGCTTTGAAGGGGTGCTTTTCTTCGGTCATTTCGGTCACCAGATCGGCGTATTCGCGCAGTTCGGGTTTGGCGTCACGCCCTGTCAGGATCACGCCTGTACGTTTGTCGCGGGCCTCCAGCCCTGCGATGACATCTTGCACCGACAGGTATTCATAACGCATGGCGATGTTGATTTCGTCCAGCACGACAAGGTCATAGTCGCCGCTCTCCATCATCGCGCGGGCCTTGGCAAAGGCGGCTTGGGCGGCGGCGATATCGCGTTCTTTGTCTTGGGTGTCCCACGTGAAACCTTCGCCCATTGTGTGCCATGTCACCTCGTCGAGGCGTTCAAAGAACAGCCGTTCGCCGGTTTTCCATTTGCCTTTGATGAATTGAACAACGCCGACCTTTTGCTTCCATCCCAGTGCGCGCACGACCACGCCGAATGCAGAGGAGGTTTTGCCCTTGCCAGCCCCTGTATGAACCAGAACCAGTCCTTTTTCGGGGTCTTGCAGTTCGGCCACGCGCTTGCGCTGCTCGGTCTGGCGTTCTTGCATCTTTTTCTTGTGATCGTCTGACATGGAAATTTCCTAGTTTGCAGTGCCTGAGGGGGCGATGCTGGGTTTGGATTTGCTGCGATCCACCCCAAGCTGCCGTTCGCGCCATATGATCAGGACGCCGCCGATAATGACAAGGGTTGCGCCGATCAAAATTGCAGAAGTTGGGATTTCGGCAAAAATAAACCACCCGATGAGGGTCGCAAAGATCATTGAGGAATAGTCAAAGGGCGCAAGCATCGAAGCCGACCCAAAGCGGTAGCTGGCGGTGACCATGATCTGCGCAAACCCCGCAACGGTGCCTGCGGTGATGATCAGCGCAAGCGCGACGAGGCTAGGGGTGGTCCATGACAGGGCAGGGCTGGGGAAGACCCATCCCAGCGGCAGGGTCAACAGGGACAAAATCGTTGCGGTAAGCGAAAAATAAAACACGATGGCAGAGGTGCTTTCGGTTTGCACAAGGCGGCGCAGGTGGATCTGCACCAAAGCCCGCAAAATAGAGGCGGTGAGAATCATCAGCGCCCCGATGGTTGCAAGGCTAGAATAGCCTTCGTCAAAAGACAGCCGTGGCGCGATGACAATCAGCACTCCGATCAGCCCAAGGGCCACGGCACAAAAGCGAAACAAGCGTACGCGTTCACCCAGCAAAAGGGCGGCGAAGATGACGGTGAAAATCGGTGTTGCATAGCCGATCGCGGTGACCTCGGGCAGGGGCAGTAATGACAGGCCGCCAAAGGTCATGATCATCGCTGAGGTGCCGATCAATCCGCGCCAGACATGGCCCAGCATGTTGTTCGCTTTGAAGCCGTCATGCAGGTGACCTTGCTGCCATAACCAAAAGACAATCGGCGGCATTGCAAAGGAAGACCGGAAGAACACGGCTTGGCCTGTGGGCATTTCTTCGGAAACAATTTTGATGAGCGCGGCCATCACGGTGAACAGAAATATCGCACCGACCTTTAAGGTGATCGCGCGGGCGGGATTGTTCTGCGTCATTGATTTGGCCATGGGGCACTAATGCGCCTGAGGCGGCGAAGTTACAAGGTGGCAAAACAATCGGTCCTGTTGAACCCGATTGGCTGTATAGGCTCAGCCTATTGTGCCGCGGTTCTGGCCGATCTGGCCGCGGTGCAACAGCAGGTGGTCCAAGATCACACAGGCCATCATGGCTTCGCCCACGGGGACTGCGCGGATGCCGACGCAAGGATCGTGGCGGCCTTTGGTGATGATCTCGGTTTCCTCACCTGATTTGGTGATGGTTTTGCGGGTGGTCAGGATGGAGGAGGTCGGTTTAACCGCAAAGCGCACAACGATGTCTTGGCCCGTGCTGATGCCGCCCAAGATGCCGCCTGAATGGTTGGAGGAGTATTCGGGCTGGCCGTCTTCGCCGATGAAGATTTCATCTGCGTTCAGCTCTCCTGTGAGCATCGCGGCGGACATGCCTTCGCCGATTTCCACACCTTTGACGGCATTGATGCTCATCATCGCGGCGGTAAGATCTGTGTCGAGTTTGCCGTAAACCGGCGCGCCGATGCCGGCGGGAACGTTGCGGGCGGTCACCTCGATGATCGCGCCAACGGAAGATCCCGATTTGCGCAGACCGTCAAGATATTCGGCCCAGTCGGTAGCTGCCTTGGCATCTGGTACCCAGAAAGGGTTCTGTTCGATTTGCTCCCAATCAAACGCGTCGCGGTCAATTTTATTCGGGCCCATCTGCACCATGTAACCGGTGATTTCCACGTTGGGGGCAATCTGTTTGATCGCCTCACGGGCAAGACCGCCCGCCGCAACGCGAGACGCGGTTTCGCGCGCCGATGACCGCCCGCCACCGCGATAGTCGCGGATGCCGTATTTCTGGAAATAGGTGATGTCGGCGTGACCGGGGCGGAATTTTTCTTTGATGTCGCCGTAGTCTTTGGAGCGTTGATCGGTGTTTTCGATCATCAGCTGGATCGGCGTGCCTGTAGTCACGCCTTCAAACGTGCCGGACAGGATCCGCACCTCATCGGCCTCACGGCGCTGGGTGGTGTATTTGTTCTGGCCCGGTTTGCGTTTGTCCAGCCAGTGCTGGATCATCTCGGGGGTGATGGTGACCCCAGGAGGGCAGCCGTCGACGGTGGCGCCCAAGGCAGGTCCGTGGCTTTCGCCCCAAGTTGTCACGCGGAAGAGATGGCCAAAGCTGTTGATCGACATGATGGGGCTCCTTTGTTCTTTGCATTTAACGGGGGTGGCGCGGTGTCTCAAGGGGTTTCGGCTTGCCAAAGGGATGTTGACCTCCTAGGCCTGTGTCTACCTCGGGGGGCACGAAAGTGCTGAGATTGCGAAAGCTGACCCGTTGAACCTGAACCGGTTAACACCGGCGGAGGGAAGGTATGGGCAAAACTCCATCTTCTCGTCGCCGCATTTTGGAGGATGCCATGAAGGCTCTTACACTTGCTGCTACAACATTTATCGCCGCGACAGCAGCCGCTGCGGACACCCCTGTTTTGACAGTTTATGCAGGGGATTATTTCACGTCTGAATGGGGCCCTGGCCCGATCATTGAAAAGGAATTCGAGGCAATCTGCGATTGCGATCTGGTTTTCTCGACCGGTGATCTTCTGCCGCGTTTGTTGCTGGAAGGCGACCGCATCGAGGCGGATATCGTGATGGGGCTGACCTCGGATGTGACGGCCAAAGCCCGCGCGACGGGGTTGCTGGCGCCACACGGGCAAGACAACAGCGCATTGACGCTGCCGATTGACTGGACCGATGACACGTTCTTGCCGTTCAACTATGGCCACACGGCGTTCATCTATGACACCAGCCGCATGGACACGCCGCCAGCCAGCTTTGACGCGCTGCTAGAGATGCCTGACGATCTGCGCATCGTGGTCCAAGACCCGCGCACCTCGATTTCGGGTCTGGCGCTGGTTTTGTGGGTTGAGGCCGTCTACGGCGACAAGGCGCAGGATGTTTGGGCCAAACTGGCGCCAAAAATCCTGACGGTGACCAAGGACTGGTCCTCTAGCTATGGCATGTTCACCGATGGCGAAGCCGACATGGTGCTGAGCTATACAACATCCCCCGCCTACCACATGTTCGCCGAAGAGGATTTCACCAAGAAGGCCGCTCTCTTCCCTGAGGGGCATTACTTCATGGTCGAAACCGTCGCCAAAGTCACCAAAACCGATGTGCCCGAGCTGGCCGATTCGTTCTTGGCATATGTGATGTCGGACGCGTTCCAGACGTTGATCCCGACGGCCAATTGGTCGCTGCCTTCTGCTTTGCCTCAGGCGCAGTGGCCTGAGGGTTGGTCCGATCTGCCCTTGCCTGAAAAGGTTCTGTTCTACGATGAATCTGAAGCAGAGGCGCTGCGCGACAAAGCGGTTGAAGCATGGCGCATCGGCCTGACGCAGTAACTAAAAAAGCAGGCATGATGGCCGCTGCCGTTTTGGTGGCGGTCATTATGGCTGCTGCCTTTGGCATTGCCACACGGATGGACAGCCAGATGTCCCTCACGGCTGGCGATTGGGCCGCGTTGCGGTTCACGGTGTGGCAGGCTGGTTTATCGGCGTTGTTTTCCGTGGTGTTGGCCATTCCCGTTGCCCGCGCCTTGGCGCGGCGACGGTTTTTCGGGCGCGGAGTGTTGATCACGCTTTTGGGTGCGCCATTCATTTTACCAGTGATTGTTGCGGTGTTTGGCCTACTGACGGTGTTTGGCCGCAGCGGCTGGGCGAATGTTGTTCTGGGTGCTGTGGGGCTGCCTGAAATCTCGATTTACGGGGTGCATGGGGTCGTCATTGCACATGTTTTTTTCAACTTACCGCTGGCGACGCGGCTAATGCTGCAAGGTTGGCATGATATTCCGGCAGAGCGGTTTCGCCTGTCTGCGCAGCTGCGCATGACGCCAATTGCGATATTTCGTGCAATTGAAATGCCGATGCTGCGCGCAGTGGTGCCCGGCGCATTGGCTTTGATTTTTGTGATATGTTTGACCAGTTTTGCCGTCGCATTGACCCTTGGTGGGGGGCCACGTGCCACCACGATTGAGCTGGCGATCTACGAGGCCTTCCGCACGGATTTTGATTTGGGCCGCGCTGCGATGCTGTCACTTGTACAGCTGGTGCTGGCAGGCGGAACAGCCCTGATGGCGTTACGGTTGGTGCCTGCCATGTCAGTGGGGGGCGGGTTGGATCGCCTGTTGCCGCGCTGGGATGCACGTGGTGGGCTGCAACGCGCTTTGGATATTGGCAGCATTACCTTTGCAGCGGCGTTTTTGTTGGTTCCTCTGTTTGCGGTGGTTTTGCGCGGTGTCTTTGGCCTGCAGTCGATGCCAACAACAGTGTACCACGCGGCTTGGGCTTCAATCTCGGTCGCGCTGGGCAGCATTGTTCTTTTGCTGGTGCTGGCCTTGCCCATGGCGGGGTGGATCGCAGGGCGCCCCCGTGGCGGGGTGGAGGCCGTGGGCCTGTTGGGGTTATCTGCATCGCCGCTGATGATTGGCACGGGCTGGTTCATTGTGATCAACCCCCATGCCAACCCTGCGGATTTTGCCTTGGCCGTCACGGTGTTTGTGAATGCGATGATGTCGCTGCCCTTTGCCTTGCGGATTTTGGTGCCGCCGATGCGCGATGCGTTGCGGACCTATGGCCGGCTAAGCGCGGTTCTAGGGCTGCGTGGTTGGAGCCTTTGGCGGGTTGTGTTGATCCCGCGTCTGCGCGCGCAGATTGGCTTTGCGGCTGGGCTGACAGGAGCGCTGTCGATGGGGGACTTGGGTGTAATTGCGCTGTTCGCGGACCCCGAGCGCGTCACTTTGCCGTTGCAAATGGTGCGGTTGATGAGCGCCTATCGTTTGGACGCGGCGGCGGGGGCGGCATTGGTTTTGCTGGCGCTGAGCCTTGGGATATTCTGGCTGTGTGACAAAGGAGGGCGCTGGCGTGCTGAAGCTTGAGAAAGCGCTGATTGCGCAGGGTGACTTTGCGATGCGTGCGGATTTCACGCTGGAGGCGGGGCGCAAATATGCGGTGATCGGTCCGTCGGGGGCGGGTAAATCGACGCTGCTGTCTGCGATGTGTGGGTTTGTGCCGCTGGCGGAAGGCAGGATGGTTTGGCGCGGCCAAGACATCACCGATACAGCCCCTGATGCGCGTGATATGACGATGCTGTTCCAAGATAACAACCTGTTCCCCCATCTGACCGTCATGCAGAATGTCGGGTTGGGGCTGCGCCCTGATCTGCGGCTGACGGTCGCGCAAAAGCAGCAAGTGGCGCAGGCCTTGGCCCGTGTTGAGCTTGCCGCCTATGAGCAAAGCAAACCCGCCAACCTGTCTGGCGGCCAGCAAAGCCGTGTTGCCTTGGCGCGGGTGCTGGTACAGGCGCGGCCCGTGGTGTTGCTGGATGAACCTTTTGCCGCCCTAGGGCCCGCGCTGCGCAATGAAATGTTGGATCTGGTGCAGGATTTGGTCGCGCAAACGGGGGCTGCTTTGGTCATGGTGACCCATGCGCCGGACGATGTGCACCGGATCGCAGATGAGGTGATTTTTGTGGAAAGTGGCCGCGCGCATGCGCCACGCCCAGCGGCGGATCTAATGGAAAATCCGCCGCCCGAGCTGCGCGCCTATTTGGGTTAGGCGGCGGTAATGGAAAGGGCCGCGCGGGCGGCCTCGCGGCCTTTTTCGACGAAATGGGCGCGGTAGATTTCATTGTGGTGATCGGTTTCTTGATAGTGGTGCGGCGTCAGGGAAACCGACAGAACCGGCACGCCTGTGTCGAGCCCCACGCGCATCAGCCCGTCAACCACAGCCGCGGCGACAAAATCATGGCGGTAGATGCCACCATCCACCACAAGGGCGGCACAGATTACTGCGTCATATTTTCCGGTTTTGGCCAGTTGTTGCGCCTTGAGCGGCATCTCAAACGCGCCGGGCACGTCGAAGCTGTCTGTCTGGGCGTCTGCCGCGACTTCGGTGAAGCCGTCATAGGCGCGGTCCACAATATCTGCATGCCATTGTGCTTTGACAAAGGCGAAGCGGGCGGGGGTGTCTGTCATGGGTATCTCCTTTAGGTTCAAACACGTCCACCCAAGGCGATTACAGGCCAAAGGCCGCGCCCCGTGAGGCACACCCAAACCCTGTATTCTCTTCCATCCGGACTATGACCGTCGGCTCTGGCATCTCACCAGATCTGCTGACCTGCCGCCTCTGGAATGGAGGTTGGCAGCGCTCGCGGGCTCGGGGGCGCGCCCCCATACCGCCGGTGGGGAATTTCGCCCCGCCCTGAGAATAGAGATAGATTGCCAAGTCGCGCGATCCTCTGCAATAGCTTATCGTAGCAAATCCACAGGAGAGCACCGTGCATCCGAATCCGATTTTCCATGACGTAGATAAAGCGCGTAACATTGCCTTTGCCCGTCAGCGTGCCTTTGGTGTTCTTGCGGTGAATGGCGAAGAGGGCCCAAGCATCAGCCATGTGCCATTTCTTTTGAACGAAGATGCGAGCACCGCAGAGCTGCATTTGGTGCGATCAAACCCCATCGCGCGGATGGGGGAAGGGCCGCTGCCGGCCAAGATCGTGGTTTCCGGATCTGATAGTTATGTTTCTCCGGATTGGTATGGTCTGCCCGATCAAGTGCCCACGTGGAACTATATTGCCGTTCATCTAACAGGCCAGCTCGAAAAGCTATCTCAGGAAAAGCTGCGCGATGTTCTGGATCGATTGTCGGAAAATTTTGAAAAGCAGTTGTTGCCAAAACCGCCGTGGGCAGCGGCGAAGATGACACCGGAGGCATTGGAAAAGATGATGCGGATGATTGTTCCGTTTCGCTTCACGGTGACGGGTGTAGATGGCACATGGAAGTTGGGCCAGAACAAGGTGGAACAGGCACGCGTTGATGCCGCGGGTCAGATGGCCGAAAAGGGAATCGGCACCGAGGTTGCTGCCTTGGCCGAGATGATGCGAAATCTGGATCACCGTTAGACAACGGTTGCCAAGATTGGTTTTGGCGTAAAAAGTGACGCTTGCGGCTGCCACTATTAGGGAAAACAAATGAAACTGTATTACGCCCCCACATCGCCCTACGTCAGAAAAATTATGATTCTCGTCAAAGAGACAGGGCAGGAGGCCGATGTTGAATTGATTAATGTCGCCACAACCCCTCTGGCCGCAGACCCAAAATTGCTGGCGGCGAATCCGTTGGCAAAAATTCCGGCGTTAGAGCGGCCAGACGGGCCAACATTGTATGATAGCCGCGTGATTGCTGCCTATCTGGATGCGCGCGGTGGTGATCAGCTTTATCCTTCCGGTGCGCGCCGCTGGGATACTTTGACTTTGGAGGCAACCGCAGACGGGATTATGGAGGCGGCGGTTTTGATGACTTATGAGGCCCGTCTTCGCCCTGAGGAAAAGCAGATGCCAGAGTGGGTGGAAGGCCAATGGTCTAAAATCGAGCGGGCAATAGCGACACTGAACACCCGCTGGATGAGCAATCTGCAAGGGCCGTTGGATATGGGCCAAATTGGCGTGGCTTGTGCGCTAGCCTATGTCGATTTTCGGCATGGCTCTCGCGAGTGGCGCAGGGGGAATGATGGGCTGGCGGCATGGTTCAAAGAGTTCGAATCGCGTGAGTCGATGGTTAAGACAGCCCCTCCAATGGGCTAAATTTGACAAAAGAAGATCAAATCACCAGTGATTTTTTTGCACTGCGACCCTTTGCGCGTCTAAACCATCTGGACGACTGGCACACCGCAAGTTAGATACCGCAGCAATATCCGGCGCCTTAGGACAAGTGCGTCTTAATACCTGTTGGCCTTTTTGGGGCCCAAAATACGGAGATACCAACGTGTCACATGCTGATGATACCGAAGGCAATCGGAGGGACTTCCTCTACTATGCGACCGCAGGCACAGGTGCCGTTGCTGTAGGTGCTGCTGTTTGGCCACTGGTCAACCAGATGAACCCTTCTGCAGATGTTCGCGCCCTGTCCTCCATCCGTGTGGATGTGAGCGGCGTTGAGCCTGGTACACAGCTGACTGTGAAATGGTTGGGCAAACCTGTATTTATCCGCCACCGTACCGGTGCAGAGATTCAGGAAGCAAAAGCGCAAGATGAAGCTGCGGTTGGTTCCTTGCCCGATACAAACGCACGTAACGCGAACCTGTCTGACCCAGAAGCGTCGGCGATCGACGAAAACCGTGTGATGCCTTCGCCTGAGGGTGAAGCACCGGGTGCATGGATTGTTCAGATGGGTGTTTGCACGCACCTTGGTTGTGTTCCATTGGCCGATGCCGGTGACTTTGGTGGCTGGTTCTGCCCTTGTCACGGTTCGCACTATGACCTTTCCGGTCGTATCCGTAAGGGACCCGCGCCAGAGAACCTGCCTATTCCGCCAGCGGAATGGACAGACGCAACAACGATTAAACTCGGTTAAAGGAAGCAACACATGTCTGGAATTCCTCACGACCATTATGAGCCAAAGACCAAAGGCGAGAAGTGGCTTCACAGCCGTCTGCCAGTTGTCGGACTCATGTATGACACATTGATGATCCCCACGCCGAAGAACCTGAACTGGATGTGGATCTGGGGCATCGTTCTGACGTTCTGTCTGGCGCTTCAAATCGTCACCGGTATCGTTCTTGCGATGCACTATACACCGCACGTCGATCAGGCGTTCGCGAGTGTTGAGCACATTATGCGTAACGTAAACGGCGGCTACATGCTGCGTTACCTGCACGCAAACGGCGCCTCCTTGTTCTTTATTGCTGTTTACGCCCACATCTTCCGTGGTCTGTACTATGGTTCATACAAAGCCCCACGTGAGATTACGTGGGTGATCGGCATGCTGATCTATCTTTTGATGATGGGTACTGCGTTTATGGGTTACGTTCTTCCATGGGGGCAGATGTCCTTCTGGGGTGCGACAGTTATCACTGGCCTGTTTGGCGCGATCCCGTTGATCGGTGAACCGATCCAAACTTTGCTGTTGGGTGGTCCTGCCGTGGATAACGCCACGCTGAACCGTTTCTTCTCGCTGCACTACTTGCTGCCGTTTGTTATTGCCGGTCTTGTGATCCTTCACATCTGGGCGTTCCACTCGACAGGTAACAACAACCCAACGGGTGTTGAAGTACGTCGCACATCCAAAGAAGACGCTGAAAAAGACACGCTGCCGTTCTGGCCTTACTTTGTGATCAAAGACCTGTTCGCATTGGCCGTGATCCTTGTGGTGTTCTTTGCGGTTGTTGGCTTTATGCCAAACTACCTTGGTCACCCTGACAACTACATCGAAGCGAACCCGCTTGCGACACCTGCACACATCGTTCCTGAATGGTACTTCTTGCCGTTCTACGCGATCTTGCGTGCTTTCACTTCCGAAGTATGGGTTGTGATCATCGCCGAGACACTGTCCGGTGGCATCATCGACGCAAAATTCTTTGGTGTGATGGCGATGTTTGGTGCGATTGCCGCAATGGCTGCCGCGCCTTGGCTGGACACAAGCCGCGTTCGTTCGGGCCGTTACCGTCCGATGTTCAAGTGGTGGTTCTGGCTGCTGGTTATCGACTTCTTCGCCCTGATGTGGCTGGGTGCGATGCCTGCTGAAGAGCCTTATGCGAGCTTCTCGTTGATCGCTTCTACCTACTGGTTTGCATATTTCTTTGTGATCTTGCCTTTGCTTGGCGTGATCGAGAAACCAGATGCAATTCCTGAAACGATCGAAGCGGACTTTGACGCGCACTACCCGCCAAAAACTGGCGATGCGTCCACACCCGTAAAATCTGCGGAGTAAATTGAGATGAACATGATCAAAGCAACACTCCTCTCTGCTGTATTGGCACTGACTGCACCTGTCGCATTTGCGGCGGGTGGCGGCGGCAGCCACGCGGTCGAAAACGTAGATTTCTCATTCGACGGTCC
Source organism: Sulfitobacter donghicola DSW-25 = KCTC 12864 = JCM 14565 (assembly GCF_000622405.1). Taxonomy (NCBI): domain Bacteria; kingdom Pseudomonadati; phylum Pseudomonadota; class Alphaproteobacteria; order Rhodobacterales; family Roseobacteraceae; genus Sulfitobacter; species Sulfitobacter donghicola. Next base: position 1,563,758 of record NZ_JASF01000005.1, read on the forward strand.
GTTTGGTTCCTATGACGTAAACCAGCTTCAGCGTGGTCTTCAGATCTACACCGAAGTTTGTGCCGCGTGTCACGGGCTCAAGTTTGTTCCGCTTCGCACACTTGGTGATGAAGGCGGTCCACACCTGCCCGAAGAACAAGTGATCGAATATTCCAAGCAGTTCGAAGTATTCGATGCTGATCTGGATGATTTCCGCGCCGCGACGCCGGTTGACCACTTTCCTGCTTCGGCACTGGATACCGCACCTGACCTGTCTTTGATGGCGAAAAAGCGTGCTGCGTTCCACGGCCCTTACGGTTTGGGTATCAACCAGTTGATGAAAGGTACCGGTGGTGCTGAATATATCTCGGCGTTGATGCACGGCTATACAGGCGAAGAGAAAGAGCAAGCTGGCGTAACTTTCTACGAAAACCACTACTTCCCTGGTGGGTGGATCTCTATGGCGCCACCTCTCTATGATGAAGCGGTTGAATTCGCTGACGGTCACTCCAACTCGGTTGAGGATATGGCGCATGACGTTGCTGCATTCCTGATGTGGACCGCTGAGCCTAAACTGGGCGCGCGTAAGCAGGCCGGTTTTGCTGCAGTGATCTTCCTGACGATTCTGTCGGTGATGCTGTATCTGACCAACAAACGCATCTGGGCCACTGCCAAGCGCAAAGCCTAATAGACGCGACATAAACACAAACGCCCGCGGATAATCTCCGCGGGCGTTTTGCGTTTCGGGGTCTGGAATTAGGCGGGTTAGGCGATCAGTTGGGTTTCTTGTCGGCCCAGAATTTTCGCGGGAACAATAGCGCCTTCTTGTTGAGCTGCGTCAAAGGTGACCTCGGCGAATTGCGCTGTGCGCCCCATATGGGGGTTTTCCATAAGAACCTGATGTGTTTTCCCAACCTGAGCGTTCAGGTGGCGCGCTACCTGCTCTTCTCCTGCTGCGCGCAGCTGGGCCGCGCGGGCTTTGATGACAGCGCCGTTTACGGCAGGCATACGCGCTGCTGGCGTGCCTTCACGGGCGGAATAGGGAAAGACATGCATCCACGTCAGGTCGCATTCAGTGATCAGCTTTAGCGAGTTTTGAAACATCGCGTCCGTTTCCGTTGGAAACCCTGCGATGATATCCGCGCCAAAGGTCATGTCAGGGCGCAGTTTCCGCGCTTCGGTACAGAAATTGATGGCATCATCGCGCAAGTGGCGCCGCTTCATCCGTTTGAGGATCATGTCGTCGCCATGTTGCAGTGATAGATGAAGATGGGGCATCAGCCGTGGCTCGGTCGCGATGGCCTGCATCAGGTTTTCGTCCACCTCAATGGAATCAATCGAGCTGATCCTGAGGCGCGGTAAATCTGGCACAAGGCGCAGGATGCGCATCACTAGATCACCCAATTTAGGTGCGGCAGGTAGGTCGGCCCCCCATGAGGTCAGGTCCACACCTGTGAGGACCACCTCGTTAAAGCCTTTGTCGACAAGCCGCTTGATCTGATCAACAACAACACCAGCTGGCACCGAGCGCGAGTTGCCGCGGCCATAGGGGATGATGCAGAAGGTACAGCGATGGTCGCAGCCGTTCTGGACCTGAACATAGGCACGGCTGCGCGTGCCGAACCCGTCAATCAGGTGGCCTGCGGTTTCGGTGACTGACATGATGTCATCCACCTGCAGGGCTTCGGTTTCACCGATGAAATCAGCAGCCAGACCACGCCAGGTGTCGCCCAACATTTTTTCGGTATTCCCGATTACCGCATCTACTTCGTCCATCTCGGTGAATGTTGCGGGTTCGGTTTGTGCTGCGCAGCCTGTAACGATGAGGCGGGCGTTCGGGTTAGCCTTGCGCAGTTTACGGATGTCTTGGCGGGCTTTGCGAACGGCTTCGGCAGTGACGGCGCAGGTGTTGATGACCACAGCATCTTTCAGCCCCGCGTCATCGGCGAGTTCCTTCATAGCTTCCAATTCATATTGGTTCAGCCGACAGCCGTGGTTTGAGAAAATGGGGGCGCTCATGAACAGCTGGCCAAAAATTCGGCGGTGAATGTTCCGTCAGCTACATGCATGGTTGGGCCGCTCATCCAGACGCCGTCATCGCGCCAGTCAACGTGAAGGGTGCCCCCATCCAGATCAATGCTCACAGCGCGTCCTGTAAGGCCCCTACGGGCCGCTGCAACGGCTGTAGCGCAGGAAGACGACCCAGAGGCCAGCGTGATGCCTACGCCGCGCTCCCACACCCGCATGCGGATGTGATCGGGGCCGATGATCTGTGCGACCTGAACATTGGTTCGTTCGGGGTAAAGCGGGTGATGTTCATGGGCCGCGCCAAAAGCGGCTAAATCAATGCTGGAAACATCGTCGACAAAGAACGTGCAATGGGGATTTCCCATTCCTGTCGCGGTGGGGGCGCCCTCAATCGGAAGGGACAGCGTATCCATCTCTTCGCGCAGGGGGATTTCGTTCCAATTCAATTGCGGCTGCCCCATGTTCACCGATGTGATTCGGTTTCCTGCGTCTTGCGCATATAGGTCGCCGCGATCAGTGGTTAAATGCAGTGCATCCTTGCCCGACTCATCCATGAGATACCGCGCGATGCAGCGGGTGGCATTACCGCAAGCCGCTGAGGTTGAGCCATCGGCGTTATAAAACGTCAAATGGGCGTCACCGCTGCCATTTTCGATCACTGTAAGCTGATCAAAACCGATTCCCATCTGCCGATGAGCGATTCCCCGCACCAATTTTTCAGGCAAGGAGCGGGCATGACTGCGGGCATCGACGACAACAAAGTCGTTTCCAAGGCCATGCATCTTCATGAAGGGCAAAGAGGGGGCGGTTTTCTGGTTCATTCTGGCCATATAACGCCAGCCTATCGCATATTCCAGCAGTCCAACGAAAATTCATGCGTTATGGGGGTTGACCCTAACGGTGCAGGTTTCTAAACAGCGCTCCAGTGGGCCCTTAGCTCAGTTGGTAGAGCAACTGACTTTTAATCAGTAGGTCGATGGTTCGAACCCATCAGGGCTCACCACTTTTTCTTTCGATGGGAAAAATGGTGTTGGCGTTAGGCGCCAAAAATTCGACTAAACGGTCGGATGTTTTTAGATGTTTCGCAGGGATTTTTTGTTCCGGACGAGTAGTAACCCGTTGCGAAAGTTATTAATTTTCCGCTCGAAGATTTGGGCGAATACCAGTCCGACAGCGATTGACCCCACGACGAGCAAACCGTCCCGTGCCAATGTTTCGGCAGGAAACAACGCATCGATCAGATGTAGGGCGGGGTAATGGGTGACATAAATGGAAAAGCTTGCCCCAGCCCACCAGCGAATCCTTGGGTGGGTGCCTTGGTAGCCCTGCAATAACTTTGCCATTCCCATGATATGAACCGCTGTTATGGCCCCCAGCAGGGCATTCCAGATGCATTCATCGGAAAAGGCAAGGATGATGCGATGATTCTGTGGAGCGAGTGCGTCGGCCGTGAGGGCCGCCAATACGTCAGGAATACCGGCCCAAAGGCAGAAGACATAACCAACCGGACCACCCCACGCCATTAGGCGTGCGATGGGGATTGAGAGGCGCTCGGCCCCTCCTGACGCGACCCAATTCCACAGCCAAACACCGATGAGCCATGCTGGCATCAGGAGGAGAACACGGGGACCGACGAAGAACGCCAGAAGCGGGAGGACCACGACACGGCGCAATCCGGTTAGGAAGAACGCAGCGGCAAACAAAATGTAATACCCTGCTTCGTAGCTAAGAGACCAAAGTGGCCCATTTGTCCCCAAGCGAACGCGTTCAAACGCGCCCCATTCGTTTGACATAGATAGCCCGCGCAACATGAGTTCGCCAAAGGGGAGAGGGTTGTAAAAGCTGCCATAGGCCTCAGGCCCGATGCTGCGGCCGATTTGATCAAACGCAAAGGTCAGCAAAAGAGCAGGGAGCAAGACAGATAAAAGGCGCGTCAGGCGATTAAAGGCGTAGGTGGATAGTTTTGCGTCGCGCCCAGCGGCATAGGCAATCACCATGCCAGAGATGACAAAAAACACGATCACGCTGTCGCTGCCCAAGTTTAGCTCACGCAGAAAAATGTAATCGCCACGCGTAAAGCGTGGGTAGGCCACGTGCGAAAAGACAACCATGATGGTTGCCCAAACGCGAAGCGCATCAAGCCAGATCGAGAGACCGCGGTTCATGATGCGGTGCTTTCCTTGGTGGCCGCAATGATTTTGGGATCGCGAGATGTCCCTTTCCAAAGCGCACGCCAGCTGTCAGCAAAGGGGTCCAGCAGCGCAGTGCGAAGGTTTGGATAGGGCTGTTCGATCCGTTCGCCATGTTTGTCGGCGAGTCCGTATTCGATCTTTTCATGGCTGCGCAAAACGTAGAGGGAGCCAAACATCAAATCCCAAATCGCAAACACCTCACCGTAGTTTTTGTTGTAGTGTTTAGGGTCGATTGAGTGATGCACATGGTGCTGGGCAGGGGAGATAAAGATGTGCTCCATCACTGGTCCATAGCTGAGCCAAACGTGGCTGTGACGCAGATTGGAACCAAGGGCGTTAAACATGAAATAGCCAGCGTTCACAGAGCCAATCGCGAGGATTTCGATTTTGCCCATCAGCAAGAACAACATCAATGCCTGAACAGAGCCAACAATAACGGTGTAAATGAGCGCGCGTAGGATGAGGAAGACAGGGTGGTTCCGGTTTGCTGTCAGCGGGGTCATGATCTCGGCCGAGTGGTGCAGCGCGTGGAATGGCCACAGGATCATTGTTTCATGGTGCAAACGGTGCGCCCAGTATTTGCAGAAATCCAACGTTAGGATCATGATCAGTGTCGCAAGGGCCATTTTCCCCAAAGTCAGATCAACCGGCGCGGGGCTGGCGCCTGTTAGTGATCCAAGGGCGTTCAGGACGGTCACGGTCATCACGGGGGTCATCGTCACAGCGGCAAACAGACCACCTGCAGAAAGGATCGAGTTGAACAGGAATATCTTGATGTCCACGATATTGGATTTGTGCAGGTAAACTTCTTTGGGCAACAGATACGAAACAAAGCTGGTTGGGCGCCCGCGAACCACCCAGAGGATCGCGACGATCAGGATCGTTATGCAGAGGTAAAAAACCGCCAAACGTGATTCAAGATCGGTGAAGGTCCTGATAAACGTCGCGTATATTTGTGACAAAAGTTCCATGCTGGCCTCAAAAGATTTTTCTTTTAAGGTGCAGGCTTATTGGGGCAGTAAAGAGGCCACCAAGTGCTAAAAGTTTAGCAAATCGGTGCCCTCTTTGTCTTTGTCAGGCGTGAATAGCCAGCCTGATCGCATAGGCGACGACGCCAAGGGCAGCCACACTCATCAGCCAGATTGCGATGAACCATGCGACCTTTTTGGCCGAAGGTGACAGCATCAGTGATAGCCTTCTTCGGGGTCAACCTTTCCACGGAAGACCCAATAGGTATAGGCCGTATAGGCAAGGATCATCGGCACCAGAACCAATGTGCCGACCAAAGCAAACCAGAGACTTTCATCAGGTGCGGCGGCTTCGGCGATTGTCAGGCTGGGGGGGACCATATTGGGGTAAAAGCTGATGCCGATGCCGATAAAGCACAGGATAAACAGGCAGAGGGCAGCAAGGAACGGCTGAGCATCTTTGCCCGCGTTTAGCCCTGCGAATAATGCCCATGCAGCTGCCAAAACGGCACCCGGCATGAGAACGCTAAAGATGCTTCCAGGTAGGTTGAACCAGCGCTGAAAATAGATCGGATCCTGAAACGGGGTGAGGATGCTCACGAACCCGACAAAGCCGAGCGTGCCAGCGGCAAGCCACCATGCGTAGCCTTGCATCTGGCGTTGCAAGCTGCCTTCGGTTTTTAGGATAATCCACGTCGCGCCCAGCAAGGCATAGCCAACGATAACGGCCAATCCGGTGAGGACCGAAAACAGGCTGAGCCAATCCCACCAGCCGCCAGCATAGGCGCGGTCAGCGACCTCGATACCCTGAACCAAAGCGCCCAGTGAGATGCCTTGCATAAAGGCGGCAACGATCGAGCCGCCGAAAAACGCGGCATCCCAAACGGGTTTCCAGCGCTCTGTCCGCCAGCGGTATTCAAACGCGACCCCGCGAAAGATCAGTGCCAACAGCATGATGGTGATTGGTATATAAAGCGCGGGCATAATCACGGCATAGGCCAGCGGGAAAACCGCAAACAAACCGCCACCGCCCATGACCAGCCATGTTTCATTGCCGTCCCAGATTGGCGCGATTGAGTTCATCATCGTGGCCTTTTCACGTTCCCCTTCGGCAAAGGGGAACAGGATGCCCACACCTAGGTCAAAGCCATCAAGGATCACATAGGTCAACACGGCAAAGGCGATGATGCCAGCCCAGATAAACGAGAGTTCAAACATGGCCGTTTTCCTTATCAGCAGAATCGATCGAGGCGATAACATTGGCACCAGCGGTTCGGATGGGGCCGTCCGTGAGGTTGGTCTGTTTTGACCCTGCTGGGCTGTTCATCATCCGCAGTAGGTAAAACGTGCCCGCGCCAAAGATGAAAAAGTAAACGATGATAAAGGCAATCAACGAGGCCGCGACAGCGGGCGCCGCCACAGGCGCAAGGCTGTCACTGGTGCGCAGCAATCCGTAAACGGTGAAGGGCTGTCTGCCGACTTCGGTTGTGATCCAGCCAGCAAGGACGGCGACAAACCCAGTTGGGCCCATGATGATGGCGCTTCGGTGCAGCCATTGATCGTCATACAGGGTGCCTTTTAGGCGACGCCACAGGCTCCACGCGCCAAGGCCCAGCATCGCAAATCCAAGACCCACCATGATCCGAAAGCTCCAGAACAGTATTGCCACGGGGGGCTCGTCTTCGTCTGGTATCGTGTCGAGCCCATCAAGAGGCGCGTCGAGGTGGTGCTTCAGGATGAGGCTCGAAAGCTTGGGGATTTGCACGGCATAGTCGATACGGCGTTCCTCGGCGTTTGGAATGCCGAACAGAATCAAAGGTGCGCCGTGCGGGTGGCTGTCATAGTGGCCTTCCATCGCCATGACTTTGGCGGGCTGATGCTCAAGCGTGTTTAGACCATGCGCATCGCCTGCCAGAATTTGCAAAGGCGCAACAACGACCAGCATCCACATGGCCATGGAAAACATCCGCCGCGCAGGGGCATCTTTGCGGTCGCGTAGCAGGTGCAACCCGCCAACGCCCCCGACAACCAAGGCGGTTGTCAGATAGGCGGCAAGAACCATGTGAACCAGACGGTAGGGGAAGGACGGGTTAAAGACGATCTGCCACCAGTCTTCGGGCACGAACTGGCCCAGCTCGTTGATCCCGTAGCCAACAGGCGTCTGCATCCAAGAATTCACCGACAGGATCCATGTGGCAGACATAAGCGTACCAAATGAGACCATAGCAGTTGCAAACATATGAAGGCCATCACCAACCCGTTCGCGACCAAACAACATAATTCCTAAAAATCCAGCCTCGAGGAAGAAGGCCGAGAGGACCTCATAGGCCATTAGGGGCCCCAGCACAGGGCCCGTTTTATCCGCAAATACCGACCAGTTTGTCCCGAATTGATAGGACATCACGATGCCAGAAACGACACCCATGCCAAAGGCCACAGCAAAGATCTTTTTCCAATACCCGAATAGAGTCAGATATGTTTCGTCCCTTGTCCTGAGCCATAAGGCATTCAGGACCGTCAGGTAGCTCGCCAGCCCGATCGAGAAGGCTGGAAAGATGATGTGGAACGACACTGTGAATGCAAATTGCATCCGCGCTAAGGTCTCTGCTGTGAAGCCGTCAAACATGGGGGATCCGTTTCTGGGCTGGTCAGGGTTCTGATTTAGACTGTTACAGTTTTACTTTGCGAAGGTAAGGGCGCAATGTTTCGAATCCTTGTGGGAATGCGGCTTTTGCTTCTTCGTCTGTAACGGATGGTGGAATGATAACATCTTGGCCAGGGACCCAATCGGCAGGGGTCGCGATTTTGTTTGCATCACCTGTTTGCAGTGCATCGCAAACGCGCAAGATTTCGTCAAAGTTGCGACCCACGCTCATTGGATAGGTCATTGTCAGACGGACTTTCTTGTCAGGATCAATGATGAACACCGAACGCACGGCGGCGGTTTCGCTCTCGCTGGGGTGGATCATGTCGTAGAGTTTTGCGATTTTTAGATCAGCGTCCGCGACGATAGGAAAGCGCAACGTTGTGTTTTGCGTATCGTTTACGTCGTCGATCCACTTTACGTGCTCGGCTACGGTGTCAGTGGATAGGCCAATTGGTTTGACATTCCGCGCAGCAAATTGTTCCGCCAGCTGTGCAGTGCGGCCCATCTCGGTTGTGCAGACAGGTGTGAAATCAGCTGGGTGGCTGAAAAAGAACGCCCACTGGGAACCGATCCAATCGTGAAAGTTGATCGGGCCTGTAGTGGTTTCCGCGTCAAAATTTGGGGCTGTGTCGCCGATTCTGAGGCTCATGATTTTTTCCTATATTTAGAATGATTCTTTGTTTGATTTAGTCAGACGTATTTACAAAAGCAATAGTTTGAATATATCTTTGGGTGCGACAACAGGATGCACCATGAAACTCACCAATTACTCAAACTATGCGATGCGCTCATTGCAGTTAGCTGCATTAAAGGCGCCGGATTTGGTCCGGATCGAAGATGTAGCCCGTGTTCACAACCTTTCCCGCCCGCACATCATGAAAATTGTGCATGAGTTAGGCAGGGCAGGTTATTTGGAAACGGTACGCGGTCGAGGTGGCGGGTTTCGATTGGCGCGTCCAGCCGAGGAAATAGTTGTCGGTGAGGTGGTGCGCATCACCGAAGGACCGCTGGATGTGGTCGAGTGTTTTAACTCCGAGAAAAACACATGCCCTCTCATGGGGGTCTGCGTGCTTTCGAACAAGATGCAGGAGGCGACGAACGCATTCATGGCTGTTCTGGATGATTTGACTGTTGCAGATATCGCTGCGAACCGAGGGGAATTGATGGCGCGGCTTGCGCCGTTGGAAAATCCTCAAACGGAAGAGGCAAAGGTATGACGCAAACAGAAGAATGGGTTGAACGCTTTCCCGGTTTGTCGCGGCTGGAATCCCCGATCAAAGAGCTTTTGCTTGCGCGCAGTGCTGTGATTTCGGTGCCGGAAGGCGTGACGATTTTCGGGCCGGGAAATTCGCCTGAGAATATGTTGTTTTTGCTGGATGGTACGGTGCGCGTTCAACAGGTTTCCGAGACGGGGCACGAGATTGTTTTATACCGGATTCATGCGGGTCAAAGCTGTGTTTTGACCACTGCCTGTTTGCTGGCCTATGACGATTATTCCGCCGAGGGGATTACCGAAAGCGCGGTGCGCGCCGCTGCGGTGCCCCGCGCAGTGTTTGATGATTTGGTGGCGCAATCCAAATCATTTCGCGATTTCGTTTTTGCCGCGTTTTCTAAACGGATCACGGACCTGTTTCTGATGATTGACGAGGTAGCATTCCAGCGTCTGGATGTGCGGCTGGCGCATAAGTTAATCGAACTGTCCAAAGAAGGCGACATCGTCACCACCACTCATCAAAAACTATCTGTCGAGCTGGGTACAGCCCGTGAAGTGGTGTCGCGCCAGTTACAAGAGTTTCAACGGCGGGGATGGGTCGAGCAAAGCCGTGGCAAGGTTGTTTTGCTGGACCGAACCCACCTCGAACAGCTGGCAGATCATAACACATGAGAAGCTTTTTGCCCTTTGGTGACAATGTCACTGAACGCAGAATCGCAAACATATATTCTGAGGCCAGCTTTAATGGGAGAAATTAAAATGACTGCTAATCTAGGTACTATCGATCGCATCATCCGCATCATTCTGGGCGTTGTATTGTTGGCTTTGCCGTTCATGTCCGGTTGGGCAGTTTTCGACTCAGGCCTTGCAACGGCTGTTGCAATTATCGCTGGGTTGATCGCCATCGTGACATCAGGCATGCGCTTTTGCCCGCTTTACCGCGTGTTCGGTATCCGCACCTGCAAAATGTAACCTTGTCGTAAACGACTCGTTATAAAATGGTTGCAGCGGCGGACCCTTTTAGGGGGATTTGCCGCTGCATTTTTCGTTGCGGTGATTGGGCTAAGGCCTAGCGCCAGATCACAAAAACGTATGGTCGCCGATTTTTAGCTGACCAAAAGAATTTTTAGTTTGGGGTGGTTGGCAAAGAAACCGATGCCACCCTTTCGATAGCCTGAATACAGGAGGACATAAAATGAACTATCCAGTCAATATGGCCGTAAAGCCCGATGTGTCTGCGCATTTCGATGAGGCGACAAATACGATCACGTATATCGTCAAGGATCCAGCCAGCAACCACTGCGCTATCATCGATAGCGTTATGGACATCGACTATGCCGCGGGCCGCATTACTTATGATCACGCGGATAAACTGATTGCGGAAATTCAAGAACGCGGCCTGACCCTTGACTGGATTATCGAGACGCATGTCCACGCAGATCACCTAAGCGCGGCGCCCTATATTCAACAAAAACTGGGTGGCAAAATCGGTGTTGGTGAAAAGATTTTGATCGTTCAGGAAACCTTTGGCAAAGTTTTCAACGAAGGCACTGAATTCCAGCGCGATGGATCGCAATTCGATGCGCTGTTCAAAGATGGCGACACCTATATGGTGGGTGAGATGCAAGGTTTTGCGATGTATACGCCGGGTCACACACCTGCTTGCATGGTTCACGTGCTGGGTGACGCTGCATTTGCTGGCGATACGTTGTTCATGCCGGATGGTGGCTCGGCGCGTTGTGACTTCCCCGGTGGGTCCGCAGAAGAGCTGTATGACAGCATTCAAAAGGTCCTTGCCCTGCCGGATGAGACACGTTTGTTCATGTGCCACGATTACGGCCCGAATGGCCGTGCGATTCAGTGGGAAACCACAGTGGCAGAGCAAAAGGTCGACAACATTCATGTTGGCGGCGGCAAAACCCGCGAAGAGTTTGTGAAATTCCGCACCGAGCGTGATGCACAGCTGTCCATGCCAAAACTTATCATCCCTTCGCTGCAGGTAAACATGCGCGCTGGAGAAGTCCCGACAGACAAAGACGGGAACCAGATGTTGAAGGTGCCGGTAAACGGCATCTGATCTAGGAGAAACAGAATGAAGATTAGATCACTGACAGCAGGTCTGTCCGTTAGCGAACAGATTTTGCCCAGCGATATGCAGGCGATCAAGGATGCGGGTTTCCGTTCGATCATCTGTAACCGTCCCGATGGCGAAGGTGCAGACCAGCCGACATGCGATGAGATCGCCAAAGAGGCGGCAAAACATGGCATCGAGGTTGCGTATCTTCCTATCGTCGCTGGTAAAGTGACTGATGACAACGCGACCGATTTCAATAAAATCTTGACCGAACAACCAGGCCCGACATTGGCCTATTGCCGGACAGGAACCCGTTCGGCAACTCTGTGGTCGTTAGGGCAAGCAGGTCAAAAAAGCGTTGCGGACATTCTGGCTGCGACCAAGGCCGCTGGCTATGATATGGGCGGTGTTGTTCGGCGTATTGTGAATGGCGGCAAGACGCCAACGGATACCGGTGACGCCAGCTTTGATGTTGTCATTGTTGGCGCGGGCGCGGGCGGTATTGCCGCCGCTGCAAGCTTGAAGGGGCGTAAGCCTAACCTCAAAATTGCTGTAATCGACCCAGCTGATGTTCACTATTACCAACCGGGTTGGACCATGGTTGGCGGTGGCATTTTTGAACCACAGCAAACCTCCCGCACGATGGGGTCTTTGATTCCGCGTGGTGTTCACTGGATCAAATCTGCGGTTGCCGCATTTGAGCCTGAAAACAACGCCGTTGTTCTGGATGGTTGCCGCGTCGTGAAATACGGGCGGCTCATCGTTTGTCCGGGTTTGAAACTGGATTGGAACAAGATCGAAGGTCTGGTTGAGACGCTAGGCCACAATGGCGTGACCTCGAACTATCGCTATGACCTTGCCCCTTACACGTGGGAATTGGTCAACGGCATGAAAGAAGGTCGTGCGATCTTTACCCAGCCGCCGATGCCGATCAAATGCGCAGGTGCGCCGCAAAAGGCGATGTATCTATCCGGCGATGCATGGTTCCGCCGTGGTGTCCTAAAGGATATCGATATCCAGTTTAACAATGCGGGTGGTGTCCTGTTTGGTGTCAAAGACTACGTTCCAGCCTTGATGGAATACGTCCAGAAATACGACGCGAACCTGAATTTCTTCCACAACCTTGTTGCTGTGGACGGCCCTGCAAAGAAAGCATGGTTCGACGTTGCAAAGCCTGATGCACCGGTCGAACGGGTTGAGATGGAGTTTGACATGATGCATGTCTGCCCACCGCAATCTGCGCCTGACTTTATCCGTGTCTCGCCTTTGGCAGATGCAGCGGGTTGGGTGGATGTTGATCAGGCAACCCTGCGCCATAAAACCTATGACAATGTTTGGTCATTGGGGGATGTCATGAACGCACCTAACGCCAAAACTGCGGCTGCGGCGCGTATTCAGGCACCAGTTGTCGCCGAAAACATCGTGGCGGATATCGACGGCAAGGCACCAGCGGCCCAGTACAACGGCTATGGTTCTTGTCCGCTCACTGTTGAGCGCGGTAAGATTGTTTTGGCCGAATTCGGTTATGGCGGCACCATGTTGCCAAGTTTCCCCAAGTTCATCGTAGATGGTACAAAACCATCCCGCGCGGCGTGGTTCCTGAAGGAAAAGATGCTGCCGCCAGTTTACTGGATGGGCATGCTCAAGGGCCGCGAGTGGATGGCCAAACCTGAAAAAGTCACCGTTAAGTAACTTCTAGGCTGCTTCTGTTCTAAATAGGAGCAGCCCCAATTTCCGAGATCAGTATGACCCTTTCCAACTACCTGCCCGTTCTCACGTGGGGGCGGCAATACGATCGTTCCGCTTTGTCAAATGACCTGATGGCGGCGTTGATTGTAACGATCATGTTGATCCCGCAATCCCTTGCCTATGCGCTATTGGCGGGCCTCCCACCAGAGGCGGGTCTGTATGCGTCTATTGTGCCGATCATTCTTTATTCGATGTTCGGGACCAGCCGTGCATTGGCTGTTGGTCCGGTTGCAGTGGTTTCCTTGATGACCGCCGCCGCGCTGAGCAATATCGTTGAACAAGGTACGATGGGCTATGCCGTCGCGGCCTTGTCTTTGGCGGGGTTGTCGGGTGTCATGCTGTTGGCGATGGGGTTGTTCCGCCTTGGCTTTATCGCAAACTTCCTGTCCCACCCTGTTATCGCGGGGTTCATCACCGCCTCGGGGATCATCATCGCCGCGAGCCAGCTCAAGCATATCTTTGGTGTCGATGCTCATGGTCATAACTTGTTGGATCTGGTCCTGTCATTGGCCGCGCATCTGTCAGATATAAACTGGATCACGGCTGTTATCGGCGTTTTGGCAACTGGCTTTCTATTCTGGGTGCGCAAGGGTCTTAAACCCATGTTGGAAGGTTTGGGGCTAGGCGAAACCCTCACAGGTGTGTTGGTGAAAACCGGACCTGTTGCTGTCGTTGTGCTCACAACATTCGCTGTTTGGGTCTTTGGTTTGGCTGATCGTGGGGTAAAGATTGTGGGCGAAGTACCGCAAAGCTTGCCGCCCTTTACGATCCCTTCCTTTTCGCCCGATCTACTGGGCCAGCTTTTGCTTCCAGCGTTTTTGATATCTATCATCGGCTTCGTTGAATCGATCTCGGTGGCGCAAACTCTTGCCGCGAAAAAGCGCCAGCGGATTGACCCAGACCAAGAATTGATTGGTCTGGGTGCGGCGAATATCGGGGCGTCGCTAACGGGTGGTTTTCCGGTGACGGGTGGTTTCTCGCGTTCGGTTGTGAATTTCGATGCGGGTGCCGAAACGCCAGCGGCGGGTGCGTTTACAGCGGTTGGTTTGGCGATTGCCGCTTTGGCGCTGACGCCCCTCATCTACTTCCTGCCCAAGGCCACTTTGGCCGCGACGATCATTGTCGCGGTGTTGAGTTTGGTTGATTTCTCGATCCTGAAACGAAGCTGGGATTATTCGAAAGCAGATTTTGCTGCCGTGCTTGTGACGATTCTGCTTACTTTGATTGTGGGGGTTGAAATTGGCGTTTCCGCAGGTGTGGGCCTGTCGATTTTGTTGCACCTTTATAAGTCTTCAAAACCCCACGTTGCCGAAGTTGGCCAGGTGCCGGGCACTGAGCACTATAGAAACATCTTGCGCCACGTTGTTATCACAGAGCCAAGCGTGGTGACCTTGCGTGTGGATGAAAGCCTGTATTTTGCCAACGCGCGTTTCCTAGAGGACAAGGTTTACAACCGCGTGGCAGGTGACAAAGAAATCCGGCATGTCATCTTGCAATGCTCTGCCATAAACGAGATCGATCTGAGCGCGTTGGAATCTCTTGAGATGATCAACAACCGCCTGCACGAGATGGATGTAAAGCTGCATCTGTCCGAAGTGAAAGGCCCTGTGATGGACCGCCTGAAGGAACAGCATTTCTTACAAGAGATGACAGGTGAAATTTTCCTGACGCAGTATGAGGCGGCAAAAACCGTAAGCGAAAAGACCTGAAAGACAGAGGGGCAGAGCTCCCGATAGGGTCTGCCCCTCTTTCGTTGTTATCAGCGATGACCTTCAAAGGTTTGGACGGTAACGTCGTTGTCTTCCAGAGCCGCGCGAACGGAGGCTGCGATTTGAACGGCGGTTGGCGTATCACCGTGCAGGCAGATCGTGTCGATTGATGCAGGGATATGTTTGCCGCTATCGGTGATGATTGCGCCAGCTTTCACCATCTCGACCATGCGTTTGCCTGCTATCTCAGGATCATGGATCACCGCGCCTTTTATGCTGCGATCAACCAAGGTTGCATCATCATTATAGGCGCGATCGGCAAAGATCTCTCCGGCCCATTCACACCCCAGTTCCTCGACCGCTTGTTGATGCGCGGTTTGGGCAAGGATCATGACAATCAGGTCAGGGGCAACTGACAGCGCCGCCTCGTAAAGGTCGCGGGCTAATACGGGGTCTTCGGAGGCCATATTCGACAGCGCGCCGTGCAGTTTTAGGTGGCGCACCTTGGCGCCAACACTGCGGGCCATTCCGATGCTGGCCGCCACCTGATAGCGGATTTGGTTTTGCAATGTGGATCTGGGAACTGACATGCGGTTTCTGCCGAAACCCGCCAAATCCATAAAGCCCGGGTGGGCGCCGATGCCTACGTTATTGGCATGTGCCATGGTCATCGTCTTGGCCATAACATCTGGATCACCAGCATGGCCGCCACAGGCGATGTTGGCCGAGGTCACGGTTTTCAGCAAAGCGGCATCGTCGCCCATCGTCCAAGCGGCAAAGCTTTCGCCCATGTCAGCATTTAGATCTACGCGCATGATTATTCCTCAAATTGGGTTGGGTCAGAGGTGCCAGAAACAACGCCGCTGATCAATTGATAGGAGAGTAGGTCGCGGATGGTAGCAGGGTCGCGCAACAAGGGAGTGAGCGAACCTGCTAATGTTGCCAGTGCGGTTTGTGCCCGTTGCTCGATTGCGCGGGCTTCTTCGAGTTCGACAAATTGAAACGAGATCGCGGCACCAGCAGGTGCCTGCGCGACACGGGCCATATCAGAAGGCAGGACCGTACCGATGCGGGGGTATCCCCCTGTCGTCTGACATTCACACATCAGCACAAATGGTGCGCCATCACCTGCGACCTGAATATCACCCGTTGCGATAACGTCGGACAAAATCGTGAGTTGGTCGGCGGCGTGGAACGGATCACCTTGGTGGTCCATCCGAACGCCCATGCGGTTGCCTCTCGGGTCTCTTTTGAATTCGGTCGAGGTGAAGCGGGTGATCGTCTGGCGATCGAATTGCTCTGTCTGCATGGAGGAGGTGATACGGATGAGCCCCCCTTCAAACCGGTTTTTAACAGGCAAGGTCATGCCCGTTGTGGTGCCTTTGTCATTTCCGATTGGCAGTGTTTCATTGGCCTGTAAGGCCGCGCCGATCCCGCCGCTCAGATGGGCAGACCGTGCCCCCATCATTACGGGTGTGTCTATGCCCCCACCCAGATGCAGGTATCCATAGGTTCCGCTGTGCGCACCACCGATGGATAGCACAGAACCTGCTGGCAGCAGGTGACTGGCATTCCAAACCAAAGGCTCGTCGTCCAGTTTTGCGCTCATTGGTGCGCCTGTCAGCGCAATGCGAATGTCGGCATCCGCGCGAAACTGCCCGCCCATCCCGACCATCTCTATCGCGGCGAGGTCAGGTGATTGCCCTAGCAGGGCAGCCCCTTCGTGAAGGGCGGTCATGTCCGCCGCTCCGCCACGTGTTAGCCCTTGGGCCAGATAACCGCGCCGCCCTTTGTCTTGGATGGTCATGGCGGGGCCGCATGATAGGATTGTGAGGTTGCGGCTCATGGTAGAGCGCTCCGTTGCGCGCCGCCATCGCCTGACTGGTCACTTTTGCAGATTTTCTCATACTCCGCTTGGGAAACAGACGGGAAAGAAAGTTCATCACCAGGGGTGAGGGCAATTGGTTCGACACCGGTCGGGCGAAATGTTCGAAAGGCCGTTTGCCCAATGTGGCGCCACCCTGTGGGCGAGGCATTGGTGAAAACGATCAATTGCCGAATAGCCACAACCAACGCGCCACTGGGAACGGACCGCGTTAGCGTTTGCTGGCGCGGGATGTCCCAATGGGGGGGCAGCTCTCCTGTGTAGGGTTGGCCGGGGGCAAAGCCGATGGTCAATACACGGACCCGCGCCGATGAAAGCTCGTGAATCGCTTGTTCGGGGGTGACGCCCGCAGCTGTCGCGGCCTCTTCTAGTTGCGGGGCCGCGTCGGTGCCGTAAAGCGTGGGGATTTCCCAAAGGGTTCTGCCAGCAGGCAAGGGGGCGGCGTACCAGTCTGATTGCTCTAGAAGGCCTTGCAGTTTCTCCGACAGTGCGTTTGGCGCGGATGATATGAGGTCGGCGCTGACAAAGGTAGAAACCAGAGAGGTGGAAGTTTCCCAGACCTCTGGCCAATGCTGCGCCTCTACTGCCGCGCGAAAGGCGATGGCCGCTCGGTTAGCGGGTTCGCTCATGCCCTCACCGAATTGCACAAGCAATCCAGCCAGCCCAACACGACGAATGCGAGGGTAGTCAGCCGTCATGCAATGCCTTTCGATAGAGTGAAGGAAGTAAGATTGGAGTGAGATACATAGGAAGCTGCCAACAGCCAATAAAAACAAGAAGGGGCGCCAAAGTTTCTGACGGAAGAGCGACTAGGAACAAGGCGATGTTTCGATTTCCTGCCCCGATAGCAAGCGGCCCAGCAACAGATCGCAGCGCAGAACGCCGAAGCACCATTAATGTTATTATCTGTAGTCCGTAGCTGATCCCAAAGGCAAGAACAGCCCATAGAACTACCTGCATTGCATCGGCGCGAATGGCGGCGTTGAGGGGGGCCATCAACGCGACGGCGAGGATGCAGAATACCAATACCGAAGCGCCATCCAATGCGCTAATTTGTTTTTGTGTTGGGCGTGGAAGCAGCGCAGCGCGCAGGCCAAACCCGACCAGCGTTGCGCATAGAATGACTGTTAAAACTAAAGCTGATGACTGCAATACATCTGAAAAGGTTCCGATTTGGGGAGACAAATAAAGGATTGGCAATACCGTTATGGGAAAGGTCGCAGTTCCCAAAACCATAATTTGCATCATCTTTCCCGCATCTAACCCCAGCAAAAGAGCCAAATTGGTGCTGCCAGAAAGAGCAGGCGCAGAGGTGACCAATACCATCGCGAGAGCGGCAGGCGTATGGGCGACGCCCAACAGCGTTAGGATGCAGAAAATAATCAAGGGAACCGCAAGCTGCAAAACCGCAACCGCTCCAAACCCCCATCTGAGATCTGCAGCAGCACTGGAGACCGCCACATGCCCGATCCTCAATGCCGTGACGGTTAGTAGAACGGCAACCAGAACGGGCATCCAATAGGCCAAGGCGTTGGCCAGCTCAGGCCAGAAAACGCCGGCAGCTAGCCCGATTATCAGGCAGATACGCGCGTTTTGAGATATGCTCTCTAACGCTCTGGTCATCATGAATGGCATTTCGGAACAAACTGGTGCATCGCAGCCTCCTGCCGATCAGACAGAGCAGAGAGGGTGGGGGTTCGCAATGCTTTTTGCTCTGATCCGAAAGGATTAGAGTGGGTTATCCGCTAGCACCAGATCACTTGCCTTTTCGCCGATCATAATTGCTGGCGCATTGGTATTCCCTGAGACGATTTCAGGCATGATCGAGCAATCAGCAAC
Source organism: Sulfitobacter donghicola DSW-25 = KCTC 12864 = JCM 14565 (assembly GCF_000622405.1). Taxonomy (NCBI): domain Bacteria; kingdom Pseudomonadati; phylum Pseudomonadota; class Alphaproteobacteria; order Rhodobacterales; family Roseobacteraceae; genus Sulfitobacter; species Sulfitobacter donghicola. Next base: position 1,582,041 of record NZ_JASF01000005.1, read on the forward strand.
GCGCAGCCCTGCAATCCCGTGAACGCGCAGGCGGGCATCTACAACAGCGGATGGGTCATCACCCATCTTACAGGTACCCGTTGGGTGATAGATGGATGCGGTGTTGTTACGGGCCCAATCCAAAGTTGCATCGTAATCTTCGATGTCCAAATCAGGGCTTGGGCGGAACTCGGTTGAGATTTTTGAGGTGAGCGGCGCGTGACGTGCAATGCGTCGCGCAATGTTCACCCCCTCAACCACCGTTCGGCAATCTGTTTCTGTCGAAAGGTAATTGGGGATGATGCGGGGATAGACCGCGCCATCTGATGACGCGAGCCTGATCTCGCCTTTGCTCTCTGGGCGTAATTGGCAAACAGACATGGTAAACGCAGAGAATTTGTCGGCCCCTTTTCCCGGGTTCTCGGCCGAAAGGGGTTGAACATGGAATTGGATATCAGGGGTTTCCATTTCTGGTCGGGTTTTCAGAAAGCCAGTCGCGAGGCTGGCCGCCATGGTCATTGGACCTGAGCGGTTCAGCATATATTTCAACCCGATTTTGGCCCGTCCTAGCAAGCTCGAAACCTCGTTGTTTAGGGTCGGTTCATGCGTTTTATAGACCAATCGTGCCTGCAAGTGGTCCTGCATGTTTTTGCCAACACCTTTCAGGTCAGCCTTTACGTCGATGCCGTGCTCCTGAAGCTGTTCAGCTTCGCCAATCCCTGACAGCATCAGCAGTTGAGGAGAATTGATCGTGCCACCGGACAGGATGATTTCCTTACCTGCACGCACTGTGTGTACGGCACCTGATTTGTCTTTGTATTGCACCGCGACTGCGCGCTGACCCTCTAGCACGATCTTTTCGACCTGCGCATGGGTGATGATTTCAAGGTTGCCGCGCTGGCGTGCGGGATTCAGATAGGCAACGGCGGCAGAGCAACGCCGACCATTGCGTGCGGTGAGCTGGAAGAACCCGACGCCTTCTTGATCCGCGCCGTTATAATCGGGGTTGAAATGGTATCCAGCAGCCTGTGCCGCAGCCACCCATGCATCGGTGATGGGGCGTTGAACACGCATGTCGGAAACAGAAAGCGGGCCTTGGTCTCCATGAAATTCATCTGCGCCACGTTCATTTTTCTCGGCGCGTTTGAAGAGGGGCAGAACATCATCCCATCCCCATCCTGCATTTCCCATCTGGCGCCAGCGATCATAGTCTTGGGGCTGTCCGCGCACATAAAGCAAACCGTTTAAGGAGGATGAGCCCCCCAACACTTTGCCGCGTGGCCATTCCAGAGAACGGCCGTTCAACCCCGGATCAGGTTCGGTTTTGTAACACCAGTCCACCGCAGGATTATGGATCGTTTTGAAATAGCCAACAGGGATGTGAATCCACGGGTTCCAATCCCGCCCGCCTGCTTCAAGAAGAACAACTTTGTTTCGTGGATTTGCGCTTAACCGGTTGGCCAAAACGCAACCAGCCGAGCCTGCACCTACAACAATAAAATCCGCGTCCATACTGGAACCCTCCGAGGCGCTCAGCAAAACTCTATACAGTGCTGATGTAAAGCCGAAGGAAAAGAAGGGGGGCGATAGGACAAGCTAAAAGAGGTTTGAATGGCTGATCTAAAAGAGCAATTGCCACACCTGTAGAACGCAACACACGCGCAATCAGAACTGGTGATCGGCAGATGGTTTGAGCCAATCGGCTTCAAATTCGATGTTGTTTACACCTGCCAGACGTTTTAGGCGATCTAGCTCGGCTTCAAATGCGGCTTGGCGCCCTTTGCCCCATGCAACACCCCTTTCCGGCCACAGAGCGCGAATGCGCAGCGTATCTTCGGAACGGAATGCCTTCATGTCTACGCGACCAACCAGCCGTTCCCCCTGTAAGAGAGGAAAGACGTAGTAACCGTAAATCCGTTTCGCCTCGGGGACAAAGACCTCAATACGGTAGTCAAAACCAAAAAGGAATTTTGCGCGCTTGCGGTCGCGTAGCGCTGGATCAAACGGGCTAAGGGCCCTGATCCGCTGTGGTGCTTGTTGGGTGATCGCGGCGTCAGCAAAAAGGTTGGGCCGTGCAAAAACACGTTTGCAAGTTTTGTCGGCGCCTACGATCTCCAACTCTTCGATATCGCCTGCGGTTAGTGATTTTGCGCACCATGCTTTGGCTTCCGCAGCAGTCACATGGGCCCAGAACGCCGCAATCTCACCAGAAGTGGCAAAGCCTAACCGGTCCAAGGCACCGGAACAGCACCAGTCAATTGTATCCCCATCTGTGGGTGGGTTCTGCGGCGCTGTAAACTGTTGGTCCAATGCTCGCTCGGCTAAATCATAGCGTTTCTGGAAATTCTGCCGCCCTACAACATGCAACGCGCCGCTGCGCCAGAGGTATTCAAGAGCTGTTTTGGAGGGGTGCCAATCCCACCAGCCACCAGAGCCCCGCTTTTCTCCCTGACCGACATCGGATGATCCGCAGGCCCCGTTTTCGCGGATAAAGTCTAAAACGCACTGCAGTTGGTCTTCGAACCCGTCCCGCCGCCAGTTGCGCCATTGCTTACGCAGCTTTGCTGCATCGCGATCCCTTCGCATCTGCCAGTGGGGGTAGTAGGATAGCGGGATCACCGCGGCATCATGGGTCCAGTGTTCAAACAGCCCTTTGTCCTTTTCGTAAAGGCGCTTTAGGTCGTTTGTTCGATAACGCTGCTTTCGGGCAAACAGGATAAGGTCATGCGCCCGCGCCACGGTGTTGATGCTGTCTAGCTGCACAAATCCAAGCCGCTCGATCAACGCGATAAGAGCGTCACTATTTGCTGGACCTTGAGGGGATTCAAGTAAAGCATGCCGATCCAGAAAAATTCGCCGTGCGGCCGAGTTTTCCAGACGTGGCAGGTTCATCCGCGCTTTTTGCGGCGAAGCGTATCACCGACTGACAAAGTAGGATTCATGATGACTGTCTTGGGCAAATCAGCGTCTGGTTCGCTGCTTGACGCATTTAGGATTATCTTTGCCGCCTCTTCGCCAATTTCACGACGGCAGGCATCCATGGTGGCCAGCTGGCGGGGTAGCCCTGCCAGCAACTCAACCCCGTTAAAACCCGCGAGACCGATCTGTCCGGGAACGTCAATTCCTTCGTCCAAAAGGTGCAGCAGACCGCCTGCGCCGATCATGTCGTTCGAGAAGTAGAGAAAATCCAAATCAGGTGAACGCTCCAGCATATCCCTTGTCATCTCGCGCCCTTTCAATAGGGCAGAGCCGCCAGAATAGAATGCACGGTCCTCGATTTCGATGCCTTCTTTGGCAAGCGCTTCGGTAAACCCTTCAAACCGTTTTCTTGCACGGTGATCCAGCGGCATCTTGGTGCCCAAAAAGCCAATCCGTTCATACCCCTCGCGCAGAATTTCGCGGGCCATGTCGCGGCCTGCTTGCCTATGAGAGATGCCCACCATCGCATCAACCGGATTGCCATCGGTGTCCATAATCTCAACAACTGGGATACCTGCGTTCAGCAACATCGCGCGCGTCGCTTCGGAATGTTCAAGCCCCGCAATGATTACGCCAGACGGGCGCCACGACAGCATCTCATAGAGAACCTGTTCTTCCTTTTCTGGGCGATAGCCCGTCACACCAACAACGGGTTGTAAGGGCGTGTCGTCCAACCCTGCATTGATACCGTTCAGGACTTCGGGAAAAACCATATTGCTCAGCGAAGGAATAATGACAGCAACCAGGTTCACCCGCTGAGAGGCAAGCGACCCTGCGATTTGGTTTGGGACGTATCCCAGTTCCTTGGCGGCCGCCAAAACCCGTTCCCGCGTTGTCGCTGAAACATCGCCACTTTTCCTCAAGACCCGACTGACGGTCATTTCGGAAACACCGCATGCTTCGGATACATCGCGTAATGTGAGGGGGCGTTTCGGCAGTTGTGACAAGGCGGAATTCCTGCATTTGCTGTTGTTAGGACCAACGTAGTAGGTCGAAGAGGGACAGGCAATCAAGGATATCAAACAGAGCGGCCGAAGCTGCAATGCTATTCCAAATCTTTGTCTGCTAAATCAGGGGAACGACCGTGCAGAGACTCTAGCGTAGGGGTGGGGATTGCGGTATCTGAACAATATGGCCCCGTGGCTCAACTGGATAGAGCAGCCCCCTCCTAAGCGGAGGGTCCGGGACCGGAAAGAGATGGGAAGACAACACGCTAGGAAAGTGGCAAGCTTGCGCGAACCGTTTTCCGAACCGTAAGAAAGTGGTTACAAGGCTCCGTGGCTCAACTGGATAGAGCAATCCCCTCCTAAGGGGCAGGTTGCAGGTTCGAATCCTGCCGGGGTCGCCAAAAACACCTGAAAAATATGGCTTATTTTCAGTACGTTGTGCGGAAGCTTGCAGAAAGGCCCGTGAGCTTTCAGGCCGAAATCAGCTGAAACGGCCAATTTCTCGTACAAAACCTGTACAAAATTCGCACGTTTGTGCGTATTTCGGGGGGCAATCATGAGCCGCCATAGCTTTGACCCCGAAATCGCCGGGCGTGTAGGTCTCAATGCAGCGGTGATTTTTCAGAACATCACCTTCTGGATCGAGAAGAACCAAGCCAATCGCCGCAACCTTCGAGACGGGCGGTATTGGACCTACAATTCGATCTCGGCCTTTGGTGAGTTGTTCCCCTATCTGAGCGAAAAGCAGATCCGCACAGCGCTTGAAAAACTGGTCAGCGCGGAGCTGATCATCAAGGGCAATTTTAGCGATGATCGTTATGATCGGACCTGTTGGTATGCCTTGGGCAACTCCATTTGCCCAAATGGGCAAATCGATCCGACCGAAAGGGAAGATGATGCATTTGCCCCTGAGGGCAAGCCATCTGCCCCAGAGGGCAAATCCTATAAGAACAGATATAAACCATATCAAAAACCAAATCCTTCGCACGCGAAGGCGGCGGTGGAGGATGAAGTTTCTAAAAAGATTTTGTCCGCTTATCCGGAGGATCGGATTCGCAGCAAAGCGGTTTGTCTCTCGCAAATCCGCCAAGCGCTGGCCAACGGAGTGGATGCCAAAGACCTTGAGGACGCCGTGCGGGCCTATGCGACCGAGAGTGAAGGTTTCACCCGCTCCAAGGTGTGCTTCTCCGACAATTGGTTCTCCTCTGGCCGTTGGTTGAAATACCTTCACGAGGTTGAGGAGGCGCGAGAAGCGGGCAGAGCCAAAGAGGCTGAATTGCTGAAAGGTTTGGCCGACTGGGTCACGAACCGCCATCCATTATGCCGCCATATCACGCCCGGCCAAGTAACCGCTTTGCTGGCCGCAAACCTGGTCAGCCCTGCTGAAATCGAGGCGGCGGGGCTCCGATCATGAATGCAACTGGTCCCGCCAAAGAGCAGAGAGCAAGGTTACCCACCGATTACATCGGCGGGACTTGTGAGGGGCGGCCAGCCTCCCCTTCAAACCCCAACCAGACGCACGCAAGCGGCGTCAAAGAGGGCCTTTCCGAGAGCGTGATCTTTCGATGCAGCCCGTCGGAAAAGGCCGCGCTTGTGGCCAAAGCGCACGCCGCTGGTCTGCCCAATGCCACGTTGATGCGCGAGGCCTTGGGGCTGACTGAGGCACGTCGGCGCAAGCCCGTCCCCCGAGTTGACCCGAAGCTGACCTTTGCGATTGCCCGTGTCGGCGGCAACCTCAACCAGCTCTCCCGCTGGATCAACGGCGCGGTCAAATCTGGTCGTGCAAGCCAGATCGATGCGCTCAAGGTCGCGACGCAGCTAGTGGTCATCGAACGGCAGTTAGCGCAGATCGTGGCGGCACACGCAGGCGGTGACGCTTGATCATCTCGTTCTTCTCCACTGGCACCGGCGGCGGTACGGCCCCCGTTGACTACCTGACCGCGCGCGAAGTTCTGGCCTATGACGAGAACCGTAATCTGATCCGCGACGACAACGGCCAGCCGCAAACCAAGATCCGCGACCCGCTGCCCGAGGTGCTGCACGGAAACCCAAACCAGACCCGCGACCTGATCGATGCAAGCCCCAACAAGTGGAGCTACACGGCAGGCGTCATCAGCTTTGCCGACAGCGATGATCCCAGTCCCGACGCACAGCAAGAGGCCATTGAGCTATTTGAGGCTCTGGCCTTTGCTGGGCTGGACAGGGATCAATACGACTGCCTTTGGGTGCGCCATACGCACGAGGGCAACGTCGAACTGCACTTCTGCGCGCCACGCCTTGAGCTGAGCACGGGCAAGGCGTTGAACATCGCACCGCCAGGGCATGAGAACGCCTTTGCCAGCCTGCGCGATCTTTTGAACAAGACGCACGGTTGGGCAGACCCTTTAGATCCAGAACGCGCCCGCGAAGTGAGGGCGACGATTGAAGCGCCGACGCGGGCGCAAGGTCGCGAAGCGCTTCACGACTGGATCCTGGATCAGATCAGCATCGGCATCATCACTGACCGTGCCAGCATGAGCCACGCACTGACTGACGCGGGATTCGAGATCCCCCGTGCCAGCAAGAATTACATCACTGCCCAAGACCCCGACACCGGCGAGCGCTGGCGATTGAAAGGAGAGATTTTCCATGACGACTGGCAAGCCGAACCGCCTCGCCGAGAAATTGAACGCGGACCTGGAGGCGATCCGGAGCGACCACGCCGCCTTGATGGCATCTCAACTGGAGAGCTTCAGGAGCGATTTCAGCAAAATTGCGACCAGCGCGCTGCATACAATCGAGACAGATATCAGGTTCCTTCTGAGCGACAGCAAGAGCGAGTTGGAGAGGCGCAGCGAGACGATCAGGCGTTGGCTGACGATCTCGCCCTGGGTGATCGTGGGAATGATCTCAGCCTGGGTCGTGACGGTGCTGCTGGCGAGTTGGTTCTGGATGGGTTTGATCACGCGCTCGGAATTGAAGGAGCTGGGTCTGACGCGGATCGAACAGGGCGGTCAGATATGGGTGACGCTGGACCCCGACCGGACCGAGTTGAAGACCTGCACGATGGCGGGTACGCCCATCAGCTGCATCGAGATCAAGGAGCCTTAGATGACCATTCCACCGACAACACCCCTGACAGCATTGGAGCGCGAATTGCTCGCATCCGTCGAACGGTTGGTGACGGCCTGCGAGAGCTCAGCCAAGGAATTGCACGCCTTGGAGAAACGCTCGACCAGCAGGATCGAATTCAAGGTGAATGGCTTGGCGCATTGCGTGGCGCTATTGATGAAATCACATCTCACGTCCGTCACCACATTGGCCGCCTTGCTGCGCGAGGAGCAGAATTACGACACGCTTCAGGCGGGATTAGAGAACAGCTGGAAACTAGCGAAAGACGCCGAGAAACGGCTGAACGAGAGCTAGACGGGAGAGACAGTCACCGCAGCTCCGGTCACTCGCTTTGACGAGTTTCCAAGCCGCAGAAAGGCAACACATGCAGTTCGAACACATTCAATTCACGCTCGGTTTCCGCCAAGCCTTAGATCACGGCATCGACTATCGCGACTATCAAAAAGTCGATCGCTTGCCCGAAGGCATCCCGCTAATGGCCATCGCAGGTGTCTGGGGCGACTACAGCGACATACGCTGTCTGTTCATTGATCCGGATGGTCAAACCTACCGCCGCCACATTTCAGGCCGTGCCGGCCGGTACGTGATCCGTGAGCTAGATTTGAACGCAAAGGAGTTACAGGTCGGGCAGGTGCTTGTCGTACTTAAAGACTGTCGTTCTACATGAGTTCAGGAATTCCACACCCACGCAAGAAATCATAGGTTTGATCATAAAAAGCCGGTGGGCGAGTTGGATCCTTAGCATCGCCATTCGGGACAAAAATGATCATGCCTTGGCGGGCTCTTGTCAGAAGAACCCGGTAGGCATTGAGCAAATACACCTGCCGCGTTGAAGAATTCACAGACTGCCACTTGCTTCCTTTGAATGCATTGAATTGCCAGGAGCCATCCACCATTCTGAGATCTGCATCCCAGCACATGCCTGCCCAATCCAGCTCAAGGCCTTGGATGTCAAATTCTGTTGCGACATCTTCCAAATAGTAAGAGGATCTCACGTCTTGGCTGTCGTTCAGGAACCAGCTTTTGGGATCAATCGCAGACTTGATATGTATCCCTTCGGGGCGCAGACGATGGGCGCCTGAAGATGCCACCAGGCCTGTCCGCTCACTCCCGCGCGCCATGCCGTTCAACCAATTCTTGGCAGAGGCAAGGTCACGCGTAAGGAGTATCGGGTACCTGTCGCCCAAGCTAGCCAGAGCCTCAGAGGCCGACGATACATCGCCATCCAATACAGATGACACAAAAGAAGAAAGTTTTTCCGCGCGAAATGATCGCATCGAAACCGACAAATGGAGATCTTCGTGCTTTGAAATCTTCGGCGAGCGCAGAAGCTCTACAGCATCCTGAGAAACCGTATAGTGTGGATCGTCCAAGAGGGTCGACGCGTGCACTTCCCAATCAGAGAAGCGGTTCTCGACCGCTCTCAACCATTCTCCAAGGCCTGCTTCGCCAGTATTGATCTCCTGGCCACCACCGATAAGGCAAACGATCGTGCACCATTCGGAGTGGCGATCCATGACTCCAATCAAGAATTCTGGCTCAGATTGATCGAAGTCCGCCACCCCCCGCTTTGCTTGCATGAATTTTGAGGCTTGATCTGTTGTCCATGCGCGTTGGGCCTCATCAAAGACGACCACATGCTCAAAAGGTTCGTCTGGATCGTTTAGGTAGTGGTCTCTAAAGTGGTGAATATTCTGAACAAAGAGGCTTACTTCCCGCTCAGCATCCTTCTTTGAGATCTTTTCACCGCTTACCTTTCCTTGCTCAACCTTGTCCCGAGCCAAAGCTTCTCGCAATACTGTGACCAAAGGACCGTTGCCAGATAGGAAAACTGCGTTTTCGTTCTCATGCCTTTCAGCACGACTTGCCGCGATGTTTAGCCCTGCGAGCGTTTTGCCGGCGCCCGGTACACCAGTTACGAAGCAAATTGATTTCTTGTGTTCTCGTTTGGAAGTTTCGATGATTTCCGCGATGCGGTCAGAGGTCGCCTTCAGGTTCTTAGCGCTCGCGTCTGAACGGGAAATTTCGGTGACATCGTGCGATTTGTAGAGAGCCTGTGCGGCCTCGATTATGGTCGGTGTCGGTTTGTATCCGGATGCCTCCCAACTGGGTGATGAAACAGATTGCTCACGCGGTATGCCAGAAGCTTGAGCGAGAAGGTCGTCGAGGCCTGACCGTCCTATGCAGATTGGAGCTGCTACCCCATCTGGGCCAAGGTCCAGAACGAATTCGCTTTTGTCAGATTTCGTGGCAATCAAAACAGGAATGATTGTGGAGGCGTGGCTACCTTCATGAAAGTTCTTTAGGTCCAAGGCATAGTCATGGACTTGTTCGATGGCATGCCGATCGAAGGTCGACGAGCCAACTTTGAATTCAATAACAAAGACGATCCCTCCTGTAACGAGAATGCAATCGGCGCGCTTGCCCATGCGAGGTATGATGAACTCGAAGAACAACATGCCTGGCGAAGTAGGAGGCAGAGAGCCCTTTAGATATTGGATTTGCTCGATCCAGGCATTGCGTTGCAAGTGTTCTAGGTCATGCCGATGGTGAGCAGTCAAGATTCCCAGAACTGAGGAACCATTTTCACAGCAGAACGCTGCAAATTTTTCTTGGTAGTAAGCTTTTTCCAAGGTGCGCTCTGTTTCTGATTGTTCTAGGAATTCCAAAGGCTCCCGATGTGTATCGTATTGCCAGACTACATTGTGCAGATGTCCGGCAACACGCTTACCACATATTGAGCAGATGCTATTGATGCAATGCTATGAACGTCATCATCTTTATCTGCGTCGGCGAAATCGACAACTGATTTCGCAGCAAAGGCTTTGGGTTTAACACGGCTGTAGCTGCATGCAGCAAGGAAGGCCGCTATTTCCATTTCGACTCCGACTACCTTGCGCTGCTGCGCCTCAATACGCGCAATTTCCTTTGTGCTTGCAACTACCACAGAGCCAGATGCGACCGGTCCGAAAACGATTTTTGGAGAGTAGTTCTTGGTCGAATGCTCTCCATTGGCGAGGAGATTGAAAGTCGTTGGGCGCGTCTTCTGTACGTGCTTTAGTCGACCAATTACATCCGGATCCACATTTTCCAAATTAATCTCTTGCTTGAAGCCTTCGTCAGTCATCTTGCCTACCTGATGGTCCCACGCCATGGTGGCGACGACGATGTCCGCCAAATTGCATTCATCTTTAAGACCGGCACATATTCCAGACATAGCGACTACTTTTGGCTGAAATGCCTCTAGCACTCTGGATGTGTACAGGGCGGACTGTGTAACACCCATCTGTGGAAAGACAAAAATCGCCCCCTTCTGATCCCCTACTTGAATTGGCCGCCACCTCAGGGCACCTAAATCAGATTTCCATGGTTTAAGCGTGGCATCAGTTTCTTCGAAAGCGTCGGCTTCTTTTTCGAGTGCACAACATATTGCAAAATCGAGCATCGAGACATCGGATAGGCCGTTTACGATTTTTGAGAGCTGGGGTTTCCATGCGGAATCTGAGTGTCCATGCATCAGGACAGGTACTGAGCACTCATTGAAGCACAGCAGCGTATCATACTCTGGTGATGTCATTGCCGTTAAGGCTACAGCAAAGGATTCTTGATTGAGTGTACCCACGCGCTCTTGCATAAGTTCGTTGGAAACATCAATCGCGTCCTCACCGGACCTCCGGGGTAGAAGGATGTCCAAGATAATCAGATCAAACTTTTGAGAATTGATCACCTTGCAATACTCATGAACACTTCCAGCACAGTGAAACTCAATTGAACACCAGTCAAAATTATCGGTGATTACCGAGCGAATTTCTTCAAATTTTTCAATCGAATCTTCGACAATAAGTATCTTCATCTCGCGGCTAAAACCCTTCTAAGTTCTTCTGACCAAGTCATGTCTTCCAGGTCAAAAAATAGACATGTGTCGACTTCAATTTCGAATGCGTCAATCAAGTATTTTCTTACTTCAGAAATCGGCACCATCCGGTTTTCCAGCTCAATCTCAGGATATTGAGTAACTATAATGGTCGGCATTTTCTTTGCCTGATACTGCACCTCAAAGAGAACTTCGATGCCCCCAGACAGTCGAGGTATGCCCAAGCCTTCAGCTAGTTCCAAGTCATGAGAGGGGAGCGACATATCTAAGACTAAGAGGTCGTGATCTCGCTCTGAAACGGCTTTGACGGCTGCTTTTACACTTTTGCAGATCTCGATTTTTATGTCATCGCGTACGTCAGTTACAAGCCGTTGTAGTGCGTTCAACTTGAACTCATCGTCTTCAACTATCAGTATATTCAACGTATCAAATCCAGCGTCATCGTCACATGAAACCCATCCTCGGCGGCATCTATGGACACTTCAGATACTTCATTCCAATCCCTCTCTAGTCGTTTTATCTTACGCAACCCACTCTTGCCCTCCTCGACGTAAGCGAGGTCCAAAGCATCCAAGCGGCAGAGATTTACCTGCTCATTCACTGTCGATGCGTCCTCTTGTTCTTTGTACTCGGAAGAAATTTTCAGCACGAGTTGCGTGACCATGGCATCCTGAAAAGCAGCACTAACGTCGATGCTTACGTTTCCTCCGGGCTTCCCATGTTCTGCTGCATTCTTTAGGGTCACAAACAGGAAATCGTACACTATGTGGTAGGAGGATCCGGTCAACTCTATTCTTGTTTGGCTCTCATCAGTAGTTGCACCTTCGTAGCTGTTAAACTCTTCACTTACTTCGCTTTGAACCACTCGAAGAAGCGTGGGTAAATCCACACTAGGAACAGTAATTCGCGGCCGGTTGAACCATGATGCAATAAGACCAAACTTCTCGTCGAGTTTTGCGTTCATATGCTTAATAAACTCAACATGGTTGGGGCCGAGTCCAGCCTTCGCGGGCTCAGGTATAGACACAATCCGCCTGGTTGCCTTGCAAGACGCAATAACTTGTTGCGCATTTTGCAGGTCCGTAGTGGCTATTTGCCAGCAGGTTTCGCTTATTATACGTATAAAATACTCTGGGTCTTCGTAGTCTTCAAAGGCATCCAGGATCGAATTGGCGCCTGCTTTTAGGTATCCGAATTTTCGCCCCTCAGTAATCTCTGGGTTTATCATTCCCTTAGTTTTTTGCTGAGACCTAATATGAAAGTAATCTGATCCAATTTTTTTGATGTATCTTTCGAAGTCGTCTTTCCATTGGTCGAAATACTCCCTGCATGGTTCGGTGCGAAAGAATTGTGGAAAGCGCTCATCGACTGAACGTTCAAAGTCTTGCAATAGCGTCCCTCTAAGTGTTCCATGCCGGATGCGCCGCCCAAGAAAGGACGCAATCCCAAAGATGCGATTTTCACAAAACTCCCTATAGCATTCCCCAAGTATTTTCATGAATTCGGACTCATTGCCCTGGGAGCTGTTAATCGTTGAAATATTGAGGCTCTCAAGAGTATCTTTCTGCAGGGCGCCAGAACGAATTAGTGTCAACATCCGTTCGAGTTGATGGTCCTTAAGCCAATTTCCAAACCTGGTTAAGTCGACATATATACGCGAGTCATCAAGCTCTTCTCGTGCTTTAGAAATTTTTGCAGACAACCTTAGGCTATCGGCGAGATCTTGGAACCGCCGGTCTCCGTAGTGTTTGTACATTAGTTCGTGAAGTTTCGCACGGCATTCAACTGCCTGGGAGGACTCGTCGAACAAATGATAAAATTGTAATAAAAACTCATCTGTTGAGACTTGATATAGATAGATACCAACCTGAGGCGCTTGCTCATGTACGTCGTCAATGAAGCTGACATAGTCAGAAGCAAAGTTTTCACGCACATAGTCTTGCAAAACACGCCTCAATCGAAACTCATCCCGAGTGTTTTGTGGATCGACAGCAAGTAGGCAAAGAGGAATTATCTGAAACAATTGGTCGCCGGAAGCTCGAGCTTGATCGTAAAGTTGGTTCAACACTCTCTTGGAAATTACTCGATCCGCAAATGTAGTTTCGTTCATCAAACATAGTATTTCGTCTGCGCCAGTACTTTCTGGCAGGGGTTGCCTAGCGAAGAATATCGCCATCGCTAGCGTTCGTTCGAGCGTGCTCAGGCTGCCTGACGCCTGGCCTACTAGTAGTGTCCCTTTAGTCGTTTCCTTACAAGTTAAGCCTTGCCACGAAATTGCCTGCCCGTAACGTTCTTCTCTCAGCATACCAACAAACGAGGGTTCACTAGATGTTTCCGGTTTGTATGCGAAATAGAAGTCTCCGACAGCGCGCAATTTGACGTGACTTTGACACTCAAGAAACGCTGAAAGGTGGCGATAGCTTGATATATCAGTTTTTTCCCCTTCTTCGTCCGTGTCGGCGTAAAAGGGTTGCAAAGTTTCTTGATTGACCAAGTCGCAAAACATTACGTCCCGAACTTCATCATCAAGATCCGACCAAATCCTTGATAGCTCAGGCCAAATATTGAGATCGGTCTGTGTTTCGATGTGAAGTGAGAGAAAGTGAAGAGCGTCTACAAGCGAATAGTTTGAAAAAGCCTCTAAGGTTTCGCTAAATTCTCTTTCGCTGTAGCAAATTGGTCTAACAGTGAATTTTGAAATAGCCTTTCTAAAACTGCTCCGCTCACTTTGACCTGAAATATTCATGATGTTCGAAACCACACCCAAATACTGCCTTTTTCGGTTGTAGGCATCTAGAAGGCTTGGTCTGATCACATCGCGCTTTGAAAATTCGAGTCTATCAATCAGTGATTTGAACTCTTCGGATCGATCCTTCTCATTGGTCGTGGACGCGATAAATGCCGCTTTCCGCAGCAAAATATGGGAGAACCCAAACTCATCTAGGTACTCCGTCATATTGGCTAGTATTTGGGTGTGGTTGTGGTCGGCGATTGCGCGATTGATATCTTTTAGCTTCTTAAAGGATCGAACAACTTTTGATGCGTTTCGATTTCCACGGTCAACTATTGTACGTGCACGAACTGTTGGGTTCGTCATTTTAAGTAGAATTGTCTCACGAAACGGGTCTGGTGAGTGCGGAAAATCTCTAGGTATTTGCACATGTGAGTACTGGTTGTTGTATCGAAGTTGAAAATCGGACCAGCGTATGGCTTCCGTATCCTTAGATTTGTAGATCTTTGAAATCACTGAAGGGAAAACGCCTGGGCGATCCTCTTGTATCTTTCGATCCAAAAGACCCCGAAGTAAGTTTTTTGCCTTTTTTGTGGGGGCAATCCCGATACCAATATCACTTTCCATTTTCCGGTCTTTCTTCACGCCCACTGCAGGTATTCCCACTGAAAATTCTTCAATTTCTATCCTTATGCCGATTATCTACACCAATTTCCTGGCCGCGGCGGGCAGCTTGTAGCGCCGCAACGGTAAGGGACAGCTAGGCCTTCACCAATCAGAATTCTTCCCACATCCATGCCATCAACGGAAAGCAAACCACATTGCCTTCCATAGTTGCAATCACGAGTTCCTTCAGTCCCGGGGCGGCAAGCACAAGCCACCCTTTGGAATTGAATAGATCCAGCTTCCTGTAATAGGATTCGCAAACGATTTGTCGCCTGCCGCCCGCGCTGGAGCTCAGCGTTGCATGCAGGAGAGCCGGTTTCTGGGGCATTAAACCCAACCAACCGAACGTTTGCCTGCTGACCTCTTATTGCTACGGTATCGCCGTCAATGACGCGAACTTCAGATGCGCTGACCGTTCTGCTGCTTGGATTATTTGTTGGCGCGGGAACGCGTCTTCCTGATGCAGCTAGGTAGTTGGATGACATCCAGCCCGTCCCGAGTGGAGAGGTGATCTGCGACCAGCCGTTCTGATCGGTGAGAACACGTACTCTTGCGCCCTCTGCCAGCTGGCCCATCACCCGATTGTTGGTTGAAGGGCCTTCACGTTGATTGACGCTGCTCCCGGTTACAATCGCGTATGTCGAACTATCGGCTGGGCGAGTTTGAACGCTGGATGACCCACTATCAAACAATGCGCTTAGCAGGCCCAAAATCCCCATAACGAGGATGACGGGGAAAAACAGCTTTCGTTGGGCTCTACGAATTGCCCGTTTGGGCGCATAGATGATTTGGGCCGGTGACTCAGTCCGTTTCCGTGGCCGAGATCGTTGTTGTACGGTTCTAACAGCTGGCATTTGCGCCGAAGGGTCGTTTGGTTTCCCAACCTGTTGAGGCGTTGCAGCAGTGGATTTGTCGTCGCTCTTTGGGCGTTCCAGCTTCAGAATTTTGTGGAGCTTCGAGAATTGCGCCTTGCTCAGATTGGTCTTGGGCCCATGCCGCAAGAACAGCGCCTCCATGTTTTGAAGGAATGATTGTTCCCAATCATTTACTGAATCTGAGTCTAGCTTGCCCCTAATGCGGGACAGTATGAGTTCTGTTCGCTCTTTTGAGAATGGCATCTGAGACGTGCTTTTTGCGGATCCTACTGTTCCCCGAGAAGGCGCTCAAAGCGTCGAGAAAGCATACCTAGAATAACGACGGGACCGAGCAAAAGCATGATTGCGATCGAAGCAGCCACCAAAGTGACAGCCTGAAAAACATCGAACAAGAAAAACTCGGAAGGGCCAGTGTAAAAGATTGAGAAGCGAAGAAGCCCGCCGAAATAAATTGAGATAGCAACCAAAAAGGCGGTCTGGATAGACAGCAAAGGGTGGACAATGCTTCTTTGCGTCCGTTCCAACGTAGCACGTCTGACTTGGCGCCAATTTTTGCTCGCATGCTTCACAATCTTAATCCCTTACCAATTCAATCCACGTGTGCACATCATCGTCACTGACTTCACGGCCTTCGACGTGTGACTGATACCAACGAGCTACGATTGCTCCGCGTTTCTCGCTCTTAATTTTGATGTTTTCTTCAGTGAGGTGTTGATCCAGCGAAATCTCGATCCGCTTTAGCGCCTCGAAATCATGCGCAGCTCTGACGGACTTTGTGCCCAAGAGTATCCATGCTGCGTCTACTTCGAACTTGTCGGCAATCGCGACCAAGGCCTCAACAGGAAGGCCGCGCTGGCCTTTTTCGTAGCTGTGATATGCGCGGTGTGAGACGCCGATGGCGTCCGCCATAGCGGTTTGCGTCAAGCCGACTTCGTTGCGCGCGATCGCAAGACGCGCACCCATTGCCGAGAAGACAGCCTTCAAATCCCGCGCCATGCAAGGTTCCCATTGACGTGACTGTCAAATTGCGCGAAACTGCACAATATGACATAAAATTCCAATTAATCCCATCTGACCACGTCAGAAGGTGCAGAACAAGCGATTCCATGCGTGTCGCCGATTCAACTTAAGCGGACAAGGACGACTGAAATGGCAGAGACCAACTATTCAGACAGCTCACAGATCCTGGGGCTTGGAAAGACGCCCGCTCAATGGGTCGAAGTCATGGCCGGGATGGGGATCGATATTTCAGAACGTACATTGCGCGAACGCGCTAATGAGACGGGCGCATTCTATCGCCTTGGTCGGACAATGCTCATCACGCCCGCGCAGATTGATACGATTTTTGAAGGAGGCCAGTCATGCCGCTCCAAATTTACAAGAGGGGCCGTGTCTACTGGGCCAAGGGGTGGATTGAATACAACGGCAGGCCAATCGCCGGCCCATACCGGCGAAGCACTAAGGCATCTACAGAAGAGGGCGCACGGGACTGGATAAACCATGAGACCGAACGGCAGATCCGTCGCTATGTCGTGGGCGACGAACCGAGCAAGACGTTCTCCGATGCAATTATGCTCTACAACGCGTCCCCAAAAGCAGCGAAGCAGTTGATCCCGATTGTCGAAGCAATCGGCGACCTGTCGCTGGGCGCAATTTCTGGTGCACTATTGAAGAGCCTTGGGCCAAAGCTGAAACCCAAGGCGTCGACCGATACCTGGTGGAGAGAAATCGTGACACCCGCTTGTGCTGTGATCAACAACGCCCACGAGCTGAAGGGGACGCCTCTGATCCGCGTGAAGCCCTACGACAAGTTCGAGCGGATCGCTCAGGACAAGCGGCGTGGGAAGCTCAGCCGCGTAGAGCGCACGCCAGCCGACAAGGAATGGATCGAGGCGTTTTGCCGTGTCGCCGATCCGTACAACGCCGCGCTGGTCCGTTTCATGTTTGAGACGGCTGCACGGATTGATCAGGCCGTATCGCTGGAGCCGGATGACCTTCGGCCGCACGAGAACAAAGTCCGAGTGAAGGCGCAGAAGGGCCACCCAGAGAGATGGATCGCTATCTCACCTCAGATGATGGACGAGCTTCTCGCGTTGCCGCCCAAACGCCCCAAGAACCGCAAGACCGGCAAGCTGATGAAAGCCCGCATCTTCGGCTATGGCAGCTCGACAGGGTACAACACGCGCTGGAAGACGATCTGCAAGCGCGCGGGCATACCGTATCTTTCAGCCCACCCAGCAGGGCGGCACGGGTTCTTCACGGAGCTTGTTGTGCGCCAAGGCGTAGATCCAGTCACGGCAGCCAAGGCGGGGCGCTGGTCAGACCCCAATTTGCCCATGCGCATTTATGCCCACGCAGAAACCGATGAGGCCGACATTAGGGCCCGTTTTCGTACAAACCACGTACAGACGGACACTGTACAAACACCCAACAGTAAGAAATCACAAAAGGAATAGCGCTATGAACGCATCCCTCCTAAGGGATAGGTTGCAGGTTCAAGTCCTGCCGGAGTCGCCATTTCTCACTGTCTGCCTTGCCAATTTCCAAAACTGTGAACGGTTCGAGCGCAGGAAAACTTGGCTCCGCGAACTTTCTAAAACGGTTCAAATTCCCGATCGCATGTGACGCCTATGATCGCCTGACCGCTGCCATCACAGCGCCTCTACGCATTAAGAGAGGAAAATATTCAAGAGTTGAATATTTTTTGAATATTTCTTGCAACTCGTTCCTATACCTGCCATAACCATCTTGAGGCACTGGATAAAAGGCGAATCAAAATTGAACCGTGACGCTGCATTGCAAGCTACCCGTGAGCAACTTGAGGCCCCAGTGTGGGGGCTTATTGAAGAGTTGGAAAAATCACTCTCATCTCTCGCAGGGACGCCTCACGTGGATATTAGCTGCCCAAGAGCGGTTGGATCGGTTTTGAATTGTGCTCTTCCAAGCGCATCCCTTGCGGCAGGTTTGGGTGATCAAGACCTTGAGGTGACCTATTGCCGAAACGGGCAGTGCAACAAGTTGTCGGGTGAGATCGAAATTGCCGGAAGTACTTATAAAGTCAGCTTAGAGCTTCACCTTTCCGGGCCGCGCGGCGGCACAACCAAGAAAAAGCATCAGTTCGCGAAATCGGACGTAGCTGTTTGTGACATCGAACAGCAGCCGCTTTTGCTTGAATACGATGTGGAGGCGCCAGATCGGCTGTTGTTTTTCATTGCATGTCACCTTAGCGGGACGGGGGTGTCGATTGCACGCGCATACTTCAAGTTCGCCGACGGTGTTGATCAAAGGATGCTGGAGATCCATCGCCCAGATGCGCTTCCGATGGCAGCGCCGAAACAGGCTGGGCCGGACGAAGGACCGCTGGGCACAATTATGAAGGTTAGGAAACCCGAGGGAGAAAAGAAAGAAGATGGCATCAAGACAAATAAACGGGGGGATGCTGCTTCTAGCTCGTAAGAGACGTAGAAAAACTCAAAAAGACTTGGCTGCCGAAACTGGGGTGCCGCAAGCTGCGCTTTCCAGAATTGAGAACGGTACAAGGGACGTGCTCTCGCAGGAGGAAATCCAGTCGGTAGCGCGTTCTTTGGGATTCCCGGTAAGCTTTTTCTATGAGCAGGAGCCGCTATACAAAACTCCATTGAGTATTCACGGCGCAGCTTTTCGAAAGAAATCTGCTGTCTCCGCGAAAGATCAAGACGCCGTCATCTCGTTGGCGAACCATTTGGTATTGCATTTCCGAAAGATGCTAGAAGCCATTGACCTTGAACCGCAATATCCGCTCCTTCAATTTGAAGTGGTTGATAGCAAGTCCAGCGTAAGTGAACATGCAAGTGCAGTTAACTCTGCGAGTGAAGCGGCTCGGAAAGTCCGTGAATCTTGGCAGTTGGACGATGGTCCTCTGGTGAACTTGGTTCGCTATGTTGAGGCCACTGGGATTTTTGTAGTCGAAGGAGACTTTGGCGGTGCTGACATAGATGGAGTGACGCTGCGCCCTCCTGGAATGAAGCCAGTGGTCGTTCTCAATTCCTCAAGACCAGCTGACAGAAAGCGATTCAGCTTGGCGCATGAATACGGCCACGTGATCCTCCATCCATTTCCGTATGACGCCATGGAAAAAGAAGCCAATGAATTTGCAGCAGAGTTGCTGATGCCTAAAGCTGGAGTTTTATCTGATCTCAAGCGCGGTTTGTCTATTCCACGGTTGGGGCAACTTAAGCTAAAGTGGCGGGTTGCCATGTCAGCTCTAATCTATCGAGCTAAGACGCTGGGTGCGGTTTCAAACGAAGCCGCGACGTCTCTATACAAGAAAATGAGTTACTACGGATACAGAACAAGAGAACCGCACGAGTTTGACTTTGAAGCTGAGAGGGGGATGCTTGCATCTCAACTGGTCAACCTCCACATTTCAGAGCTTGGCTATTCACTTGAAGAACTCGCGGAAGCAACTCGGACAAGCCCTCAAGAGTTTGCGGAAATGCACGGTTTAGATGCACCGAAGGTTAAGGCTAAGCCAAAATTGCGGCTTGTTGTGGGGCAAGGTTGGGAAGACGCTGGATAGTTTCGCGCTGCGGTGATCGGTCGGCATTTCCAACCCACCCTAAAATGGCGGTGCTGGTTCTCACTAGTGTAGCCCAATTCTTGTGGACGCTGCGGATGCGGCCGCTTTCACCCTCGAACCGACCGTTTGCGGGGTCAGTCTTTCCCGCCGCCGGGTTCCGCACTCTGCCAGCGCCGCAACGCAGCGGCTTTGCAGGCAGCGGCATGGCGGGCTTTGAATGCGGGGTCGCGGAACCTGTCGGTTGACGCAGCCCCGACATTCTTGCGCCACTGGACATCCGCCTTTGGGTCGGCGCGCATCTTGTCTGCGGTAGCAAGGCCGCCAGCGCGGCCCGCCTCAGTGTAGTGTGGCTGCTTCACGTTCGATCAATGCCGATGCAGCCCGGAACAGGCCATATCCGCGCAATGCCTCTCGGGGGAAGGTTTCGATGCCGACGGTGTGGCCAACATAGGGAGTGCGGACCATGTCAGCCCAGACCGTGCGGCGACCGACCTTGTGTGGCAACAGGCCAACCAGACCGCCCAAGGCGGCAGGGGTAACGCCGTAACATTTGGCGAAGCGGATCACGTCAGCGGGCATGGGCCAGCCGTCGCTCTCTGGTGCTTCCGATGCCCAAGCGAGCAACGCCGCCTGCGCAAGGCGAAGCTCCGGCGCGAAGGCGCTCGCGTAACCATCGACAATCCACTGGTCGCGCTCCGCCTGTGTCATGGCGTCAATGTGCGCGGGGCGGTTCATGCGCCGCGTCCCGGGCCAGAGTAGGCATCGCCCAAGACATTGCCCTGAATCAGGGCCGGGACGAAACCGGCCTCTGCGGTCGCGGCAACCTGAGTTGTGTCGAAACCGGCGAAGGGTGTGTTGTGGCGCGTGGCGAGGGCATTTGCGGCCGCAATGGCTGCGGTGCCGTCGGCGGCCTCAACGACTGCGCCATGCAGTGTCGCGGGGTTCTTGAGATGCTCGGCCCCCTTGGGCCGGGTCACGAGGAAGAGGGGCATCTTGCGTTCTCCTTTTTGTTGAGCGCCAGCTTCACGCGGGCCAGCGGGTCGCGCCGCCCGACTTGAAACTCGCGGTTGATGTTGAGGGCGGACTGGGCCGCCAGTTTGATCTTGGTGACGGCGTCCTGAACAGCGCGCGTTTCATCACCTACCAGCCGTTCGGCCAGTTCGGCGGTGGACAAGGGCCGGTCGCGCCGGGGCATCCGGTCAACAACGGCGACGATTGCGGCACCGAGGGGTTTGTTGCCGGTTGCGACTGCGAAGGCGGCCATGTTGCGCAACTCGACATTTCCCGCGCCGCTGAGCTGGGCCTGATAGTTGGTGCGCTCC
Source organism: Sulfitobacter donghicola DSW-25 = KCTC 12864 = JCM 14565 (assembly GCF_000622405.1). Classification (NCBI taxonomy): domain Bacteria; kingdom Pseudomonadati; phylum Pseudomonadota; class Alphaproteobacteria; order Rhodobacterales; family Roseobacteraceae; genus Sulfitobacter; species Sulfitobacter donghicola. The sequence continues at coordinate 1,603,083 of NZ_JASF01000005.1, forward strand.
GGTGTGCCCAAGCCAGCACGGGCAAGGACAGCCTGCGGCGAGGCGAACAAGGTGGCGGTCAACGCGACTGTGTCAGCGGCGGCGTTGACCTCTTTGATGTAGCCCCAGCGGGTGTCTTCGCTGTTGGCGGCAACCTCGCCCCGGGCCTTGGCGGCCACCTTGCGGGCGGCTGATGCCTGATCCTCGGGCGGGAAACCTGCGGCAGCGGCGGACTTGGCTGCATCCTCGCCACGGCTTGCGATGCCAGCCTCAAGGCCGTCAATCACGGTGCCGAGCTTCGCGGCCCGCTTGGTGGCGTGGTCGGCAAGGCTGATGATCTCAGCACTGGCGAGCAGTTTGCCGGGCGGGGGCAATGGTGGGGTGTTGTCGGGGGCGGTTTGGTTCACTGATCAAGGCTCCTCTGCTTGGGGCCGCCAGTGTGCTTGCGCCCTCCGCTGGGCGGCCTATTCCTGCATCAGAAGATACCGCGCCGTCTGGGGGAGAGGCGATTGGAAAGACTTGTTGCCTACGTCAGTTCAGTGGCTTGCTACATTGGCGCATCAATGTCATCGACCTTTTGATCCACTGACCTGACCAAGTTTTCCAGCGTTGTGGCTAAACTCAACAGCAACGCCTGATCAATTTGGTGCAACTCACCGGTCTCTCTGTCCACGCCGTTCCTATGGACGCAATCGTGGCGCATTTTGATCGCCTTCTGGATTATCTCCAGTTCTTCTCCCTCCGGGAGAATGTTGATTCCCAGCCCGACACGGAAAAGGCTGTTCGCTTTTTGCACATCGTGGAATGATACCGCCCTAAGGTATTCAAGCAGCCGGGTTTTCGCAAAGTCTTCAACACCGATAGCGTCCGCAAGTTCGAACTTTTTGCTGCCAATCCCCAAACTCTTGGACCCGAGTAGCTTTTCTTGGGCTTTTGGGTGGTTAGCCACGGTCAGGATCAACGTGTCCGCAAGAAAGGCTTCAAGTGCCGTAATGCTCTGTGCCAAAAGCATCCGCGCCAACATTTGAGACTGATCGTCGAGCAAGACTTGAGCAGTCAGGGCCTTCACATCACCGATTGTTTGATTGAAGGCGCGGTAAACTGGTCGAGAAAGCAGTTCTTGCTGTTCTAACCACTCGTAGTATTCGTGGTCATAGTCATCGTAGTCACTGGCGAAACCACGCATAGGATCAGTTGTGATTGTCTTTTCGGGATAGTCATCGAGCTCAATTTCGCAGCTATCCCAATCGGTTTTCACCCATCCGTCAAAATTGTGCCCACCACTGAAACACTGCACGTTAACGGGAAGATGAGTGCTATCGCCATCGTCGTAGACAACTGGCAGTTCAACGGTTCCATCAACCTCTGATTTACATTCTGGGCAAAAGAATGTCACATCGCTCGCTTCCCATTGAGCTTCCTCCATTTCCATCATTAGAGCTTTTACAATGCCCATTGGCTTTCCTTAAATACTTGCCCAAAGACAATTAGAAATTGAAATTATACAGAGAACACCTGCAAGGTGCCGCTTGTATGTATAGTTTCAATGAAAGCAATTTTCCACGGGAATGAGCCGGAAACAGGCAACCAGTAAGGGGCTTTAACGGTCCTGCGCCGCTGGCGGCGTCACATCCCTCTTCTCAGCATCCCGCAAGAAGTCCTCAACGCTCTGCTTTGCCGGAACAACCAAGACGCCGCCGGTGTTGACGTTGACGCTTAGGTTTGCCTCTATCGCTTCGCCTTCGCGGTACTGGTGGCGGGCCTTCAACAGGAAGATGTTCGCGACGATGTTGCCTTCATCGGCGGCGGCGCGGAGGTTGCCCACGAGGACGTCATGCTCAACTGCGCGGCCCTGTTCCAGCGCGTCTTCAACCTCCGGCTGGCGTCCACGCACGGCCCGAAAGGCATCGCGGCCCATGCCCAAGGCGCGGGCAATGGTCACGACGCTGCATCCCCGGGCGGCAAGATCGCCCACCACTTTGAGGCCGGTGTCGGTGACGACGTATTCGCTCTTGCCGATGTCATTGACCACGCGGCGGGCTGGCAGGTCGGTCATTGCGCCGCCTCCTTCATCTCGCGGTCGTATTCGGTGCAGACCCGCTGGCTCAACCCTTTGCCGCATTTGAGGGTCTTCGCGATCCGGTCCATTCCCATCTTCTGGCTGCGCAAAGAGCGGATGGCGGCAACAATGCCGTCGCCCGCCGGTGGCCGCCCGATCTGCGCACCCCGGGCGCGGGCGCGTTCCATCCCGGCTTTCGTGCGCTCGACGATCATCGCCCGTTCAAACTCCGCGAAGACGGCTGCCATGCCCAAGAGGGCGCGGCCAGAGGGTGTCGTGGTGTCAACGCCCTGCTGGTCAAGGTAGAGGTCCACGTTCAAAGAACGCAGTTCTTCAAACAGCCCAACAAGCTGCGCCAGAGAGCGCCCGAGGCGGGAAACATCCCACGCCATCAGCACGTCGAACTTTCGCCGGGCGGCATCGGTCATGACAGCCTCAAGCGCCGTCCGTTTGGCGCGGCCCGCCACGCCGGAGACGGTTTCATCATAGATGCCCACAACATCCCAACCGGCCCGTTCTGCCACGGCTTTCAGGGCGCGCAGCTGGTTCTCTGAGGATTGCTCGCCAGTGCTGACGCGGGCATATATCGCGGCGCGTTTTTTCATCCTTGTTGCTCCATGTTCCGTTAACTCAATACGAGAACGTAGCGTGAACAATGTTGGCGCGTCTACCCCCGGAACCGTTCGGTTGGAGGGTCGGTTTCTGGTGGCAAAGAAAGCCCAACAAGCGTGGGGTTTGGCCGATGCGACACGACAACCCCTTTCGGGGTAGGTGGAAGTTGGCACGGATTGCGCAGGGCGAATGCCTCCAGTCCCTTTTAGGAGAGCGGCAAGCGCGTGTTGCAGTGTTCAACTGCCCAAGTGGGAGCGGGCCAGAATGATAGGGGGCGGTAAAGCCGGTAAATGTCGGCTGTTAGTAAGTCTCTGTATATTCTATAGTTTCCCGACTTTACCGACCTTACCGACTTAAGAGGAGGTATAGGGAACGCTTCCTAGAGCTTTTCTTTTCTGGGTTCACCGGGTCGGCTCGGGCGAACTCGATCTAAGGCCGGTAAGTCGGTTAAGTCGGGAAAACGCTTTTTATTCAACAGTCTATCATTTTCGACCCCAGAGCCGGGGTCGGTTGAGGGTCGGTAAAGGCGGTTCAGAATGGCTCGCCCCCGGTCCAGTCCAGCGCATCGTCCCATTCCTGCGTCGGCAGTTCCGGGCACGCGTTCCACGCCGCCCGGGCCTCACCCAAGATCGGCAAGACGTATCCCGAGGGCCGCCCCTTCCGGCTCTTCTCAGCACCGATCTGTTTCAACGCATCCGAAACGGCATTTGCGGTCACTGCGCCGCGTGTCTGTCGCTGGATGGCATCTCTGAACTCGTTGGTCGCAATGAATGGGCGGGCTTCAGTGCCTCGCGGATCACTGCCCGCTTCGAACGGAAGCGAACCCTCTCGCAGCATGTCCAGAACCGCCGCCTTCACCGGATCAAGGCCACGTGCCCTCTGGTCTTCCAACGCGGCGGTGTCGGGCCGGTCGTCCCTTGGGTGCCAGTCGCCCAAGTCCATCGCAAGCAGGTCGTGTAGCATTGCGGACAAACCCGCGCCGTCGATCTCGGCATAGAGCGGCTTGAAGTATGCCTTCTCTTGCCGGTGTGCGTCCGACACGTCGAAGACGGCATAGCGCCGCTCATAGGGGCCAGCAGGCACGATCCACTCGCTGTTGCTTGAAATTACGACGTGCAGCATGTTGGGCCACGACACTGCATCCTTACCCTTTCCCTCAATGGTCAAGGTTGGTTCGGTCAGGAATGTCTTGATCTTGGCCTCAGCCTTGCGGTCGCCGTCCCAGATCACCTCATCAGCGAACAGGAGGCAGCAGTCCCGGAAGTGCAGGTTGAATCGACCGGTGATCAATTCGCTGCCGCCGGTGTGTAGGCCGTGCTGCCCAAAAAGCTGCGCCATTGCGCGGCCAAAGACCCCCTTGCCCGTGCCGGGCTCGCCTCGGAAGACAAGGGCAACCTCGGCAGGTTCATCAGGGTTCTGGACGGTCCATGCCATCCATCTTTCAATGTACGCGGCAAGCTTAGCGTCACCGCCTGCGAGGACGTCGCGGATGTGGGCGCGCATCAGATGCCAATCGCCGGGTTCGGGCTTAACCGCAAATCCCTGCCAAAGGTTCAGTCTACGTTTTGCGCCTTCGCCAACGACTTCGCCCGCACGGGGTTGAAATGTCAGGGAGTGAAATTGGCGGCGCAGAGGGTTTTCAAGCCACCACTTGCCCAATGGCATGAAGCGCTCATTTCCTTCTCTGTCCTGCCCGACCACTACCCTCTGGTTTAGGTAGCGGTTGCGAACGTCTTCAAAGCTTTGAAGCGATGGCACAAGGCGAGTCATGCCCTTTTTACCAGTTGGCATCTCGACAAACTCCATCACCCGACACTTGCTGTCTTGGTTGCTCAAAACGGCGTGGAGGTCATTCAGCTCGCGCAGCTTTGGGTCAATCGCCTGCTCGCGCGCGCGCCGCATCTGGCGGGCGACATACTGCTGGGGACGGGGCTGGTCGTGGACGTGGGCGCTGATCGCATGATCGCGATCCATCACGCAGGCAGCCATCACATCGTCGGGCACATCGGCCCGCACCATTTCGCACAACACTGCAAACAAGACCTCTGACCGGGAAGGGTACTTTGCTGGGTCGTCCGGATCGCCACCGTTGACGATGAGCATTTTGGTGCGAGACGACACAGCGGGCGGAAGGTCGTCCAGCACCACTTGGGGTAGGTTGGCGGACAGGTCGACTTTGCTCAGGGGTACATTCTGGGCACCTAACTTTTCCGCTGCCTTGAATACTGAAATGGGGTAGACACGCGCCCAATCAACCTCAACGACCGATGCGAGCGCTGCCTTGCGGCCCTTCTCGCGCTTCTTCTTGCCGGGCAGATTGACGGTTCCGGGCAATCGCATGATACGGTCGATGTTGTGGCAGGCATCGCCTTGTAGCATCGTTTCGATGTTCAAGTTGTAGGCTTCCAACTCTGCTGCCGTCGCCTCATCGCCATTGGTCTCATGTTCCTTGTCCAACATCCAGAAGCCTTGATAGCCACCGCCGCTGTCGATGATGACAGTTGGCTTAGGCTCGAACTCCCGGAGAAGCTTCAACGCCCGAACACGTTCGCTTTCAAGCCTTTCGCCCGGGCGTGGGTCCACATCAACGTGCAGGCACCGCATTCCCCGCATGTCGGTCTTTTTGGGCTTTGACAGGACTGGGCGGATTACCGGGTTCACCGTGAAGTAAAGATTTTGTTTGCCCTGCCGATGTTCAATCCAATTCTGCATCTCAGACTGTTTTCCGGCTTCAAACGTCGTCGTGGTTATCCTCCCGCTGTCTGGGTCGATTGCCGTCAGCACCCAAGGGCCGCCCTCTACCCACGTCTGCAAGAACTGGACTGCATCTGATGTGCGCCCTACGGGCGACAAGTCTTTTTGGTCTGCCTCGGACACGACGTCGGGTATAGTTTCGGGGATGATGTTCGAGTGACTTTTGTCATGCTCTCCTGCGCCCCCGGTTTCCGTCCCAGAGCCGGGGGTGCGTTCATCTTCGCGGCGGTTCATTCCGACACCTCCCCAGACTCAACCCACGCCCGCACGTCATCAGCGCGGTAGCGGACGCAGTGTCCGACCTTGAGGAAGGGCGGCCCGGAACGCTTTGAGCGGTAGTTTTCAAGCGCCTTGGGAGAGAAGCCCGTCATTTGGGAAACCTGATCAGCAGTCAGGTATTCAGGCGTCACGGGAACACGCCCGCGCGGCAGTTCCCGCAGGATGCGTTCAGCGACAGCCTCCGAGATAGTTTCGATAGTCTGTTGGTCCATTTTCGTCACCAGTCCAGACCGCCTCATCTTGACGGAAGGTTTGGTGACAGGGCGCAGGCGCATAGCGCCAACTGGGTTGCCCCGCGCCCTTTATGTTCCTTGGGCGCTCCCCGCGCGCGGCACGTCCCAGCCAGCCGACGCAGTTATCTAGTCAATCACCCTATATTACCCTCTCGGGCGCGTTTTGGGAAACCCTGAATCCCCCTCTACACGCCTGAATCTCTTGTTGGTTCCGGTTCAAGCAGGGCAAAGATTGCCGCTGTCATGCGATCTTGCTCTGCCAGAAGCTTGTCGAAAAGGGCGCTCTCGTGGATGTAGACGCCATCAATTCCCGGCACCGTGTGGTCAAGCAGCAGGCGGGCATTTACATGGTCGATGCCCTCGCGCTGGGCGATGGTCCGGTATGTGTGCCGCAGAATATGGCCCGTCTCGCTGGGCAGAGCCTTCTCTTTCCAAACCTGTGTCGCGATGACCTCGCCTGTTTTGCTTGAACGCGTTGGGAACAGCCATTCTGACTTTGGGAATAACACCTCACCAGCGTTCATTGTCCGGCCCACAACCTCGATCATTGTAGCCGACAAAGGCAGGTCGAAGGAGCGGCCCGACTTCATCCGGGGGATCGAGATGCCACGATCAGTCAAGTTGACCCATTCACGGCGCAGCGAAACCAGCGTGCCCGGGCGCAGGCCAGACAACAAACCGAGCGTGTGCATATCTCGGCGCAGCGGGTTGGGCAGCGCTTGCACCCGCGCCCACCAGTCCGGCAGGTCGTCTGGCATGATGACGCGGTTGCTGGCCCGCTCCTTGTTGAACGTGACCGCTGCAACTGGGTTGCCCGGCAGAGAGTCAGGGTCATCGACCACCTTTAGCGCGAAGTTGTAGGCAGCCCGGAAGTCCCGCATGGTCTTGTTTGCGGATGGGCCGCCGTGATCACGGGTTATGCGGCGATGTTCCTCTCTAGCCATGGACCGTTTAATCTCACCAATTGGTTTGTCTGCCCAAGCGATGATGTAACGATCCAGCCGATCAAGCATGTTCTCCACTGAACGCTCAGAACAATCCCGGGCGCGCATGTCGGCTATGTATTCCTCATAGAGGCGGCGCACGGTCCAAGCACCTGCATCTGCCGCCGGGTCCATCGGTGATGCGTTCGGGTCGATACCCAACTTGATTTGCTCAATTACTGCGGTGGCACGACTGCGGGCATCTTCCAATGACATTTCTTTGGTGGTGCCGAGGGTGTGGCGCACAGTTTTAACAAGCTTGCGCCGTCCCCGCTGACCTTGCCAGAGGTCTCGTTGTATTTTGTAGGATTTTCCCGTTTTGTTCACAGCCACCATCAAGCCCGTCACTTTGGCGTCCCTAACAACACTGGGTTTTCCTTCAAATCGAAGCCCTTTGACGAACCCTTCTGTCAATCTTTCTGGCATTACTCTCTCCCTTTCCGAACCGTCTATCTGCCCTCAGGTAGAACCGTTTACGAACCGGGTGGCGTAAGGGATCAAGCGAGCACTTAAGGGTAGGTATACGACCAACTAGCTGAAAAAGCTAATATAAATAGGTTGTGGGAGGGCCGGGGAGAGTTGGCAATCTCCGTCTCCTAAGGGGCAGGTTGCAGGTTCGAATCCTGCCGGGGTCGCCAGATATTTGGCGCAAATTTGGCTGTGTGTTCTTTTTGACGTGCCTCTCTCATTTTCCCATGTCCGGAGCCGCGGAAATTCGGTTTCTTTTCCACCTATAGCATTCTCCTAAAAGAGATTATGTGTGGTGTTTGTAGCTTCAATAATCGAGATCAAAAAACAAAGGATACAGGAATGAGTTTTTTGGGACTGGATTTGGGGACATCAGGCATTCGCGCAGTATTGCTTGATGATGGTGGCGCCGTGCTGGGTGATGCCGAAGCGCGTTACGAGACGCAGCATTTGCAGGATGGTTGGTCTGAGCAAGACCCAAGTAGCTGGATCATCGGGTTGGAAAAAGTTGTCGAAGCGCTTAGGGGGTCCCAGCCAGAGTTTCAGAATTTGAGAGGTATAGGGGTGGCGGGCCATATGCATGGTGCGACCCTGTTGGATATAGAAAACAATGTGCTAAGGCCCTGCATTTTGTGGAATGACACCCGCAGTTCAGCCCAAGCCAAGGAGATGAACGAAAACCCTTTGTACCAGCGCATTAGCGGGAACATTGTTTTTCCTGGCTTTACCGCGCCCAAACTTGCTTGGGTCCACAACCATGAACCAGAGCTGTTTTCAAAGGTCTCCAAGGTTCTTCTGCCCGCGGCCTATCTGAATTTTTACCTGACGGGTGAGCATGTGGCAGACATGTCTGACAGCGCAGGCACGGTATGGTTCGATTTGGAAAACCGCGCGTGGTCTGAGGCGTTGTTGGATCAAAGCGGGATGGAGCCACAGCAAATGCCACGTTTGGTTGAAGGGTCCAGCAAAGCAGGAAGCCTGCGGCCTGAGATCGCAGCCGCATGGGGTGTCTCTGGTGAGGTCATTGTCGCCGGAGGAGCGGGGGACAATGCTGCTGCTGCCTGTGGTATGGGCGTTTTGAACGAGGGGCAGGGATTTGTCTCGCTTGGAACATCTGGTGTGGTGCTTTTGGCGCGTGATCAAATGCGGGCGGCACCGGAAACCGCGCTTCATACATTTTGTCATGCGGTGCCAGATCGCTGGTATCAGATGTCTGTCATGTTATCTGCCGCAGATAGTTTGAGTTGGCTTTCCAACATCACTGGGCGCACACCTGCCGAGATGACCAATGCTCTTGGTGAAACGCTACAAGCACCGGGAAGTGTGAGCTTTGCGCCGTATCTTTCTGGGGAAAGGACACCGCATAACGATGCTTTTGTGCGGGGTGGGTTTAGTGGGTTAAGCGCGGGCACCACTGTTACAGATCTAACTCATGCGGTTCTGGAGGGTGTGTGTTTTGGTCTGCGAGACGGGTTGGAGGCAATGCGTGAAACAGGGGCCAAATTCGAGGGGCTTTACGCAGTTGGTGGGGGTAGCCAGTCGCGCTATTGGTTGCAGATGCTTTCAACGATCCTGAATACAGCGTTGTATCTGCCCAAAGGGGGAGAGTTTGGCGCGGCGATGGGGGCTGCACGTCTGGGCATGGTTGCCGCCACAGGGGCATCGGTAGAGGACGTGATGCAAGTACCCGATGTAGAGGAAGTTCTACAGCCTACAAGTGAATTGGTAGGGGCATATGACGATGCCTATCAACGTTTCCAACGGCTTTACCCAGCATTCAAGTCACTGGTTTGAAGAGGGCTTTCAAACCAGTGTTGTGGTGAAATCACCGCGCAAGGCAACCTCGAGCAGTTCAATATCATCTGAGGCGTCGAGATATTGAACAACCATATCTGGCGGAATGACGAACCCGTCTCCGGCCTCCAGCGCGCGGTCTGCTTGCCCGTCAGCATGTAAGGTCATCGTGCCTTCCATAACAAAGGTGAAATGGATGTCGGCATCATGGGTAAAGGCGGGCGGATCACCCTCTGCGCGCCGAACCACCTGAATACCTGCAACGCCTTTGGTGCCCTTTGAAATACCTGTATCACGCGCCGTAAAGCCGCCAATGCGAAACGGCTGCCATGTGGCTGTGTCCTTGACGTGGTGCACAAATGTTTGCCCGTCCCATTCGCGCGCTGGATCACCTTTGCCGTTGGGCAGTGTGAAATCGTGGTCGATGGTGGTGACGTGTTCGGCGGGAACACCGATTTCGATCACCTCGATGTTTGGTGAAGCCTCGACGACGCGGTGACGAATACCGGGAGGTTGAGTGACGCAATCCCCTGCATGCAGGCGGATCATGTCGCCTTGATCCTCATAGAGGACATCCACCCAGCCGCGATAGCAAAAGATAAGCTGGAAGCCGACGGTGTGATAATGAACCATGTCAGGCACGGGGCCACCATCTGGGATGCGAATGTGGCTTGCGATAATAGAACCGCCCAAACGAGAGGGGATCAGATCGCGGTAATGCATACCTGCACGGCCAATGACCCAAGGCGCCTCATCGGCCAATCTGCGCACAGCGAATTCATGCTGTGTCGTGATGTGTTCCACTTGCGGAGTTAGGGGGACGATGGAGATTTTAGTGCCATTGGGCGCGGTCAGTTGCGTTTTGCCTTCTGCGAAACCTTCAACATCATCCGTCAGGATCCGCAAATGCCCCGCGGTTACATCAGCGCCTTTTTCGATCCGCACGCGAATGCCATGCCCTGAAAAGCTGGCCACCGATGGATCATCGGCGGGAAAGATATTTTCCAACCGCATGCCCAAGGTTTTGGTGAAAAAGGGCAAGTCATCGCGCAGCTCGGTCGTGGGGAGTAGAAATTCAGCAAGGATCGGAGGGCGGGTCATGGCAACGTCCTGTAATGGTGTTGCTATGGATGCTGTCAGTTTTTCTGAGGTGGCTCAAGCAGGATCGTTTGATCCTTGTCCGATTGTCGGGTCACAGAAAATGAAAACGGGCGCACCCTATCTAGGATGCGCCCGTTTCGATTGGGAATTACAGGCTTGCGTCTAGCGCCGCTAGGATCACGTCGCCCATTTCTGAGGTCGAGATAGGTGTGCCACCTTCTTCGCCCATCAGGTCAGCTGTGCGCGCGCCATCGGCCAGAACTTTTTCGATAGCCTGCTCTAGGCGGGTCGCCTCATTGCCCTGATCGAAGGAATAGCGCAGCGCCATAGCAAAGCTGAGGATACAAGCGATCGGGTTTGCTTTGCCTTGGCCTGTGATGTCTGGCGCCGAGCCGTGTACGGGTTCGTACAGCGCCTTTGGGCGGCCATCGGCGTTTGGCGCGCCAAGGGAGGCAGAGGGCAGCATGCCCAGCGAACCCGTCAACATAGCAGCACAATCAGACAGGATGTCGCCAAACAGGTTGTCGGTCAGGATCACGTCAAACTGCTTTGGTGCGCGCACCAACTGCATCGCGCCGTTGTCGGCGTACATGTGGGATAACTCAACATCGGGGTAATCTGTGTCGTGCACTTTTTGCACCACTTCGCGCCACAGGATGCCGCTCTCCATCACGTTGGCTTTTTCCATCGAGCACACTTTGTTGCCACGGCGGCGCGCCAGTTCAAAGGCCGAACGCGCAACGCGGTCGATTTCGCTTTCGGTATAGCGCTGGGTGTTGATGCCGACGCGCTCGTTACCTTCTTCGAAGATGCCGCGCGGCTCGCCGAAATACACACCCGAGGTCAGTTCGCGCACGATCATGATGTCCAGACCGGCAATCAGATCTTTCTTGAGCGAGGAGAAATCTGCCAGCGCGTCAAAACACTGTGCTGGGCGCAAGTTGGAAAACAGGTCCATTTCCTTGCGCAGACGCAGCAGGCCGCGCTCGGGCTTTACCGAGAAATCCAGATCGTCGTATTTTGGGCCGCCAACAGCACCCAGCAGAACCGCGTCCGCCTCCAGCGCCTTTGCCATTGTGTCGTCGTGCAGCGGCGTGCCGTGTTTGTCATAGGCCGAACCGCCGACCAGATCATGTTCTACATCAAAGGCCAGATCGCGCTTGGCGCCGAACCAGTCGATAATGCGGGTGACTTGCTCCATTACTTCGGGGCCGATGCCGTCACCGGCGAGGATCAAAAGGGTTGGATTTGCCATGCGAAATGCTCCTGAAATTGGTTGCAGTTGGCCTAACGTGGCAAGGCTGGGGCGTCAAGGATGGCGCAATGTGACATCTACCCACAGGATCGAATGGCGGCTGGCATCTGGCACCCTTAACATGCCGTGATCCAGAACTGTCCAATGGATAGAGGGCAGTAGGTAATCCACACGAAGATCGCCTGGTTTGGGGTCTTTGAAGTCGGCCGTTGGGGATGCGTCAAAAGGGTTTTGCAGCTCAGGGCGAGACAGAAGGTGAAGGATCGCCTCGGGGCGTCCGCTTCCTCTGTCGGGATCGGTATTGGCTGTTCCTGCCAATATGAACGGCGCATCGCTGGCGTCTTTGGACAGGTAATCCAGCCAAAATGCGGTTTCGTCGTGGTTTCGCCGCCCGTTTCGATCCTCTGGGCCGTCATATAGCGGAGGCGTTGCGTGATAGGTCATCAGGCGCAAGGCACCAATGTCGGGGACTGTAATCGGTACGACCCAATGCCCCCGAGAGGACAACCGATGGCTTGCGAAAACCTCTGCACCACCAAAAGGTCCGGTAGTTGTCATCGGATAAAGGTGGTTTGGCAGATCGCGCCACAAGAAAGCTGAATAGTCTTCGACGGCATCAGTTTCGATTGGAAAACGGGACATAACGGCCATGCTACCCATTCCATAGAACCGCCCATACCCCTGAGCATCGTCCGCATCGCCAAACCTGCCGTTGCCGTTCATGTCCAACCCCGTGGACTGCCCCGCATTTGGTCGCGCAGAATACAGGAACGGGTAGTTCAGGCCATCAGCCAATGCCCTAAGGGCGGTTAGACGCAAGTCATAGTCGACACCTTGCAGCGCGATGATGTCTGGCTGAAGGGTTGTGAGAGCGGTTCTAAATGCAGCGATCTGCGGATCGTCGCCTTTCAACGCATCACGCAACAGCAATCCTGGCCCTTTGCGAATAAGCTCGGCATTGAAGGTGGCAACGCGAATGCTGTCTTGTTCAGCCGTGGCAATGGCCCCTGAGCAAGCAAGGGCAATCGCAAAAAATATTCGGCTTAGGCGACCTGCAAGCCGTCTTCGGCCTCTGCATAGGTGCGTTTGCGTTTCTCTTCGATCATCTCGGCGATTTTGCCCATAGCAATGCCGCGCATAATGATGCTTGCGGGAAGAAAGGCCCATGCTGCAATTGTCCAAATCAAGGTTTGCGGGTTTTGTAATGTAATAGGCTCTAGCAGGTCATCGGCTAGCTTGACTATTGCCGGCACGAGGAATGGCAACAAAAATCCAAGGGCGATGTTGATCCGTGCGTCGCGCTGAAGACGCTCAAGAACATCTCCGCCAGCGGTTGGGTCAAACAAGGGCAGGTTCACCCAAACGTTAAACGCGCCAGACCGTGCAGGCCAGTTCAGGATGCGAACAAGGATCAAAAACGCGGTCATCGCAATGAGGGAAATCATATAGGCCAGACCAGCAGCCGTGCGAACAAAAGTGACTGTTTCGTAAGACGAATCCGCAGGTAACATCAGAACAACAAGGCGAACAGGCGAATATGGGAAATCAATAGCGTTCCCAACGATCATTCCGATGGATGTAAGGGCCGAGGTCAAAAGGGTTGGGGACGTCATCCCTTTCAGGATCGCGCTCAGTAAAAAGACCGTCGCAAAGAGAGAGGCAAAGCGCAGCCGGTTAAAAGGCGCCGCATCTCGGAATTCGACAATGCTGGGAAAGACCGAGTTGTATTCAACAAATGTCAGGACCGCAGCCAAAAGCGCCACCAGCAACACAATCTGTGTCGAATCGTTCGCCAGACCAGGCAAAACAAGTGCCGGAGTCATAATTAGGGTCGCAACCAAAAGTCCACGCGCAGCTGCGCTGGTCATACGTACTATCAACGTTCTATCCCTTTCAAACTGGCCAGCCGCGTTTTTCGCGTGCTTGTTCCAACTTGATGCCTTCGGGTCGAGAAGGCCTGCCTCATTGTTGTCACAATCGTGCCTTCTTTCGCCTTAGTTCTCAAGACTATTGCGTCAGATGACCCCAGAGGTAGGGCGTTTTGAGGGAAGAGGTGGTGCGTTCTTGCATCATTTCAGAGGCCGAAATGTGGCAAGGGCAACATCTAGTGGCCACGGCCTGCGCGGCCACTAGAAAATCAGCTCAAATTTGAGCAAAGATTAATTTAATATTAAACCCATGGGCGGCTTTGTTCGGCCGCTGCTTCGAATGTATCGATTGAGGCGGCTTTTTCCATTGTCAGACCGATGTCGTCCAAACCGTTCATCAGGCAGTGCTTTTTGAATGCATCTACTTCGAAGGTGAAAGTATCGCCATCAGAGGATGTAATGTTCTGGTTTTCCAGATCCACTTCGATCCGCGCATTTGCGCCTTTTTCTGCGTCTTTCATCAACACATCTACCTGCTCTTGTGGCAGTACGATTGGCAAGATGCCGTTCTTGAAGCAGTTGTTATAGAAGATGTCGGCGAAGCTGGGTGCGATGACGCAGGTGATGCCGAAATCGGCGATCGCCCACGGTGCGTGTTCGCGCGAGGAACCACAGCCAAAGTTATCGCCAGCAACAAGGATTTGTGCTTCGCGGTACTGTGGTTTGTTCAGAACGAAATCAGGGATTTCGTTGCGGTCATCGTCATAGCGCATTTCGTCAAACAGGTTCACGCCAAGGCCGGAACGTTTGATGGTCTTCAGAAACTGCTTTGGGATGATCATATCGGTGTCGATGTTGATCAATGGCATCGGCGCGGCGATGCCGCTGAGGGTTGTGAATTTATTCATTGGTGTGGTCCTTTCGGAGTGTGTCGGACTTTTGGAATGCGTTGGGGCGCGTTGTGGTGCGTTGCCTGCCGAGGCAGATGACTGACGCGCCGCACGTTCAAATCCCAACATATCTGGCTTGGTGATGTTGCTGACCGCTTTTACCTTTGAGCCACCAATAACGGGTTTCACGAAATTGCTTTCGATCATCTCGCCAATCATGGCTTCGGCCTGCGGAACAGAGACTTTCAGACGATGCGCAATGCCTGCGGCGCTGATGTTGGCGCGGGTGCGGGCATGAAAAACGGCCAGACCATATTGATAGCGGTTGTACCCTGCCGCCGCTGCAGTAGCTCCAGAGCCACCAAGCGATGGCAGGACTGGCGCAAGCGCCGTAGCCCCCATCATGGTCAGAAAATTCCGTCTTTGCATCATCTTCTCCATCGCGGTTTCCTGTGCCCTTTTGACGAAAGGCACAGGAAGGTCGCGCATTACATCATGTCGCGGACATCGGTGAGCTTACCGGTGATCGCGGCTGCCGCTGCCATTGCAGGTGACATCAGGTGTGTGCGTCCGCCACGGCCCTGACGGCCTTCAAAGTTGCGGTTGGATGTGGCCGCGCAGCGCTCGCCGGGGGCAAGCTGATCGGGGTTCATCGCCAGACACATGGAGCATCCCGCAAGACGCCATTCAAAACCTGCATCCTTAAAGATATCGGCAAGGCCCTCTTCCTCGGCCTGTGCACGCACAAGGCCCGAGCCTGGAACGATCATGGCACGCATGCCGTCTTTGATCTTTTTGCCTTTCAGGATTTCGGCTGCGGCACGCAAATCTTCGATGCGGCCGTTTGTGCACGAACCGATAAAGACGGTGTCGATCTCTACGTCTGTCAGCGGTGAACCCGCAGTCAGGCCCATGTAGTCAAGCGAACGCTGGGCGGCGTCTACTTTACCGCCTTCAAATTCAGAGGCGGCAGGGACGTTTGCAGTGATTGGCAGAACGTCCTCTGGGGATGTGCCCCATGTGACCACTGGAGCGATGTCTTCGGCTTTCAACGTCAGAACCAAATCCCATGCAGCATCGTCGTCTGAATAGAGGGTCTTCCACCAGTCAAGGGCAGCTTCCCACTGGGCGCCTTTTGGTGCGTGGGGGCGGCCCTTGCAGTATTCAAAGGTCTTTTCGTCTGGTGCGATGATGCCAGCGCGCGCGCCGCCCTCAATCGCCATGTTGCAGACGGTCATGCGGCCTTCCATGGAAAGATCGCGAATGGCTTCGCCGCAATATTCGATGACATAACCCGTACCGCCCGCGGTGCCTGTGGCACCGATGACAGACAATGTGATGTCTTTTGCGGTCACACCCGGGCGCAATTTGCCGGTGATCTCGACCTTCATGTTTTTGGACTTTTTCTGGATCAGCGTTTGCGTGGCCAGAACGTGCTCAACCTCAGAAGTGCCGATGCCGTGTGCCAATGCGCCGAAGGCACCGTGGGTGGCGGTGTGGCTGTCGCCGCAAACGACTGTCATACCGGGCAAGGTCCAGCCCTGTTCGGGGCCAACGATATGCACGATGCCCTGACGCACGTCAGAAACGGGGTAGTAGTGGATGCCAAAGTCTTTTGCGTTCTTGTCGAGCGCTTCAACCTGAATGCGGCTGTCTTCGGTCATCGTCGTTGCATCGGCGCGATCCAGCGTTGTCGGAACGTTGTGATCGGGAACGGCAATTGTTTTGTCAGGTGCGCGGACCGAACGGTTGGTCATGCGCAGCCCTTCAAAGGCCTGCGGGCTGGTGACTTCGTGTACGAGGTGGCGGTCGATGTACAACAGGCATGTGCCGTCTTCGGCTTCATGGGCTACGTGCGCATCCCAGATTTTATCATAGAGCGTTTTGGGGGACATTGGGACCTCTCCCTTGGAGATTAAGAATGTATGGATTTAACGACAGGGCAGCGCGATAGAGGCTATGCGCCGGGAATCATTATAGTCGGGCCAGCACAGTGTGGGTGGCGCCGAAAAACCGTTCACGCAGTCGCGCACGGTCTGTCCGATTGAAAACATGGTTCATAAGAGAGCAGATATAGCGCATTGCTCAATGCTGCAAGGGTTGCAGGCTATGCACCTTCATGCGACGATTTCCGAAATAAGGAAAACCGATGCAAGACCCAACAGATCCATTTGCTGAATTCATCGCAACGATGCAGGCACTTTGGGTTGAAATAGGTGCCTTTCTGACTGGGATTTTAGAGTCAGGCCCCAGACAAAACCAAATACTGATTATTGCGGCTTTGGTGTTTGTTGCTTGGTGCTTGCATCGTTGGACGGGCCTTTTTCTTAGGAATTGGGTGCGTTCGCGTGAGAAGTGGCCGAAATGGCGGCTGCGCATCTTTGTTCAATTCAAAAGGCGTCTGGGCTTAATCTGGTTCGCTGTATTGGCGTGGTGTGTTTATGCGGTGATGCAAAACATCACATGGCCCTCATATTCCTACCTTATTGGTATTGCGGCAAAGCTGGCCAGCGTCTGGGTTTGCATCGCATTTGCAACCCAAATGGTTCGCAACCGACCGATCCGTCGCATCGTGATGTGGTTTTTGTGGATATACGCGACACTCTATCTGCTAAACGTATCAGAGAAGGTAACCGCATTTCTGGATAACATCGCGCTAGAGCTGGGAGAGTTCCGGCTGTCTGTGCTGTCCCTGATTTCTGCTGTTATAATAATTGGTGTGTTGATCGCGATCGCGCGGATCATCTCCCAAGCCACCGCGAGCACCATTCGCAAGAATGATGAGATCAGCCCCTCTATGCAGGTGCTAGCCGTTAAGGCGGTTCAGTTGGCGATGTATGGCTTTGCGTTTTATATGGGGATCAATGCGGTTGGCATCGACCTGACGGGGCTTGCGGTTTTGTCTGGTGCGATTGGTGTCGGCCTTGGGTTTGGTTTGCAAAAAGTCGTCTCCAACCTTGTTTCGGGTGTGATTATTTTGCTCGATAAATCCATCAAGCCAGGGGATGTTATCTCGCTAGGTGAGACGTTTGGCTGGATCCAAACATTGGGTGCGCGATACGCCTCGGTGGTGACGCGCGACGGCAAAGAGTATCTGATCCCGAACGAAGACTTGATTACGGGGCAGGTGGTTAACTGGTCTCACTCCAATGATTTTGTGAGGTTGGATATCTATTTTGGCACCGCCTATGATGATGACCCGCACAAAGTGAGAGAGCTGGCAAAAGGCGCGGCTTTGTCAGTGGATCGCGTGCTGAGCCACCGTCCGCCTGTTTGTCATATCATCGGTTTTGGCGATAGTTCCGTTGATTATATCCTCCGGTTCTGGATCGAAGACCCGACAGGGGGGCTAACCAATATTCGCGGCAATGTTTATCTGGCTTTATGGGATGCGTTTCAGGAAAACGACATCTCGATACCTTTCCCGCAAAGAGAAGTGCGGATGTTAGATGACCGTTAAACGCTGGGGTTTTCGCTGCTAGGGCTGATTCTCTTTGGGATATAAACGGGCTGCTAGGCTGGCGGAAATGAGGGTTTCTATTGGCGCGCCTCTGCGATGATGTCTTCATGGGCAAATAAATGCAGGTGCAAAAAGCTGTGGTGCCGTTGGATGGGGCGCTGGGGAAGCATTGAGTAATTTACTGATTTTTAAAGAGTTTGCGGGATTTTTGCGTTGCCATTATCTGAACCTAAATTTCATTGTGCATAATTGACGCTAACAAAATCGCCACAGGGTGGGACAGGAGCTCGCTAAGATGCCAGCTGTCATTGAATTGTAGCGAATGCATTGCTAACTACCCAGCAATCCCCAGCGCCGGGGGTCTGGCGGCGCCCCTTAAGGAGGACAATGTCCTGTCTACGCAAATTCACGCAGGCTCACCTGCGCATGTCGGTGCAGTTGTAATGGCTGGCCACAAACAAGCGACCAGCGATTTGCTGCTGGAAACCGTTCTGGCATCTTTGAACGAAGATAAGGCCGAAGACATCGTGCAGATTGATCTGCGCGGTAAAACCGAGATTGGTGATTATATGATCATCTGCTCGGGGCGCTCAACGCGTCAGGTTAGCGCAATGTCTGAAAGATTGGCTCAACGCGTTAAGGATGAGTTTGGCCATGTGGCCCGTACCGAAGGTAAAGAATCTGGCGACTGGGTTTTGATTGATACCGGCGACGTGATTGTACATGTCTTCCGTCCGGAAGTGCGCGAATTCTACCAACTGGAAAAGATGTGGTTGCCGCAAGGCGATACCGCTTCTTAAGGTCGGATGAAGGTACAGATTTGTGCCGTTGGTCGGTTGCGCGCTGGGCCTGAAAAAACACTGATCGACGACTATCTAACGCGATTTGACAGAACCGGCCGAGGGCTTTCCCTTGGGCCGGTTTCTGTTTTGGAGGTGGAAGACCGCAAAGGCGGCGGGATGCCTGCCGAGGCTGCATTGCTGCGGCGTGCAGTGCCGCAAGGTGCGATTATTTGCGCTTTGGATGAACGCGGTACAGTAGAAACCTCGCCGAAATTTGCACGGCGGATCGAAAACTGGCGCGATGCGGGTCGCAGTGATTTGACGTTTATCATTGGCGGCGCAGATGGGATCGACCCAGAGCTGCGGGCGCAGGCAGACCACCTGCTTTCCTTCGGCTCAATGGTCTGGCCGCACATGATGGTCCGCGTCATGCTGGCCGAACAGCTATACCGCGCGGCCTCTATCCTGTCTGGCGGGCCTTATCACCGTACTTAGGGCAGCTTTACCGTTTTTTCCATTTCGGCCCATCCGGTGACGCTGTCGCGGGCCTGCACAACGACTTCTTTTAAGCCGTCAGGAATTTTGACGCCGGAAAGCGACCGAGTGAAAGGTTGTTCGTTGACGTGGGGGTGCGCGAGAATGCGTTCGCCCAGAACCTTGCCATCCATATCTTTGATGCGCCATGCATCAGCATAGTCATCCCAGCCGGTATCTGAATGCCGGATTGTGACATTGAAGGTATAGCTATCGCCTCTTTTCGCAACAGAAACGTGCTGTACTTTGGCGGGGTCGGCGAATGCCGGTGAAGCGCATAGTGCTAATAAAAAAGTGCTTTGTTTTATCATAATCTTTGTCCAACTATAGGTAGCGAACATAGGTGTTTACAGGTTGTCTTCCAAGAGGGCCTTACGCGATTGTGAGGCGAATTCCCGCCGCCAGATGACAACGGATGTAACAATGGTCGCTGCAATCAGAGGTATAGGCCCAGCTAACCATGCCACTGTTGCTAATGCAAAATAGATCGCTCTTAGCCCGCGATTAAAGCTGCGCGCAGCTGTAATATTCAGCTCTGCCGCCTTTTTTGCATATGAGGCGGCTTTTTCGTGGGCTGGGTCATTCGGAGAAGCGCCCATCATGACCGAGCAATATCCAAACAACCGATTGGACCAGACGAATTTCAAAAACGCATTGGTGAGGAAAAGCACGATCACAAGAAGTTTCAGTTCCCAAACAATCGCTGGCGCCTGAGCAACGGTAAGATCAGCCGCGACACCAGCGACCTGTTCAGCGTTGCCGATAAGGGCAAGTGTGCCGCCGATTGCGATGACGCATGTTGAGGCGAAAAAGGAAGTGCCTTGGCGCAGGGTGCCTACGGTTTGTGCGTCAAATATCCGAACCTGACGGTCGATCATCTGGTTCATCCACTCGCGGCGGTAGTTGGCCATGATGAACGATGTGGAAGGGTTTGTGGAGGAGGGGTGTTCAATGCGCCAGCCTAAACCGCACCACAAAGTGAAAAGGAGCAAAATCGCCCCAAAGTCGTAAAGGTTGAGAAATGACAGGTTTTCAAAAAGGGTCATGCTTTCTCCCTAAGAGGTGGCGGGAGGTAAGGCCAGTAATTCTTTGGTGAGAGGTGGGGAGCGTTGAAGCGGGGGGCTGAAAGCTGGTATTATAACTGGAGTGCTTGCACTTTTCAGAGATTGGTAATATTATTTTACCAAATCTACTTACACACCGTTTCGGAGACGTCTGATGGAAATGCCAATCCCGAATGCAAATGTATTGGCCCGTAAGCAGCGCGTTGTTGAGCGGCTGAGTGCGGTTTTACCAGCTGATGCTGTCATTCAGGATATAGCAGAGACTCGCGCCTATGAATGCGACGCTTTGACGGCCTACCGTTGCCCGCCAATGGTTGCTGTTCTGCCGCGCACCACTCAGGAGGTTTCGGCCATTCTGAAGATTTGCCATGAAGAGGGTGTGCCAGTTGTGCCGCGGGGCTCGGGTACGTCGCTTGCTGGGGGGGCTTTGCCTACGGCTGACAGTGTGGTGCTGGGCGTGGCCCGCATGAGCGATGTTATCGAAACAGATTATGACAACCGGATCATTCGTGTCCAGACGGGTCGTACAAACCTTAGTGTTACAGGTGCTGTCGAAGAAGACGGGTTTTTCTATGCGCCCGATCCCTCCAGCCAGTTGGCCTGCGCAATTGCGGGCAATATCGCGATGAATTCCGGTGGGGCGCATTGCCTGAAATACGGTGTCACCACAAATAACCTGATGGGTGTGACCATGGTTATGATGGATGGCGAGATTGTCGAAATCGGCGGTGCTCATCTTGATGCGGGTGGGTTGGATATGCTCGGCCTGATCTGCGGGTCCGAGGGGCAGCTAGGTGTCGTAACCGAAGCAACGCTGCGCATCTTGCACAAACCCGAAGGGGCGCGGCCTGTTTTGATGGGGTTTGATGACAACGAAGTCGCAGGCCAATGCGTTTCGGATATCATCAAAGCGGGTGTGCTGCCGGTAGCCATCGAATTTATGGATCGACCCTGCATCGAGGCGACCGAAGCCTTTGCCAAAGCGGGTTATCCGATGTGCGAGGCTTTGTTGATCGTTGAGGTCGAAGGTTCGGATGCCGAGATTGACCACCAGCTAGAACTGATTATGGAAATTGCACAGCGGCATAATCCGGTTGAACTGCGCCAAAGCCGCTCTGCCGAGGAAAGCGCCGCAATCTGGTTGGGGCGAAAAAGCGCGTTTGGCGCCATGGGGCAGATAAACGATTATATGTGTCTGGATGGTACGATCCCCGTTTCGAGCCTCCCTCAGGTGCTGCGGCGTATCGGTGAGATGTCAGAGGAGTATGGCCTGAAGGTTGGGAACGTATTCCATGCTGGGGATGGAAATATGCATCCTTTGATCCTGTTCAACGCGAACAAACCTGGTGACCTGGAGCTATGCGAAGCCTTTGGGGCCGACATTCTGAAACTATGTGTCGAGGTGGGTGGTTGCCTAACCGGCGAACATGGTGTTGGCATTGAAAAGCGCGACCTGATGCATGTTCAATACGAACCAGTAGATTTGGATGCCCAGATGGCGGTGAAAGATGTTTTTGATCCGCAATGGTTGCTTAATCCGGCAAAGGTATTTCCTTTGGACGCATCTGAAACGCGTCGGGCGCAGGTAACAGATGCTGGGTAAATTGATCATGGGCGCCGCCCAGTTAACCCTCTGAGGATTTATGGCCAAAGATGTATTAAATATTCCTTCCACAGAAGGTGAATTGGCAGAACTGATTGCGGCGGCTACCGATCCGTTTGCCATTCGGGGCGGTGGAACGCGCAACGTTTCTGTTGAAGGTATTGGTCTTAGCACATCTGCGCTAAATGGGATCACTCTTTATGAACCTGGTGCCATGACAGTGGTTGCACAGGCGGGAACACCTGTTGCTGATATTGAGCAGGCCTTAGATGCGGAAAACCAGCGTCTTGCGTTTGAACCTATGGATCATCGCGGCCTACTTTCCACAACTGGTGAGCCAACAATAGGGGGCGTGATGGCGGCGAATGTCAGCGGGCCACGGCGGATCTCTGTTGGGGCGGCTCGGGATTTTTTGCTGGGTGTGCGGTATGTCGATGGCTTGGGTCGCGTCATCAAAAATGGCGGTCGCGTGATGAAGAATGTCACGGGGTATGACCTCGTCAAGCTGATGGCAGGCTCCTATGGGACGTTAGGTGTGCTGAGCGAGGTTTCCTTGAAGGTGCTGCCAAAGCCCGAAACGCAAGCAACGCTGGTTTTGCATGGGCTAGAGGATGTTGCCGCGATCAACGCCCTTGCAAAGGCGTTGGGTAGCCCCTTTGAGGTGTCCGCGGCTGCACATGATCCAGCGGAAAAGCAAACCATGCTGCGTCTTGAAGGTTTTGAGGCATCCGTGAACTACCGCATCCAATCCCTTCAAGCATTATTGGGCGGCGAAACCTCTGTGGATGAAACATGCGCAGAGCGATGGAAGGCTTGGCGAGATGTGACAGGTTTTGCAGAAGAAGGTGACGATGTTTGGCGGGTATCGTGCAAGCCATCTGATGGGCCGCTGCTCGCTGCGAAATCTGGCGCGCTGGGCGTTAGATACGACTGGGCAGGGGGTCTGATCTGGCTGCGAACAACCGCAGGGTATGATTTGCGAAAGGCGCTTGGGTCTTATGACGGTCATGCGACATTGGTGCGTGGTAACGGGCAAGCGATGTTTGAACCGGAAACAGCAGGTGTTGCGCGCTTGTCAGCAGGGCTTCGTGCCCGGTTTGATCCGCGCGGTTTGTTCAATAAGGGACTGATGGGGTGAGCTATATCGTCGTCTTCTTGATCGTTTTTGTAGGCGGGCCTTTGGCTTTCCGCGCTTTGACAAACGGTGGCCCTTCGCCAAAGGCATTTCGCCGATTAACGATGTTTACAGCGATCTGCGCAGCGACCGGACTGGCATTGCGGTATGGGTTTGCTGAATTGTGGGGTGAAAACCTTGTGGTGACGGGGACTGGCGTTACCTTTATCTGGGGCGGCTGGATTGGGGTGCTGGCCTATGGGGCGCAGGCCATGCGACGAATGGATGGGGGTTTGCGAATGCGCAGATGGACCGCTGTGATGGGATCTGTTGGTACAACGGTTCCTTGGTTTGGATTGGCCAGCGCCAATTTGCTGGCAACCTAGGAGAGCGGGATGCAGACGACTTTTACCGATGAGCAGCTAAAAGACGCTGGAACAAGTCGCGCAAATGAAATCTTGCGCGCCTGTGTCCACTGCGGTTTTTGCACGGCGACCTGTCCCACCTATCAGGTTTTGGGGGATGAGTTGGATAGCCCACGCGGGCGTATTTACCTGATCAAAGACATGCTGGAAAACGAGCGTGTCCCTGATGCCAAAACCGTAAAGCACATCGACCGCTGTCTAAGCTGCCTTGCCTGCATGACCACTTGCCCGTCAGGGGTGCATTATATGCATTTGGTGGACCACGCGCGGGACTATATCGAACAACGTTACAAGAGGCCGTTTTCGGATCGCGCCTTGCGGTGGGTTTTGGCCAAAATCCTGCCCTATCCCACGCGTTTCCGTATCGCTTTGCTAGGCGCCAAGATCGGCCGCCCCTTTGCTCGGTTTCTGCCGGATGAACGGCTGCGTGCGATGTTGGATATGGCACCAAAACATATCCCCCCCGTGAGCCGGAACGACGATCCGCAAACATTTGCGCCGCAGGTCTCAAAGAAAATGCGCGTGGCGCTCATGACGGGCTGTGCGCAAAAGGCGCTGAACACGGATATTAATGATGCCACCATTCGCTTGCTCACCCGTTTAGGTGCCGAAGTCGTCGTGGCCGAGGGGGCGGGCTGTTGTGGTGCGTTGACACACCACATGGGCAAAACAACCGAAAGCCATGACTCGGCGGCTAACAACATCCGCGCGTGGACCAAAGAGATGGATAATGGCGGCTTGGATGCTATTGTGATCAATACGTCTGGCTGCGGTACTACCGTAAAGGATTACGGTCATATGTTTCGCAATGATCCAATGGCGGCTGATGCTGCGCGGGTCGCTGGAATTGCCTGTGATGTTTCCGAAGTCTTGATGAAATTGACAGGGCAAACCGATTGGAATGCAGACCCGAGCTGGCCTGATGTTTTGGGGCAAGGCATGGTTGTTGCTTATCACGCGGCCTGTTCGTTGCAGCATGGGCAGCAGATCAAAACCCATCCCAAAACGCTATTGAAAAAGGCGGGCTTCACTGTTGTCGAACCCGCGGACCCCCACCTGTGTTGTGGGTCCGCTGGGACCTATAACTTGATGCAGCCAGAGATTTCAGGCCAGTTAAAGGAACGCAAGGTCAAGACGTTAGAAGCAAAAAATCCTGATGTGATTGCAGCAGGGAACATCGGCTGCATGATGCAGATCGGTTCGGCCGCAACAACGCCCATCGTTCATTCGGTAGAATTGCTGGACTGGGCATGGGGCGGACCAAAACCTGCAGCCTTAGAGGGGCGGGTCACACAGAAAGATGAAATCCCCCGCTTGCGATAAACTGATTGCCCTAATTTCGCCGTAACCTCTATGTAGAGGATGGGCCTAAGAATTAGTTTGGGGAAGTCATTTGCGTCGTTGGATTACCATGTTGGTTTTTGGCTGTATCCTGACCTCTGGCGCTTTGGCGCAGGATGGCCGGCTAAAAAGATTGGATACTGGTGACGATGCGAAAGCATGGGAAGCAGTTGGCCGCCTTGATATCAACGGAAAAGGCTTTTGCACCGGCGCTTTGATCGCGCCGAAACTGGTCCTGACCGCTGCGCATTGCATGTTTGACAGTGATACAGGTGAACACATCGGCAAAGGCCATATCGAATTCCTTGCAGGATGGCGAAATGGCCGCGCAGGAGCGTATCGCAACATTTCTCGTGTCGTTGTGCACCCTGAGTATATCTATGATGAGTCCCTGTCGTCAGAGCGGGTAAGAAATGATCTGGCGCTTTTGGAGCTGGATCAACCCATTAGAAATAATTCCATTCGACCTTTTAAGACCACGTCACGGCCTAGAACGGGCGATCGTGTTGGCGTTGTAAGTTATGCGCTTGATCGTGCCGAGGCCCCGTCATTGCAGGAAGTATGTTCGGTGCTGGCGCGGCAGGACGGTGTTCTGGTGACGTCTTGTGCTGTTGATTTTGGCTCCAGCGGGGCGCCTATTTTTGTGATTGAAAATGGCGAAGCGCAAATCGTGTCTGTTGTCTCGGCCAAGGCCGAAGTGCGCGGCGAACAAGTGTCGCTGGGGACTGCGCTGGGCCAACCATTGGCCGAGCTGCAAGCTGAATTGGTTGCAGGGCGTGCTGTCTATATGGGGGCAAAGCGCGGCGAACGCCGCATTCGCGTTGGCGATGAAAAATCGGATACAGGCGCAAAGTTTGTTCGCCCCTAGGTTCGCCCGGCTACCTCTTGAAACCTGAAAAACGATCCCCACATCATTTGGGACAGGACGCCTAGATAGGGTCTTGTCGGTTTAGCAATTGGGTCTGTCCAACATGGAAGGCCCGTACTGATAATCGCTCTATGATGAGGATAAAACATGCGTAATTTTGATTTTGCCCCGCTTTACCGCTCGACTGTTGGCTTTGACCAAATCGCGAATATGATGGACCGCGTGCTAACAACCGACAACAGCCAGCCAAGCTATCCCCCTTACAATATCGAGAAACTGGAAAACGATGCGTACCGGATTTCAATCGCGGTTGCAGGGTTTTCCGATGCGGATTTGAGCGTCGAGGTCCGTGAAAAATCTCTGATCGTTTCCGCCAAAAAAGCAGATGAAGACGAGGGAAAATCCTATCTGCACCGCGGCATTGCAACGCGCGCGTTCGAGCGCCGTTTCCATCTGGCTGACCATGTCGTTGTGACAGGTGCGGCCCACACCGATGGCATGCTGCACATTGAGCTAGAGCGGCAGGTGCCCGACGCGCTAAAGCCGCGACAGATCCAAATTGCCTCCGAACGGGCGCAGATCACCAAGGATGTTGCGGGTGCAAAACCTGTGAACTGATTTCCCAGACCCTTAGAAATCGGAGAGGTCCGGCGCAATTGGCGCTGGGCCTCTTTTGCGTTTTTTGGGGGTGATGCATACGAAATATAAAGACCTGGCTGCGATCTTTTTGTGAATAGATGCAGAGGAGGGCAGTCTGGTGTTCAATTTGTCTTGGTGTGCGGGCGCGGTGGTTGGTCTTTTCACCGCGACAAGCCTTTATGCAGGGGCCGTTTCACTGTTTGAGGCTGGCAGCTCGCGTGGTGCATTGATTACGCCCAAATCTGCTCCTGCCTCTGAAAAGGCGGCTGTGCCCGCCAGCCTGTTTATCGGACGCGAAGGGGCCAGTTTGTTTGCTCACCCGCCACGGGTGGAAAAGGCTCTCTTGCACTCTGGGTCTGGTTTGAAAGGGGATGCGGTTACGATTGTTCGGCAGATCATCGAACAAGCTGAATCGCGCCATGATGGTTATGACGCGGTGCAGCATGGGGCGCGGATTAAGCCGCCCAAACGTCCCACACAAATGACTGTTGCCGAGATTTACGCCTGGATTGCAGCAACGCCGAACCAGCCGCATGCTATTGGGCGGTACCAGTTCATCCCCGCAACCTTGCGGCGGGTGATGGCAGAGGTTGGGGCCTCTCCCCAGCAACGGTTTTCGCCGCAACTTCAGGATCAACTGGCAGATGTATTGCTGGCTGATGCCGGTATTCACGACATCAAAGCAGGTCGGCTGAGCCGACGGGCGTTTATGAATAACCTCGCAAAAATTTGGGCGGGTTTGCCGAATGATACGGGCAAGTCGCATTATGCAGGTTATGCGGGCAATAAGGCCAGTATGACATGGGCACGATTTGATGCGCAGATGGCGCAGGCCTTTGCGGAATAGAACCGCCGCTAAAGATGAACGATGGCGGCGGCAAAGCGTTTGGTTAAACGCTCATGCAGATGTATTTCATTTCCAGATAGTCTTCGATCCCGTGGTGGCTGCCTTCGCGGCCTAGGCCTGATTGTTTGACACCACCAAAGGGGGCTACCTCGGTTGATATGATGCCTGTGTTGACGCCTACGATGCCGTATTCCAATGCCTCTGCGACTTTGTAAACGCGGCTGAGGTCGTTGGCGTAGAAATAGCTGGCCAGACCAAAGATGGTGTCATTGGCCATGGCGATCACGTCATCAACGTCATCAAATTTGAACAGGGGCGCAAGCGGACCAAAGGTTTCTTCTTGGGCGACTTTCATGTCCTGTGTCACACCTGTCATGATGGTCGGAGCGAGGAAGTTGCCGTCCATGGCGCCATTCGCACCCAACACGATTTCCGCGCCTTTGGCTTTTGCGTCGTCGATGTGCTCTTTGACCTTACTGCCAGCCTCTGGGGTGATCAACGGCCCTAGATCAACACCTGCTTCAAACCCATCACCGACCTTCATTTTTTCAACAGCAGCGGTCAGCTTTTTGGCGAAGGCGTCATAAACTCCCGACTGCACATAGATGCGGTTTGCGCAGACACACGTCTGGCCGTTGTTGCGGAACTTGCACAGGATGGCGCCTTCGACGGCGGCATCCAGATCGGCGTCATCAAACACGATAAATGGCGCGTTGCCGCCCAATTCCATCGAACACTTCATGACCTGATCAGCGGCTTGCTTCATCAGGATGCGGCCAACTTCGGTAGAACCGGTAAAGGTCAGTTTGCGTACGGCAGGGTTTTCGCAGAACTCTTTGCCGATCGCAGAGGAGGAGCTGGACGGCACCACGTTGAAAACGCCAGCGGGGATGCCCGCGCGTTCGGCCAACACCCCCATGACGATCGCGCTGAGCGGCGTTTCTGCAGCAGGGCGAGCAACAAAGGAACAGCCAGCGGCCAAGGCCGGTGCCGCCTTGCGTGTGATCATCGCGTTGGGGAAGTTCCAGGGAGTGATCGAAGCCGCCACACCGATGGGTTGCTTTAGGACTGTAATGCGCTTGTCACGCTGGTGACCTGGAATGGTTTCGCCATAGATGCGTTTGGCTTCTTCACCAAAGAATTCGATAAAGGACGCGCCATAAGCGATTTCACCCTTTGCTTCGGCAAGGGGTTTGCCCTGCTCAGCGGTCAGGATCATGCCTAAATCGTCTTGGTTTGCCATCATCAGGTCGAACCATTTGCGCAGAACACCAGCGCGTTCTTTACCTGTCCAGCTTGCCCATTCTTTCTGTGCAGCTTCGGCTTGCGCAATGGCGCCAGCGACCTGAGCGCGACTCAGATCAGCGACTTTTGCAACGATATCGCCGCGCGACGGGTTGGTGACGTCGAATGTGCCGTCTTCCCCGTCGATCCATTTTCCGCCAACATAAGCACGTGTTTCCAATAGGCTAGGGTCAGCTAGCATTGATTTTAGATCGGTCGTCAAAGCAGTCATTGCGCATTCTCCTTGAATTCTTACTGGCAGGGAAATCAACTCTGGATATGATTGTCCAGTTCGCTTTGAAAGGAACCACGGGATGAAATTCGACGATGCTTATGCAAACGGGGCCTATATCGACGGGGCAGATGCCTATCCAGACCGTTGGGAAGAGGCGGCTTTAGCCTTTCGTGAAAAACTGGGCGCTCGGGCGCAGCTAGGTGTTTCATATGGGCCATCGGCGCGCCAAACATTCGATTTCTTTCAACCGTCGGGCGTCGGGCGCGGAACCATGGTTTTTGTGCATGGTGGATATTGGAAAGCATTTGATAAATCTTCTTGGTCACATCTTGCGGCGGGGGCTTTGGCACGCGGATGGGCCGTTGCGATCCCAAGCTATGATTTATGCCCTGATGTGCGTATCGCCGATATAACGCGCCAAATCGCCGCTGCGGTAAGTAAGATTGCTGATCGAACATTTGGCCCGATGGCTTTGGCAGGGCATTCCGCGGGCGGGCATTTGGTATGCCGGATGACTGATCCGTTGATCCTGCCATCGGAAATCAGAGGGCGGATAAAACAGATTGTATCAATCTCTCCTGTCGCCGATTTGGAACCTTTGATGCAAACCACCATGAACGAGGATCTATATATTGATGCGGCAGAAGCAATTGCAGAAAGCCCCGTGAACATGCAGCCCCCCCATGGGTTGGATTTGACGATATGGGTTGGTGCAGATGAGCGCCCCGCGTTTTTGGAGCAATCTGAAAAATTGGCGCGAAGCTGGGGTGCAAAACGTGTGGCCGAAGAGGGGAAGCACCATTTTGATGTGATTGATTCATTAGCAGACCCAGATAGCCCGATGACCAAGGCGCTGTTGGGGTTAAAGTAGCACTATTTAACCGAGGTCATTTCGTGGCGGGGCTGTTCAGGCTTCACATTGTGGCGGTGTTTTGCAAAACTTCCCTCATAGAATGAATGCAGGGGATGTAAATTCAGTTTACATTGCCTATATATGTGAAAATAATTGATTATACGGAGTTTTTAATGGCTAATCTCGATGCGCAGGTCCGCGAATCTCAGGCTCAGGTGGCCGAAGCACAAGGCAAAATTGCTGAGCTGACGAGCAGGATTGAAACAGCACGTGCCAAGCTGAAATCGGGCGAGGCGGCTGAAATTGATATCGAAAACGCCTCCCTTGAAGATGTGCACGCCCACACTGAGGTGATGAACGCCAATATTGCCGAACTGATTATGGGGCTCGACGATGTTACTGCGGGCTTTTCCCGAGATTTTGACGAGATGCGCTCAAAGACCGGATGGGAAAGCATTATCGGCATTTTCTCTTCTGCAAAGTCTGACAGCATGCGCCAAGAGCGCGTTCGCTCGGCCTCGATCGACGACAAGTTGCAGGATCTGATCGCAAAGTCGGATACAATTGTTCAGCTTCTTGAAGGGCAGCTTGCCGTTTTGGAAGAGCAGAAAACCAAGGTTGAAGGCAATTTGGTCGAAACTCTGGATGACCGCGAAATGACTGTGGCCGAGCTGGAAGCGTTGCGCAACGATATTGCTGGCATGGACCCAGAGATCATCAAGCTGGAAAATGCCATTGCCTCGGAAACGGATGCGGCAAAGCGTACGGCGTTGGAAACGCAATTGGCCGAGGCAAACAGCCGCTACAATGCGATGGTTCAGGAAGAGCAGGTAAAGCTTGCGAAATCCCAGACGTTGGAACGCTACATCGACAAAGGTAAAACTTGGGTAGACAGTTTGCAGAACCAAGCGGCGACCCAGATGGTGCTGATCAACAAATTGCAGACCGACACCAAACAGCGTGTCGTTCTGTACGATGCGTTGACCAAATCCCTAAAAACCGCGCAGCAACAGGATGTCGCGCACCGGATTAACGAGATCGGTGTAAAGACAGACCAAGAGGCGCAATCAGCGATGGCGGGTATTGGCTCTGCTACCAATGCGCGTATGGCTGAAATGATGGAAAAGCACGAAGATCACATGGTGTTTGCCCGCGACGTGTTAGAGCAGAAAGCCAAAGCAGACGAACGTTTTGCGCGCCGTTTCCAAAAGATCATCGAAAAGCACGACAGCAATGCGTATGGCGAATGATCCCGATGGCAAAACACCTGAAGTTGCCATAACCAAAACCACAAGGCGTTGGTTTAACTGGTCTTTGGTTTTTGATCTAATTCTGGTGATCCCACGTGAAATTATAGGTTGGGTAAGTCGATGACGGACCCAACCGCCGATCATTACGGCCTAAAAGATACTTTCGCCAGCCGCCGTTACTTTGCCAAGTTTCAAGGCATCATGCAGCATATGCTGCGTGTTGCAGGTGTGATGGAGGCCGAAGGTAAACTGTCGCGTGACGAGGTGAATATCCTCGCAAGCTATGCGGTAAAACTGACCTATACATTCAAAGCGCTGAGTTGGAAGTACCTCTTGGTTGGGCGCGAAACAGGGCGCTTTTTCGGCTCTCTTATGATTGACGGCCGCGATAGTGGTTTTCCCGTCACCGAAGAATTGATGACCATGGCGAATGATGCACAACAGGCCAAGGTACATCTTTCGACAATGCCATCGGTTGAGGTGCACAAGGATCGTATGGTCCAGACCATCCTAAGCGAGCAAAAGCTGCCGACAAAACTCCAGTTTAGTCTCTCACAAAGGCTCTATTACGAGGAATTACTGAGGGGCGATCTGTTTTGGGTCCGCAATGATGCGCAGATCGAATGGATCGGTGAAAAGGATGGCCGTCGAAGCTATCGCATCCATTGGGCGACTTATGACAGCCAAGTGAACCTGCCAGTTATCTACATCATGGAGGTTGAGGATTCAGGCCGCGAAGCCTTGCCTCGCGATACGCGCAGATGGCCCGAAGTGCAGGCCCACCTCAGTGCGCAGGCGCTGGGCGGACTGAAGTTGGTGACCATCGCCCGTGGCTTTGACGAAGACTTTGACGACCTGCACCCCAAACGCCTGCGCAGATTCCATTTGGGGCCAATGTATAGCCATGCGTATACCCGTCAAAACGGGCCGCTGCGCGATGTGCTGGCCGAGGCAAAAGCGCCCGAGGGCGATGATTGGGCGATGGTCTGGACCGAAGAAGATTTGCTGTCTGATAGCGTGATCCATGAAAAGTCAGGCTGGTTTTCAAAGGTCGAACGTCAGATTTTTGCGCTCGACCCAATGGGCGGGCAAATGCCCGACATGGGCGCGACAAGAACCGAGCGTAGCATCATCTTGCCCCAGCGCCCTTATCAAGTCCTCGAAGAACACAATCCGCCGGGGTTTGCCGGTGTGCGCAAATTTGTTGTGAACAACGCGGGGCGCGTATTGCAATATTAGGCCTCGTATTTCCGAGCGTCAGATTTTTAGCCCAATGGCATTTTAGAATTTTGGAGAATTTATCATGAGCCAAACATCAGATCAGATGGAACTCCGCGAAGAAGACATCGCCAAACACATCAGCATGGCACAGTCACTGATCGAAGGGTTCGATCATGCGCCGCGCATTGGTAAATCGGCTGATGAACCCACACCCGAGCGTTCATCGGGCGTTGGTACGCGTCGGCGTTTTCGGTCAACCACGCCAGGGTTGGTGACACAGCGGCGCACGGCCTCTGGCGCTGTTCAGTTGATCGCGCGGGTTGAGGGGGCTGACGATGACGATGCGTTGATGTCGCCGCTGCAATCTACAGTGCTTCACGCGCTGCGTCGCGCGATTGCCATTGCATTGGCCGTGGCCGAAAACTTTGCCGAGCAGTCCAGCCTTGGCGATCTCAAACGCGCTAACCTCGAAGGGTCTCTTCCTGCGGCGCGCAAGGCCGAATTTTCCGAGCTGTTGGCGGCAGAGGCGCTTGTCACGCTATATGTCTTTGGCAATGCGACCGCCTATCTGTTGTCGTCCCACCTGACCGAAGCCACCGTTGAGGTTGGCGAGGTCGAAGAGGTGCTGACCGATAACGGCCAGACCGCGCTGCACGGCGCGCTGTGGGAGCTGGATCAGGACATCGCCGCTCATGCCCAAGATGACCCGCGCCTTGTCGCCACGGTTAGCGCCTTTGCCGAAATGTTGATGGAAAAGGTCGCCCTTCGCGCCGCCTCTGCCCCGCGGCTAGAGGCGTTTTCGGCGGCCGCATGGCACGTCGAGGCGGATGATTTCACTGTGCGCGGGTTTAGCCCCGCGTCCAAGGCAAAGTCATCCAAGCTGACCATGACCTTCAAAAAACCGAATGAGGTTGTCGGCAACCACATCGCAAAATATCAGGCGATGAAGCTGGCCAAAATGCTGATGGCCTATGACTTTGACCGCCGCTTGAACCCGTTTGCAGAACTTGGAGGGTTCATCTTTACCTTCATGGGGGATGGCGCACCGGGGACGGGTAAAACCACCCTGATCCAGATGATGGCGGGGCTGATTTCCGATTATTGCGGCAACGTGGATTACCCGTTCCGCTATCAAAACCTGAGCACCGATAACATCGACAGCTATCAGGGGAAATCGGGCCAGAACGCCAAGGCATTTATCAACAACGTGATTGATCCTTCGGTCATTGGCTTTGGCACGATCGACGATATCGACCAGCTGGCGGGTAAGCGGGGTGATCGCCAATCCAGCGCGGGCCAGTTGGAAATCACCGCTGTGCTGATGGAGAGCTTTGCAGGCGCGAACACCGTTGTGCGCGGGAATTGCACCTTTGGCATGTTCTCGAACTATCCCGAAAACGTGGATGATGCGCTGCGCCAACGGGCGGGTGCGCGTTTCCTTGTGGATGGTCCGCAAACACGTGATGATTATGTCGATATCCTTTATCTGCTGATGGGCAAAAACCACGATATCCCGCTGGGCGATCACGAGGTGTTTGAGGCGCAGGCAATCAAGAAAGCAGTCGCCGCATCGTTTGAAGGCCACTCAAAACCGCATGAAGCAGGGCTGCTCACCGTTTATGACGCCGTGCGCGAAAAGGTCGGAGAGCTGGATACAATCAACAAGCTGGGCACCTACCTAAAAGGCATCCAAGAGGCCGACCCAAGGTTCACTGGACGCGCGATTAAAAACATCACCGACGCGGTAAAAGTCCGCGCGATGGATTTTGAACTGCCCGATGAATGGATGGAACAACCCGACCTGTTCCTGTTCAAAAACTACGATGAAAAGAAAGCAATGATCGAAGACATGCGCCAGCCGATCACGGTGGACATGGTCGTGCAAGAGATCAACCGCTACGCGGATTCCGAATTCCGCTATGCCGATAAATCGGATGAGGTGGCGATTGAAAACATGGTGCGGGATATGGGCCGGAGTGTTGAGGCGAAGAAGCGATTTTTAGGAGAAGATGGATGACGCTATATGTGATGATCGCGGTGGCATTGGCCGTGGGAATTTTCCTGCCGTTGCGGTGGCACCTGTGGGGGTTTCTGGCCGCGAGTGCCGCTCTCTTTATTGCGCAGGCGGGGGTTAGTACCGCAGGGGGCTATGAAGGGCTGCCGTTTGCGGAGACGCTGGTGTTTTTTAATGAATCATGGGCGTCTTATGTGGGGTATAATTTGCAACTCACCTACCGTGCATTTGCCCTGCCGTTGTTTGCCTTGGCGGTGCCGTTTGTGTTCCGTTTGGGCCGGTCGTGAGAGCGTTGGGTCGGATGGAAAGTGGGAGCGGTATTTGGAGGGTAGGAGATGAGTAGAACCTTCGAAATTGGAGAGAGTGGTTTCCCTGATTTAGCGGGCATGATGCTGATCACAATTCAGGCCTTAAAAGAAATGGGTGGCTCGGCTGCTATTTCTGAATTGGATGAAAAGGTTGCTGAGTTAGAAGGGTGCTCTGAAGAGGAGCAATCCTATATGATGTCGGACGGGAACAGTCCTCGGTTGAACTATTATTTGGCGTGGTCCCGAACTTATCTAAAAAAAGGGGGAGCATTAGAAAACTCAACAAAAGGAGTTTGGTCGCTAACCAGCGCTGGTTCTAATGTTACTTCGTACCAAAAATCCAAACACCTTTATGATCTTGTTCTAGCAGATGAGCGAGAGAAGGCCCGTGAAAAACGGCAAGCAAAGAATAAGAGCCTAGCTTTAGAAAAAGTTGTTGTCCCACAAGATGTTTCGGAGTCTAAAAATACACCCGATCGTCCATCTGAGCTGACTTGGGATGAAGTGCTACTGTCCGTGCTGCGTAAAATGGACCCAAGTGCCTTTGAAAGGCTTGCTCAACGGCTTCTAAGGGAGGCTGGTTTTACAAAGGTTGAAGTGCGTGGAAAATCAGGGGACGGAGGCATTGACGGCGTCGGAGTTCTTCGGGTTAATCTGGTATCGTTCCAAGTATATTTCCAATGTAAACGGTACAAAGGTGGCGTTGCTGCAGGGGAAATTCGGGATTTTCGGGGGGCAATGCAAGGGCGGGCGGATAAAGGGTTGTTTATTACAACAGGCCATTACACTGCCCAAGCTCGTGACGAGGCTACTCGGGATGGTGCTACGGCGTTGGACTTGATTGATGGTCCGCGGCTTTGTGAGCTTTTGAAGGAAAATGGACTAGGTGTTTCGACGAAGATGGTTGAACAGGTCCATATTGATACATCATGGTTTGAGGGTATTTAGATGAACCGCCTCATCCGCGCCGGCCTGATGTTCGGCAACCTCTTTCATGTCCACTCGCCCGCGCTGGTCGAGCGGTATAACCGCGCGCTGCATCATCTGACGGGGCAGCGGACGAAGCTCTCTGATTTCTACGTCGATATCTCTGGCTATTCGCCCGAGGTCGGGGATGAGTTGGGCGATCCGCTGTATCTCAACCACAAGGGCGTGAACCGTCAGTTTATCTTGCTGAGTGTGGATCAGCGTACGGCGCCGCTGCTCAATACGCAGTTCTCGACCTCCAAGGC